>NZ_PGFA01000003.1:358362-716724 GCF_002797555.1 Hymenobacter chitinivorans DSM 11115 | reverse complement strand
TGCTCGACGCCGTAACGGGCCAGCAGGTGGACCTGCGGCAGCAGAGCACTTACCGCTTCTCGGCCAGCAACGCGGCCCTGATTACCGGCCGCTTCTCGCTCAGCTTCGGCAGCCTGCGGCCCCTGGCTACCAGCAGTGGCACGTTGGCTTCCAGCGTCGCCTTGTATCCGAACCCAGCCCAGAAAACGGCTTGGGTAGAGCTGCCTGCCGCGCTGGGTCGTAAGCCCGTAACGGCCACGCTGCTCGATGCGCTGGGCCGCGTGGTGCGCACCCAACAGCTGCCCGCCAACGGCGACAAGGCCCATGCCCTGTCGTTGGCCGAGCTGCCCGTGGGCGTGTACTCGCTGCGGTTGAGCACCGAAGCCGGCTTGGTTACCAAACGACTTATCATCGAATAAACTCACGGTAACCAACTCCCCAAAAAAGCCCCCGGAATATTCCGGGGGCTTTTTTTATGGTCTGGATTTCGGCTTTGCCAGGAGCGGCCTACTCGGGCAGCAACCCGCTGCTGACGGCGAACTTGATGAGGGCGGCGGTGTTTTTGGCCTGGGTTTTCTCGATGATGTTCTGGCGGTGGGTTTCGATAGTGCGCTTGCTGGTGAAGAGCTTATCGGCAATTTCGGCGTTGGTCAGCCCTTCGGCAATGAGCTGCAGTACTTCCAACTCCCGTTTCGAAAGGCTGCTACCCACCTTGGGCGCATCGTAGGTGCTGGTTTCGGGGCTTTGAAATTTGCGCAGCAAGCCCATTCCAATGGCAGTGCACAGAAATGGCTGGCCAGCGGCCACGGCGTACAGTGCGTAAATCAGCTCGGTACGCCCCGTATTTTTCAAAGCGTAGCCTAGGGCGCCGGCATCCAGGGCCTGCACCACGTAGCGCTCATGGTCGAGCATGGACAGCACCAGCACCCGGGTTTGGGGGTATTGCTCGCGCAGGGCCGCCAGCGTGGCAAAGCCATCCATGCCGGGCATGTTCAAATCGAGCAGGATGACGTCGGTGGGAGTCGTCGGTAGCATGGCCAGCAGCTCCTCGCCGTTGCTGGCTTCGCCCACGACCTCCAGGCCCGGCTCGTCGCGCAGCAAGCTGCGGATACCGTCCCGGATAATGGCGTGGTCGTCAGTAAGAATAATCCGAATCATAGGGGAATCAGTGTTAAACCGAGCGTGACAGGCCCCGTGAAAAAGACTGGCACTTGCTTTCAACAATGACGGGCTCATTCCCTCCTGCTGCTTCTGGCTGCCGCTGTCCCGCTATCGTGCCCATAACTCCTGGCACACGACTGGTAAACTGCAATATTAAGCGCTCCACTCCCCGAAGCAGCAGGTGAAAGGCAAAAGCCGTATTTACCACGTATTACGGCTCCGCGCCATTTTTGGTCCGTATAAATACCTATTGTTGCCTACCTTTGCCGCTGACTAGAGGTGGGTATTGGGTGGTACGGAAAAAGATCAGCGTTTGATGTGGCAGGACGCATGTCCCGGAGAGGTGCCCTCTTTTTCTAATCATGGGCTCATCTGAAACTCATTTTCTGGTCCAACCTTATCCTCGCAAACGGGTTGTAATGAAATTGTTAGTTTCTTTCCAGCGCTTCATCCTTTTGGGCTCCAACGCATGACTCGTATCATCTTAGCCGACGACCATACAATTCTCCGGGAAGGTATCCGGGCGTTGTTGGTTGCCGAGCCCGACTTTGAAGTAGTGGGCGAAGCCAGCAATGGTCAGCAGCTACTGGATTTGCTGGCCACCACCCCGGCCGACATCGTGCTGCTGGACCTGACCATGCCCGAGCTGGATGGCTTTGCCGTCTTGCCCCTGGTGCGGACCCAGCACCCCGAAACGCGGCTGCTGATTCTATCCATGCTCGAGCATGAGCGCTACGTGGCGCAGGCCCTGGATGCCGGTGCTACGGGGTATATCCTGAAGAATGCTGCCATTGCCGAAATTCTGCACGCCATTCGGACGGTGGCAGTAGGCCATCCGTTTCTGTGCACCGAAATAGCGCTGGAGCTGCTGCGTAAGCTTACGCTGAACATGGAAAAGCAGTGGGAAGAAAGCCTGGAGCCCCGCCCGGCTGATTTATCGACGCGGGAGCTGGAAGTGCTGCAGCTCATTGCCGAAGGGCTGACCAACGCCGAAATTGCCGATAAGCTCTTCACCAGCAAGCGCACCATTGAAACCCACCGCCAGAACATCATCGAGAAAACCCAGGCCAAAAACACCGCCGCCCTCATCAAATTCGCCGTCAGCAGCGGGTTGGTGAAGTAAGTGGCCGCCGTTGCTTAGCGGCAAGTCAAATACGTATTTTGCGGGGTAGCACTACGTAATTTTGGGCTCCGTTCAGATGCAATGCTATTGTAGCCCTTCCGGCAGCCATGCCGGCAGACTAGCTTAATTATTTTAGTTTCAGTAGCTACCGCTAGGGTTACCCGGACCACTCCCAGGGTGGGCTTCTTCAAATAAGCGCACCTATCCGGCAACCCCGCCGGGCAAATTCTCGCATGTAGTAAGGAAAGGAACAGCACTCATGTTCTTATTTACTGTATTGCCATGCCTGGCCGCAAGAAAAAAACCACCCGTTCACAGGACCCCAGCCGCCCCACCTGTCCGCTTCCCCAGGGCATTTTGATTGCCGTGGGAGGCCATGAAAACAAGGGCGAAGAGCCCGAAAAAGGCTCTAATCAGGACAACAACCGCAACTTCGTTCCCGACGGTATTCTTCAGCG
The DNA here is from genome assembly GCF_002797555.1 of Hymenobacter chitinivorans DSM 11115. Lineage (NCBI taxonomy): Bacteria > Pseudomonadati > Bacteroidota > Cytophagia > Cytophagales > Hymenobacteraceae > Hymenobacter > Hymenobacter chitinivorans. The sequence goes on along the minus strand of NZ_PGFA01000003.1, from coordinate 714,003 downwards.
CTTCGTGCAAGAACTCGTGGGGCACGACCCGTTGGTACTCGTTGTTCCAACGGCTTCGTCGGTGCCGGAAGAAGCCGCCCGCGACTACCACGAGGTATTTCGCCGCTTGGGAGTTGGCCGGATCGAAACCCTCAACGTGCAGCAGCGCTCCGACGCCAACGACGAAAAAACCCTGCAACTGGTAAATGAAGCCGCCGGCTTCTGGTTTACCGGCGGCGACCAACTGCGCCTGACGGCCATTCTGGGCGGCACGCACCTGTTGCAGCGCCTGAAAGAGCGGTATGCCTACGACAAGATTGTCATTGGGGGGACCAGCGCCGGGGCCACGGCTATGTCGACGCCCATGATTTATGAGGGGCGCAATGATGCCGGCTTCCGCAAGGGCGAAATTGCCATTACCACCGGCCTGCGCTTTATGCACGACGTAGCCATCGACACCCACTTTATTGCCCGGGGCCGCATTGCGCGCATGGCCCAGATTATTGCCACCAACCCCACCTGCATGGGCATGGGGCTGGAAGAAGATACGGGCGTTATTGTGCGGGAAGGCTACAAGCTGGAAGTCATTGGTAGCGGCCTGGTAACCCTGCTGGAAGGTAGCAGCTGCACGGCTACCAACATCTACGACATCTCCAACGACACTCCCTTCTCCATTCGGGACCTGGTGCTGCATTTTCTCAGCGCCGGCGAAGAATATGAGTTGCCCATCACCCCTGATATGTACCAGTAACCAGCCCGCAGCAAGCTGATCCGTAGCAACCTCGGGGCGGAGGAGCACCGTAGTACTGCATTCCACCAACCCGCTTCGTATGCAACGTACTTCCGCCTCTACCGTCTCGTCGTGGCTGGGCACCGGCCCGGCGCTGCCCACCTTTTCGCCGTTGACCAAGAATGCCCAGACCGATGTGGTGGTCGTGGGGGGCGGTATTGCCGGCCTGACGACGGCCTACCTGCTGCTGCGCGAAGGCAAAAAGGTAATCGTGCTGGAAAGCGGAGAGTTGGGCAGCGGCGAAACCGGCCGCACCACGGCCCACCTTTCCAACGCCCTCGACGACCGGTACACGCGCCTGGAGCACTTGTTTGGGGAGAAAGGCGCCCGGCTGGCGGCCGAAAGCCACGGCAGTGCCATCGACCAGATCGAGAAGATTGTGCTGGAGGAAAAGATTGACTGCGACTTCACCCGGCTCGACGGCTACCTGTTTTTGCCCAAAGACGGCAAGCCTAAGGAGCTCGATGAGGAGCTGGCAGCCGCCCACCGCGCTGGCCTTACCGGCGTGCAGCGGCTGGCCGACTCGCCCACCAAGGGCTTCCAGACCGGTGAGTGTTTGGTGTTTCCCAACCAGGGTCAGTTTCATATCACGAAGTACCTCAACGGCCTCATCGAAGCCATTGTCCGGCGCAAGGGTCAGATTTTTACTAACTCCCACGTCACCGACGTGAAGGGCGGCACCGAGGCCACAGTGACGGTGGTGACCGGGGCTACCGTGACGGCCCAAGCCGTGGTCATGGCGACGAATACGCCCGTCAACGACCGGGTGGTGATGCACACCAAGCAGGCCCCGTACCGCACTTACGTCATCGGGGCCCGAATTCCGAAGGGCTCGGTAACGTTGGCCCTGTACTGGGACACGCCCGACCCGTACCACTACATCCGGCTGCAGGAAGTGAAGGAAGGCCCCCGGGGCGGCACGCCCAACTACGACCTGCTCATTGTGGGGGGCGAAGACCATAAAGTAGGCCAGGGTGACCCGGAGGAAAGCCTGCGCTGCCTGGAAGAGTGGACCCGGGAGCATTTTCCGATGGTGCAGAGCGTGGAATACCGCTGGTCGGGGCAGGTGCAGGAACCCAGTGACAGTCTGGGCTACGCTGGTCCCAACCCGCTCGACAACGAAAACGTGTACATCATCACCGGCGACTCGGGCCACGGCATGACCCACAGCACGCTGGGCGCCATGATTGTGACAGACCTGATCAAGGGCCGGCCCAACCCCTGGGCCGAGCTCTACGACCCGGGCCGCGTGACGCTGAAGCCCGCCTCGGCCTACGAGTTTGTGCGCGAAAACGTGAATGTGGCCATCGAGTACACCGAGTTGCTCACCGGCGGCGACGTATCGAAGGAGGAAGACATTGCGGCCGGTAGCGGAGCCGTGCTGCGCGAAGGCATCACGAAAGTGGCCGTGTACCGCGACGAGCAGGGCCAGACCCACAAATGCTCGGCCATTTGCCCCCACCTGGGGTGCGTGGTGCACTGGAACGGTCTGGAAAAAAGCTGGGACTGCCCCTGCCACGGCTCCCGCTTCGACGCCCTGGGCAAGCTACTCATTGGCCCGGCCAACAGTGATTTGGCCGCCGTGGGGGAGCCTGCTGAGTAACCCTTTTAGGGCCGGGGTACACACGCGGATTTCCGTATAAACCCCGGCCCCAAAAGAGTATTTACCCTTGATATCGGCTTCTGTGGCCGGCCTATCTTTGTATAAGCCTTCGCCACGGCGGCGGGCTGGTTATTGGAACGATAACACAGTCAACAAATTATCGGGCATGGATATTCTGAAATTGTCGCAGCCCAACGTTTTTGTGGTGAGCTTACGGGGCAAATGCGAGGGTGAGCAGGGAGCCAAGCAGCTGGTCGACCTGCTGCGCGAAGCCACGCAGAAGCAGGCCGGCACCCTGTGGCTACTCTGCCAGGAACTCACGGCCATCGACTTTCGGGCCCAGCAGGCCTTGCTGCGCCACCTACCGTTTTTGCAGCAAGCCCGTATCAAGCTGACGCTGTGTGGCCTGCAGCCCGCCGTCCAGCGGCAGTTCGAAGCCTCGGGCCTCAACACCCTGATTTCGCTGCTGCCTTCCGAAGCCTACAAAGGCCCCCGCCCCATCCTGCGCTAGCCCCGCGGCGAAGGCTAGAGCACTCCTGCCAGCCCGCTGATGCTCAGGGCCACCACCGCCGTATTGAAGCCAAACGACACGAGGCCATGCAGCAGGGCCAGGCGGCGTACATACTGACTGCTAATGCTCACGTCGGCCGTTTGGGCCGTCATGCCCACCACGAAGGAGAAGTAAGCAAAGTCCAGATAATCCGGGGGCTCCCGCCCGGGAAACTCCAGGCCGCCGGCGTCGCCGTCGGCCGTGGCGTCGTAGTAGAGGTGGGCGTAGCGCAGCGTAAACACGGTGTGCACCAGCAGCCAGGCCAGGGCCACGGCCGCAATGCCCAGCCCCACGTGCAGGTGCAGGGCCGGCCGGCTGAGCTCGTGCACCGAGCTCAGCAGCAGTATCACGGCCAATAGGCTGCTCAGGGCCGCCACCAGCACGAAGGCAAACGACAGGGTGCGGCTGGCGTCTTCCCGCTGGGCAGTCTGGCGAATATGCTTCACGTCGGCGGTGGTAATGGCGGCCCAGAACAGTAGCAGCGTCGTAAGGCCAAAGGCGTCCCAGGCGGCTACGGCCCGGGCCATGGGCAGCAGCTTAGCCGGCAGCAGCAGCCAAGCCCCGGCGCCCAGCAGCAAGGCCACGACTAGGCGAATAGTGGCCGAGAGCTGGCCTAAGCGGTGGATAAACCGAAAAATAGCGGACGACATAGGCAATAAGAGTCGTCAAAAGTGCGCAATAAAGCTGGGTTTCAATTGGCCCCGGCTTACGCCAACCAGGTCAGGCAAAATTCCCGGCTTCTGCTTTTCACGGAAAGGCTACGTTAGCTGAGTTGGCTGGCTCAGGGTCTTTGGTGGCTGCTCCACTTTTTCCGCCGTTCCAAACCCGATGGTAAAGGCCGTCGTGCCCGCCGCGGTGGTTTCGAGGCTGAAGGTGAAGCCGTGCTGGAGCAGAATGTCGCGAATCATGGTCAGGCCGATGCCCTGCCCGTCGCGCTTGGTGCTGAAAAACGGGGTAAACAGCCGCCGCTGCACCTCGGGGGCAATACCGGCCCCGTCGTCCTCGATGCGCAGCAGGGGCGGCTGCAGGCTGGTGTGAATGGTCAGGTTGCCGTCCTCGCCGATGGACTCCAGGGCGTTCTTGACAATGTTGAGCAGGGCCTGTTCAATCTGCTGACCGTCCAGTTCCACCCAGAGCGCCTCGGGCGCCAGCTGCCAGTGCCAGCGGATACGGCGCTTCTCGCTCTGCACCAGCATCAGGCGGTGAATGGAGCGGAGCAGGTCGTGCACGTCGTGGGGGCGGGGCGTGGGCGCGGGCAGGCGCACCAGGTTGGCAAAGTTGGCAATGAAGTTGGCCAGGTGGGTATTGCGGTTGATGGATACTTCCAAGGCCTCGGCGAAGTCGGGCTGGTCGGCGGGGCGGAGCTGCTCGGTGTAGTAGCTGAAGCTTTGCAGGATGGAGTTGATGGCCCCGATGGAATTGTTGATTTCGTGCGACATCATCCGGATCAGCTTCTCGTAGGCCTGCTTTTCCTGGCGAATCAGCTCCTGGGTCAGCTCCTCGAGCATGATAAAGTTGCGGGTAAAGCCCCGGTCGAGGAAGTGGGAACAGTGGGCCCGGTAGGTTTGGATGCCCGAGAGCTGAATTACCTGGGGCTGCCCGGCCTGCAAGGTGCTCAGCCCCGGGCCCCACTCGCCCGGCAGCTCGGCCGGCAGCTGACGCAGCAGCTGGCTCTGGGGCAGGCGCAGGCACCGCTCGGCGGCGGGGTTGGCGGCCTCGATGCGGCCGTCGAAGTCGAGGAGCAGGATGCCGGCCGGCGAGGCCTGAATCAGGCGCTCCAGCAGGAAGCTTTTCTCGTGCTGAGTAACGCGCTCCTGCCGCAGCTCGTCAATCATGTGGTTATAGACGTCGATGAGCTGGTCCATTTCCTTCTGGCCCACGGGCACGAATTTCATGGAGAAGTCCTTGGACCGGATGGCCTCGGTGCCGGCGGCAATGAGCTGAAAGGGCCGCACGAAGCCCCGGTAGAGCTGCACGGTGAGCACAATGGAAATGACCAGCAGCACTTCCGTAGCCACAAACAGCGGGGCGTTGGTATGCCGCAGCTGGGCCGCCAGAGCAATGAGCACGCCGTGGATAAGGACAACGAAGAGCAGAAATTTGACGCGCAGGGTCATTCGTAGGAGTTAGGCTTCAAAGCTAGTAAGCTAGTTCCCCTCCTCAGCTGAGGAGGGGTTAGGGGTGGTTGACAACCATTGTTTATCTTGAACCTACTAAAACTATCTGCTATGTCGGCTACCGAGCATATCCACAACCTTATCCAGGAGAAGGACCACCGCCGGCAGCTTCGCCGCCACCTTACCCCGGCCGAGGCACTGCTGTGGCGGACCTTGCAGCGGAGCCAGCTGGCCGGCCGCAAGTTTCGGCGCCAACACAGCATCGGTTCCTACATCGTGGACTTCTACTGCCCAGCCGAGAAGCTGGTAGTGGAGCTGGATGGAGCGGGACACTTCACGGTGAGCGGCGAGGCTCACGATGTGGAGCGCACGGCTTACCTGAACAAGCAGGGAATACAGGTGCTACGGTTCGAAAACAAGCTGGTGCTGGAGCAGATGGATGGGGTGTTGGCTGGAATCGAGGCGGCGTTTGGTGCTGGGGGTCGTTCTGACGTTTCAACCACCCCTAGCCCCTCCTCATCTGAGGAGGGGAACTAGCTTGCTAGCTTCTTTTAGCTTTCCAGCCTTTTCTAGCTCCTGCCAGCCCCTGCCCTGCCCCTACTCATCGAAGGGAATGTCGTACTTCTCCAGCCTGCGGTAGAGGGCGCCGCGGCTCAGGCCCAGGGCTTTGGCCACGCGGCTCACGTTGCCGGCGTAGAACTCCATCGACTTGCGGATCATCTGCACCTCTACTTCTTCCAGGGTCATGGAGCCCACGGGCGGCAGCTCGCCGGGGGCGGCGGCTTTGGCGGGGGCTTTGGTAAACTGGGCCTGGAAGTCTTCGGGGCTGAGCTCATCCTTGCCCGACACCAGCACGGCCCGCTCCACCAGGTTTTTCAGCTCCCGGATGTTGCCCGACAGCGGCAGTTCGCGCAGCCAGTGCAGGGCCTTGGTGCCCACTTTCAGGGAGGGCCGGTTGTAGGTGGTGCGCAGGTTACTCACAAAGTGGTTTACCAGCAGCGGAATGTCGTCGGGCCGCTCGCGCAGGGCGGGCAGGCGCACGGTTATCAGGTTGATGCGGTAGTAGAGGTCTTCCCGGAAGCGGCCCTCGCGCACCATCTCGGCCAGGTTGCGGTTGGTGGCGCAGATTACCCGGATATCGAGGCTGCGGGCCCGGCTGTCGCCGAGCACTTCGTAGGTACGGTCCTGGAGCACGCGCAACAGCTTCACCTGGGAGCCCAGGTCCAGCTCCCCGATTTCGTCGAGGAAGATGGTACCCTTGTTGGCCAGCTCGAAGCGGCCCACCCGGTCGGTCTTGGCGTCGGTGAAGGCCCCGCGGCGATGCCCAAACATCTCACTTTCGAAGAGCGAGGCCGAAATACCGCCCAGGTTGACCTTCACGAAGGCTTTGTCGCGGCGGTGACTGTTCTGGTGAATGGCCTCGGCAATGAGCTCCTTGCCCGTCCCGCTCTCGCCCTCAATCAGAACGGAAGCATCGGTGGCGGCTACCTGCCCCACGTTGCGCAGCACATGCAGCAGCTGGGCGTCGGCGCCGATAATGGAGCGGAAGTTGAACTGCCGGTCCAGCTCGCGGCGGCTCAGCCCGGGCCCGGCGTCGGCGGGGCGGTCCTGGAGGCTGAGAATGGTGCGGATGGTCTGGAGCAGGGAGTCGTTGTTCCAGGGCTTGGTCACGAATTCGGCGGCCCCGGCCTTGATGCCCTCCACGGCCAGGGTAATAGAGCCCCAGCCGGTTATCAGAATCACGGGCACCTGGGGCGCAATATCTTTCACCTGGGCCAGCAGCTGCAGACCGTCGTGGCCGGAGGTGTCCAGGGAGTAGTTCATGTCCATCAGCACCAGAACCGGCGGGGTGGTGCGCACCACCTGCAGGGCTTCCTCGGGCGTGGCCGCGCCCTTGGTGGCGTAGCCGGCCTGCTTGAGCAGCAGCCCCAGGGAAGTGCGGACGGCCAGATCATCGTCTACAATCAGAATCATAAGCAGCAGCTGTTTCGGCGGGAGCAGGTCGGGCAGGTCGTCGCCCGGGAGGGGCATTGGCTGCGAAGGACGGAAAAGCCCGGTAAAATTCGAGAAAGAAAATATTGTTTTGCCCACCGGCGGCAGCCCCGGCCCGGCCGGGCCACGGGGCAGCAAGCCCAAATGTTGACGTTAGCGACTGTAAACACCAATCCGGAGCAGTGACTACCCTATTCCCTAGTCAGAGGTGGCGTTTGGGAGTACCGAATGCAACATTTGTGTATCCGGGGAGGCCCCTCCCGTGCAGCGGAGGGGCCTCGGCTGCACGGGAGGGGCCTCGGCTGCAGCGGAATGGCATTCCGGTGCAGCGGAGGCCCCTCCCGTGCAGCCGAATGGCAAACCGGTGCAGCCGAGTGGCATTCCCGTGCAGCGGTTTGCCATTCCGGTGCAGCCGAACGGCATTCCGGTGCAGCCGATTGGCATTCCGGTGCAGCCGATTGGCATTCCGGTGTAGCCGATTGGCATTCCGGTGTAGCCGATTGGCATTCGGCTACACCGGAACGCCAATCGGGTGTTGGGGTTTAGCAAGTTCTTGCAGCGCAGCGGTTTTCGGCCGCTTGCAGCTGGCTTATTCCTCGCGCAGGGACACGGCGGGCTGAATGCCGGCGGCAATGCGGCTGGGCTGCAGGGCACACACGGCCGTGAGCACGAAGATCAGCAGCGTGGCCAGGCCCATAGCCTGCATGTAGACCTCGGTGGCCACCCCGAATACGCCCAGCAGCGGAAACTGCGCGGCCAGCAGCAGCCCCCCAGCCACGCCCAGCACCGTCACGACCATCATTTCGCCCAGAAACTGCCCGCTGATGCCGTTGCCGGTGGCGCCCAGGGCCCGGCGCAGCCCGATTTCGGCCTTGCGCTGGTTAATGTTGTACCACAATACCCCGAACAGGCCCAGGGCCACGTTGATAATTAGAAACAAACCGACCATTCCCAGCGCCATCAGCGGGGTCATAATCACCTTCATTTTGTCGCGGCGGTTTTCGTCGAGGGTATTCACGTTGGCATCCCAGCCCTTGGTCATGGCTTTGATCTTGCGCACGAGCTGCTGCTCGAGTACGGCCCCGCTACCGGGCGCCACGCGCACCAGCAGCAGCGGGTCTTCCTGGTTGCCGATGCGGGTGGTGCCCTGCAGCACGCGGCGGTGGAAGATGGCGGGCTCGTTGGCGGCAAAGTCGCTGCCCGAGCGGTAGAAATCAATGACGCCCACTACCTGCCAGTCTTCGGTACCCTTCTCGTTGGTCATAATCTTGCCCACGGCCGGCTCCTGGCCGAACATGGCCTCGGCCAGCTTCCGGTTGATGATGACCGGCTGGTGGGCGGCGCCATCGTCGCGGCGGTCAAACCAGCGGCCGGCCACTACGTTCAGGCCCAGCACCGGCACCATGTCGTCGTCGGCGTCGTAGCGCTCGGTCAGGGGCGCCTGTTTGCCGTGGTAGCGGTACTCGTCGGTATTCCGGTTGTTGAACGAGAAGGGCGAGTTGGTGCTGGTGTGGGTCACGGCCACCACGCCGGGCGTAGCCTTGAGCTGCTGCATCACCAGGCGCAGCGTGCCGCGCCGGTCGGTGGTGTCCTGGCCGGGGCTCAGGTCAAACTCCCACACGTTGTCGGAGCGGAAGCCCATGGGCTGGTGGTAGTTGTAGTAGTTATTGACCAGCAGCACGCTCACCACGAAGAGCACGAAAAACGAGAGCAGGATTTCGGCGATGAGCAGGAAGTTGGACCGTTTCCGGTTCCAGATCAGGGTAAACAGGTGACGTAACATCGGTGAAATGGTGAGATGGTGAAATAGTGAGTTTGCTGTTCTGGGAAGGCAGTGAAGTGGAAGAGTGGTGAGTTGAACGTTTTGACGGGGCAGAGCCGCCCGAACGACAACTCACCAGTTCACCAGTTCACTAGTTCACCACCTCACTTTCCTTTCAGGGCCTGCACCGGCTGCAGGCGCGACATCTTAAAGGCGGGATACACGCCCGAAAGCACGCCGAAAAAGAGCGTCACGAGCAGGGCCCAGCTGAAAATGCGCCAGTTCAGCTCGAAGTGGGCGTAGGCCAGAATCTGGGCGCCGTCGATGAGCTGCAGGGCCACGTAGGCCAGCAGCAAGCCCAGCAGGCCCCCAATGGCGGTCAGGAAGATGTTCTCGACCAGAAACTGCCCGATGAGCGTGCCGCCGGTGGCCCCAAAGGCCTTCCGCACCCCGATTTCGGAGGACCGCTCCATAATGCGGCTCACGTTGATGTTGACCAGGTTCAGGGCTGGCAGCAGCATAAAGAGCAAAGCCAGGCCCGACAGAATAGAGTACAGAATGCTCAGGCCGTTGGACTCGTAGTTGGTCAAAGGGCTCATGATTTGCCGGGAGTAGGACGCCAGCAGCGGGTCGGCGTGCAGGTCGAGGTGGTCCATGTTTTTGGGGTCGGTCAGGGGAATCCGCTTGGCCATCTGGTCGAATTCGGCCTGCACCGCGCTAATATCCCCGGTGGACTTAGCCAGCACGATGGCCGAGAAGTCGCCGTCGAGGCTCACCCGCTGCAAGTCGCTGGGGCTGGTCGTGAGCGGCACCCACACGTCGGCGTAGGACGCCAGGCGCATGGCCGGCACGTCGTCGACCACCCCGATGACGCGGAACTTGGTTTGGTTGATTTCGATGGGGCGGCCCACCACGCCCTGGTCGGTACCGAAGTACTTGCGGGCCGTGGTGCGGTTGATAACAGCCACGTGGGCCGCCGACTTCACATCGGCCTGGTTGTAGGGCCGGCCAGCGTGGAAGGTGAAGTCGAGCACCTGCCAGAAGGCCTCGTCGGTGTACTTCAGGTCGAGGTCGAGGCGGCTGTTGCCCACGTAGCTGGGCGTGGCGTGGAAGTTGGAGTAGATGGCCACCTGCTCCGGGGTGCGCAAGGCACGCACGTACTTATTGAGCAGGTAGTAGCTGGGCGGCGAGTTCTGGTTGCCGCCGTCCTTGTACTTGATGTGCAGGAAGTTGGAGAACAGCATCCGGTCGAGCCGGCTTTCCGGGGCGTGGGCCCCCACGGTGTGGTCGAACATGGCCACCACCACCAGCAGCACCATCAGCGTGAAGCTGATGCCGAAGAGGCTGATGAAGGTGAAGAACTTGCGGCGCAACAGCACCTTCCAGGCGATTTTGAGGTAGCTAAGCAGCATAAGACTGGGGCTGAAAAGAAGAGGAGGAATGAAGCGAGGCCAGGCGGCGCTGGAGCAGGGCGCGGGCTTTGCTGAGCTGCGACTTGGAAGTACCCTCCGAGATGCCCAGCAGCGCGGCAATTTCGGGGTGGTTGTAGCCCTCCACGGCGTAGAGGTTGAACACGGTGCGGTAGCCGGCGGGCAGGTCCTGAATCAGGCGCAGCAGGTCGGCCGTGTCCAGGTTGCTTTCGGCCGTGGCCCGGATGCTGGCCACCGCGTCGTGACAGTCGTCGATGTCGAGGTGCAGGGGCTGGCGGCGGCGCAGCTGGCCCAGGGCCTCGTTGATCAAAATGCGCCGCACCCAGCCCCGGAAGCTGCCCTCGTGACGGTACTGCTCCAGAGCCCGGAACACCCGCACAAACCCCAGCACCAGCGCCTCTTCGGCTTCTTCCTGGTGGCGCAGGTAGCGCAGGCACACGGCCAGCATGCCGGGCGCCAGCCGGTCGTAAAGCACCTTCTGGGCCCGGGGATTACCGCGGCGGCACTCGGCCAGCAGGTCGGTTTCGGAAAGCTGGGCCAGGGAAGAAAGCAGCGTAGCCATGATGCAGCAGGAAAAGCGGAGGAAAAGGGTGAAAGGCGCGAATCGGAATTAGCTGACCTGGCTGCCGTCGAAGAAGCGGATAACCCGCTCGGTTTTCAGGGCCTGCTGCTCGTCGTGGGTTACCATCACGATGGTCACCCCGTCGTGGCGGTTGAGGCCCAGCAGCAGGTCCATGATTTCCTCGCCCATCACCGAGTCGAGGTTACCGGTGGGTTCGTCGGCCAGGATCAGCTCGGGGTTGCCGGCCAGGGCCCGGGCAATAGCCACGCGCTGCCGCTGCCCACCCGAAAGCTGGCTCGGAAAGTGGTTGGTGCGGGCACTGAGGCCTACTTTGTCGAGGGCGGCGTGGGCGCGCTGCCGGCGCTCCTTGCCGCTCACGCTGCTGCGGTAGAGCAGGGGCAGCTCCACGTTGTCGAGCACCGAGAGGTCGTTGATGAGGTGGTAGCTCTGGAACACGAACCCGATTTTCTGATTGCGCAGGTGGGCCAGCTCCTTGTCGGAGTAGGACGTCACCGGGCGGCCCGCAATTTCCACTTGGCCCCCCGAGGGCTCGTCGAGCAGACCCATGATGCTGAGCAACGTCGACTTGCCGCAGCCTGAGGGGCCCATAATCGACACAAACTCGCCTTTGTTAATGGTCAGGTTTACCCGGTTCAAGGCCACCGTTTCGATGGTCTTGGTCTGGTACACCTTTTCGATGTCGGTGAGCTTGAGCATGGCCTGGGCCGGAGCCGAGGCCACGCGGGCTTCGGGGGAATCGAACAGATTGTGGGGCGCCGTCGTGGAATTCATAGTGGAGGGTAGTTAAGAGTCGGAAGAAGGTTCAGGAGGAGCTCCCAGCTGTCCGTGTCCGTTTTTGCGCGGCAAGGCGGCTGGTTGTACTAGTAGTAGCCAACGCCCGTGCCAACTTTATAAATCACTGATTATCAAAAACCAAAACAACATTCGAGAAAATAGACTTTGGAAAATATTGTCCAAAACCGGACACGGTGTTCGATAATGGAAGCCGGCCCGTGCGATTTCGAACTATTGCCGCGGCCCGGCCCGCGGTGGCCCGAAAACGCAAAAAGCCGGACGAGACGTCCGGCTTTTGTAGCAGTAAGTGGCGACGGGGCCGCCCCACGCTGGAAGTATTAGTCGCAGTGGTTGGAGTTGTTGTAGGCATCCAGGGTGGCAACCAGGGCACTGGTCTGGGCCGTGGTGAGCGTGCCGCCAAACAGGCTAAGATTGCCAATCAGGGCATCGGCCTGGGCAATGGCAGTGGCAATAGAGGGGTCGTGGTCGACGGCCACGTTCAGTTTGGCCGCAATCAGCTGGTGGGCCAGGGCCAGCAGGCCGTTGCCTTTCACGGGCGTATTCAGCACCTTGATCAGGTCGGCTTTACTGTAAGGCGTGGCGACCGTGCCAATGGTAAGGCTGCTCACGGGCCAGCTGTCTGCGTGATTTTTCCAGTAGCCCTGGGTGTAGTTGCACTGCAAGCGGCAGAAAGCCAGGTTGTCGAGGCCAATGGAGCCGTAGATGGTCACCTCGATATAGCCCACGCCGGGCGTGTTGTTGAGGTTCACCAGGCCCACGCCGTTAGAACCGGTTTCGGGGAAGGTGGTGTAGTAGAGTTCCGTGCCGCCTTTCACGTCGAAGAGCTTTACTTCCCCACCTTCGAACTCGGCGCCTTCCCGGTCAATAATGGTCAGGGAGGTGGCCGTAATTGGGCCTACTTTGCTGAAATCGAAGTTGACGTAGCCCGTCACGTCGTCGTCGTTGGGCGTCAGGCCCCAGTCCACGAAGTTCTGGATAACGAGGATGTTGCCCAGGGCCGTATTGTTGCTCACCGTGCCACCGGCGCCGATGCCGGGGCCACCGTAGGCCACGTTGGGCGTACCCAGGTCATAATCCTCGAAGTGGGGTGCGGCCGAGTTGAAGACCATGGCGGCCACGGGCTGCTCGGGGGAGCGGGTATTGAGGCTTGTCAGCAGAATCGGACCGACGCCGCCGTCACTGTTTACCTGACTTAGCAGGCCGCTGGCCCCACTAAAACCGATGACGTCGCAGCCCGTGGGCACGGCGTTTTGCGCACTACCCGCCGCTTTCGGCGACGCAGATTCGGGGGCCAACTCCGTTTTTTGGCAACTAGCTGCCACCAATGAGGCAACTGCGCAGGCAACAAGGAATTTGTTTTTCATAGGTGATGGGGTTTAAGGGTGAACACGAGCAACGACACGGGTCTACGGTGGTGTTCAGCAGCAGGCAGGAAGAGCGGAAGTGTTATTCAATATACAAAGTTTATAATTAATAATTGGAATTATACCAATCATGACTACCTATCATCTTTTTACTGGAGTCATTTGACGCCGGTGCGCCTCATGGGGCAGAGGCCAACTCCTCTTGCGGCCTAGGGCGACTTTTTAGCGGGCCGACAACTGACCTTCAGCTTTTTATTAGCCCGAAAAGTTTTATCTTCTCCCTCCGTAGTGTTTCACCGACCTAACCCCATTTCCCATGCCCACCACAGCCACGAGTATCCGCGACGAAATCCGGCGCACCAACGACTCCTTCGAAGCCAGCTTCGAACAGGGCGACGCGGCCGCCATTGCCCGCCTCTACACCTCGGCGGGCGTGCTGCTGCCCACCGGTATGGCGCCCATTGAGGGCCTACCCGGCATCCAGGCCTTCTGGCAGGGCGCCATGGAAATGGGCGTCAAGCAGGTCAAGCTCAAAACCCGCGACATTGAGGAGCTGGAAGACACGGCCATTGAGCTAGGCACCTACACCCTCTTCGACGGTAACCACCGCACCATGGACGAGGGCAAGTACCTGGTGGTCTGGAAAGAGCAGCAGGGCCACTGGAAGCTCCACCAGGATATTTGGAACACCAACCTGCCCGCTCCCGGCCAGAAAGCCGCCTAAGCACTGGCCGCCTAGAAAAAGGAGCAGCATTACAGGCGGCGCAAACCACCGACCCGCTGAAATGTGCTGCGCCCTCTAAAGTAAGAAGCCCTTTCCCGTACCAACGGGAAAGGGCTTTGTGGTAAAAGAGCGGGGCGTACTGCGCAGAGGACGAAGTGCCCCAGCTGCGCCTCACAAGGGCAGACAAGAATGCGCCAGTCGCGCCATTTGAACATCAAACTCACCACTTCACCATTTCACTATCTCACAACTTCGCCACTTCACTGTAAAGCGGCTGCTGCAGGGCGAAGTCGTAGAGGGTGAGGGCGCGCAGGCGGTAGTGGGCCACCCAGCAGGCACGCAGGGCGGCAATGTAGGCGCGCTTGGCCTGGTCTTTCTCGGTCAAGGCAATGTTTAGATCCGTGAGGCTGATGCGGCCGACCTGGTAGGTGGCCCGGGCAATGGCGTAGCGCTGCTGGGCCAGCGAATCGGCCTGGGCCGAAAGCTCCAGCTGCTCGCGCAGGGAGCCAAGCTGGGCGGCCTGGGTCAGCACGCTCTGCTCGAAGGTAGTTTGCTCCTGGGCCACGGTTTGCTGCACCTGCTGGCGGGTCAGCTCGGCGGTTTTTACGATGGACTTCTGCCGGCCCCAGTCCACGAGCGGCATCGAAAAGGCCAGGCTCACTTGCTGCTTGTCCTGAGGGCTGTTGTAGGTTGACCAAAACTTGGAGGCGCTGTTGGTGTAGCCCAAGTTAGCCAGCAATGTGGCCTGCAGGCCCGTGGTACCCTTGGCCTGGGCCACCTCGCTTTCGGCCTGCAGCAGGCGGCGGCGGAAGGCCAGAGTTTCGCGCCGGTTTTGCCGGGCCTGGGCCAGGGCCTGGTCGGGGGCCACGATGAGCTTGGCCGTGGCTTCCGGAATAGTAAGCTGCAGGGCCTCCGTGGCCAGACCGGTGTAGCTCTGTAAGTTGACGGCGGCCGTCTGGGCGTCGAGTTGGGCCTGGCCCAGAGCTTTGCGGGAGTTGAGCAGGTTGAGTTGCAGCAGCAGCAGGTCGCTCTGGGACAGGCGGCCGAGCCCGAACCGTTCCTTGCCCAGGCGCAGCAGCTCTTCGTTGGCCCGCATGTTCTGACGAGCCACGTCGGCATTTACCTGCTGCAGCAGCACGTCGAAATACAGCTCCGTGATACGCTGGGCAATATTTTCGCGCTCTTCCACATACTGCCGACCCGACTCTTCATAACGCAAAGGCTCAATCTTGCGGGCCCAGCGCAGGCTGTTGTAGCGCCCGATAGGCTGGCTCAGGCCAATGCCGAAAGGCTGGTTGTTGTAGGTTCGCTCGTCGCGGTAAAAGTTCTCGATACGCTGCACGGCCGAGCTCAGGTAAATCTGGCCGCCGGTGGGACCGATGGCCTGGCTCAGCGTCACGCCCAGGTCGGTAAAGTCACTACTCACGGCCCGGTACACGGTACTGCCGTCGGGCTGGGTCACGGGCTTTATTTCCCGACCGAAGTTGGGCACCGTACCCTGCAACGCCAGCTGGGGCCGGTAGTTGGACAGGTAGGTGCGGTACTGCCAGTAGCTGGTTTCGCGGTTGGTAGCTGCCTGCTTGGCCACCGACGACTGGGCCAGGGCCTGCTCAATCACCTGGGGCAAGGTCAGGGGGGCAGGCGCTTGGGCTAGCGCGGGCCCGCTCAGCAGCAAGGCACTGAGGCCCGCCCAAAAAGAGAAACGACGCATACGAGTTGGTTTCATCACGCGGCGGCTTAGTTGTGGATGGTAATTGTGGGCGTGTCTTCGTATTGCTTCAGCTCGCTGAGCACGATTTCGTCGCCGGGCTGCAGGCCGCTGAGCACCTGCACGTAGTCGAAGTTGCTGTCGCCGAAGCGCACGGTGCGCTGCGTGGCTTTGCCATCGTGCAGCACAAACACACGCTGCTCCTTACCGCCCTGGTAAAACGGCCCGTTCTTGACGCGCACCACCTGGTGCTGGGCCCGGGTCACTACAAAGACGTCGGCACGCAGGTTGGAACGCAGCACCGGGTTGTGGTCGTCGGTGAGCTTGGCGTAGAACGTCACCACGCCCTTATCCACGGCCGGGCTGACGGTGGTGACCGTGCCGCGCAAATCAGTGTTGTTCACGCGTATTACTACCGCGTCGCCCAGATGCAGGGCGTCGGCGTAAGTGTCGGAAATGGTGGCCCGCACCCGGAAGCGGCTCAAATCGGCCACCCGGGCCAGGGCGTCGCCCTCGTTGACGGTGCTGCCAATATCCTCGTTGACCCAGGTCAGCACGCCGGGCTGCTGGCTGCTGATGTTGGCCTGGGCCAGCTTACCGGCCAGCTCGGTGATGCTGCGGTCCTGAATCTGCATGGTGAAGCCCAGCTCGCGCTGGTCGGCGGCGTTGGCGGCGCGCTGGTTGCGAATTTGCTCGCCCAGGCGCTGCAGCTCCAGCTGAGCCACTTTCAGGTTCAGCTCGGCCTGCCGCACGCTCTCGGCCGTACCGCCGCCCACTTTGAGCAGGTACTGCTCGTCGCGCAGGGTCGACTGCAGGCTGCGCACTTTCACCTGCTGCACCTGCTCCTGCGACTCCAAATCGTTCAGGGCCTTTTCCAGGGTGAGCTGCAACTGGCCGTTCTTGTTGCGGTTCTGCTGCTGCTCGTCCTGCAGCTTGGCCAGGGCCGTAGCGGTCAGCTCCTTATCGAGCTCCAGGATGGTCTGCCCCGGCTGCACCTTCTCCCCCACCTGCACGGCCACGCGGCGAATGGTGCTCTGGATGGGGCTGGTAATTACGGCTTCCCGGCTCGGAATAATCACGCCGGCCGCCGTCAGGGAAGCTTCCACGTCCCCGGTTTCGGCCGTGGTAGTCAGGATCTGGGCTCGGTCGATGCTGGGCTGCAGCACCGAGCGAAAAGCCAGCAGGCCGGCTACCAGCAGCAACGCGGCGGCGGTACCGATGAGCCACTGCCGGCGCCGACGGCGCGAGTGGGTGGCGGGGGATATTGCTCTGTCCATTTTCGTGCAGGAAGGTGGTGGTTTCCTGTACTACTAGCCAAGGGCTGTGCCATTTGCGCAACCCATTGAACCACTACATTTTATACACATTAAGCTTCAGACCACTCCCTAAAACATTGTCCGGAAACGGACAGGCTGTTCGAAAGTGGAAAAGACTTTTGCCCGCTTTCCAACAGCGCTCAGGCGGCGCGGCCACAGCTATTGGCAGCCCCGAACACACAAATGCCGCCCGCTGTGCTGACACAACGGGCGGCGGATGCAGACTAACGACAGACGGCTTAACGGCGGCGCAGGCGGCGCAAGGCCAGGGCTACGCCGCCTGCCAGCAGCAGGCTGGCCCCGCCGTCAATGGGTGCGGTGGTGGCGCCGGGCTGCGGACCGCCGTTGCCGGGGCCCTGGGCTAACGCCGGTAGTTGGCTTACACCAAGTAACAAAAGCCCGCATAGAGCTAAGCGACGAAGAAACGGAGTAGTCATGAGAGGTAGTAAACGAGGTATAGTGCTTATGGCTGGCACTAGAATGAAAAACTATTGAATGACGAGTTGACGAGTCAGCACCCCGGCTTGGCTGCGCACCTGCACGGTATAGATACCTTGGGCCAAACCCGATACGGCTAGTTGTGCGCGCACTTCTTTGCCGGCTACGGCCAGGTGCCGCTGCAGCACGCGTTGGCCCACGCTGTTGAGCAGGACCACCTCGGCACTATTGCCCGCTACGCCGCTGGCAACCACCGTCACCGGAGCCGTGGAGCTAGCCGGATTGGGATAAAGCTGCAGCTCCCCAGCCCAGGTACTGGCCTTCTGGCTGCTGAGCAGCGGGGCCTGGTGCAGGTGCAGCACAAAGCGCGTCGTGCTCAGCCCTGCACTCAGGCTGACGGCATAGCTGCCCTGGCGCAGGTCGTGCCAGGTGCCGGTCAGCTGGTCTTCCAGCCAGAGGGGCTCGGCCGCTGGCTGGTTCAGGACCTGAGCCGCTGAAAAGACGTAGCTGCCCGCGGCGGCCACGTGCACGCCCAGGTTCAGGCGCTGGGCACTGCGGCCCGTGGGCAAACCCTGAATAGCCAGGCCCTGGGCTCCTACTACCTGGTAGAGGCTGGGCTGCTGGCCCCCGTTGAGCTGCACTTTCACCGCGTCGTAGTCCGCGTCAAAGCCGATGGTGGCTCCATCCTGCTCGTAGACGTAGAACTGGTCCTGGCTGGCGGCATCCGAATGGTCCTGGCGCTGCAGGATCAGCTGCACCAAGGGCCGGGTTTCCGCCTGCGCCGGGCGGGCATACGTTGGATCCTGGTAGCTCGTCTCGCGCGAGGCATCCGAAAAGGCGAGGCTGCCGCTGGCCCCCGGCGCGCTGACGCGCACGAAGAAGGCCTGGCCCTGGGCAATGATGTTGGAGCCCACCCCGTTGACGTAGGCCGTGTAGCCACCCTCGTAGCGGCTCAGCGACCGGTACACGTAGGCCGCAGCCTGCAGATTGGTCCGGCTGACGCGGTTCCAGTCAATCGGCGACGGATAGGGGTTGCCCACTAGCTGCCAGCCGGCGTCAGGCTCACTGCTGCGCGTCAGCCCGCCCACGGCCACGGCCCCGGAGGTCAGGGTAGGGCCCGTTATTTCAAAGAGGATACCCGCCGGCTCATTGATGGTCAGGCCCTGGCCGCCGACCAAAACTTGGCTGGCGGCTACGGGCGAGGCCCACCCTTGGTTGAAGCCGGAGGCCCCCGCTACCGTACCCACCCGGCTCTGGTCGTAGGCCAGCACCGTGGGAAAGGGCGTGACCAGGCTCGGCTCGGCGGCTGAATTGTACTTGTCATTGAGTTGCAGCGGCCCCACGCCTACGGTGGCCTGGGGCGTAGTAGCCATGCTCAGGTTATTCAGCGTAGCGCCCAGTACGGCGGGAGAGTAATGGCGGTAGCCAAAGCCGGGGTTAGTCGCCGGGTCGATGTAGCGCTGCACCGTGACCGGGCCGCTCACCACCCCACCGCTGTTGACGACCAAAGCCGTACCCGCGTTGGAGGAAGCCAGCACCAGGCGCTGACCGGTCGTGCTCAGGTTGCCCGTGAGCGTGAGTTGGCGCTGCACCGTCACTGGGCCGGCCAGAATGGCGCCCGCCGCTCCAACGTTCAGGTTCTGCAGCGTAGTGGAAGCCGTGCCGCCCAGCGTCTGGGCCGTGGAGCCGGTAAAGGCCAAGCTACCCGCACCAGCCGCCGAGAACGTGCCGTTGTTAACCAGGTTGCCCGTTAGACTCAGCGTGCCACCATCAGCCAGGATGAGCTGGGCCCCACTGGCCAGCGTGAGCTGCTTGGCCGTGGGCGTGCTGGTGCTGATGCTGGGGTAACGGCTCAGGCCGGCCGGGATGGTCACGTCGTCATTGGCCGTGGGTACTACCCCACCCGACCAGTTGCCCGCATCCGTCCAGGACGAAGACACGGCACCCGTCCAACTCAGACCTGCTACCGTGACCGTGGCCCGGTAGGTAGCGGTGGCCGTAACGATGTAAATATCATTACCCTGGGTGACCGTGTTGGCGTAGATCAAACTCTGGGGCAGCGCCGGACCGGTACTCCAGGTACCGGTAGTCGGGTTATAGATTTGTACGTCGCTGGTAGCACTGGACGAGTTGGCTCCCCCCCCGAGGACGTACAGGTTACCATCCGAACCGAGCACAGCCGAGGCGCCCAGCTTCGCAACGGGCAACGGCGCTGCCGTGGTCCAGACGCCGGTAGCGGGGGTATACACTGCGTGCCGGGTATTGGCTTGTTGGTAAGCGCCGGGTACCGTACCGCTCTGCCCACCCCCGAAGGCATGAATCTGGCCGCTGCCATCCATGACCATAGCCATGGCATACCGGTCCTGAAAGCGCGAGTCGATGTTGGGCGGAGTTATGTCTTGCCCCCAGGTGTTGGCCACGGGGTCTAAAGCCAAAACACTTCTTTCCGGCTCGTGGACATAGATTTTACCATCTAAGCCAATCCAGGCCCGCGCGTTTGTAGTACTCTGGGTTCCTGCTTGGGAATAAGGATAGTTGGCAAAGGTGCTGGTAGCCCACGTATTGGCGCCAGGGTTGTATACCAACGATGTGCTGGGACTCTGCGGCACATTATCGACTATACTCCCTGAAAAATTATACAGTAACCCATCTTTGGCCACGCCGCCGTTGGCGGTTATACGGAAGGGCATATCGGCCGCCTTACTCCAAGTGTTGGTGGCAATGTCATACACCTGTACTTGCTTGGTAAAGTCGCCCCCAGGGTTGGTAATGGTCCGCAGATAGCCGCCAAAGACATAAATTTTACCATTGAGCACGGCCACTCCCCCATTACTCTGCCGTTCGGGCATGGCCGCCAGACTAGTCCAGCTGCTTATGGCCGCCGCCCGGGCCGCTGTGGCTGGGCCCGAGCCGATGGTATTAACGGGGAGGGCAGCATGTTGCTGGGCCCGGGCCGGCGCACTGAGGCTGCCCAGGAACGCAGCCAGGGCCGCGGCGGGTAATAATGTACGCATACATTTAGGGTAAAAGTGTTGAATGGAGCAGAGCAGCAGGTATCAGCTATAGCGAAGCCAATAGCAGGAATAAATCAAGCTCAAGTAACAACTTATACTCCATATAATCCAATTATAGTTGTATTATATATTTTCATCCACCTTTGCCCAGAGCTTAGCCCTTTGGTTGGGCTCCGGCCGGGTGGGTACTTCGGCCGTATGCCCTTGTGAGTATTTACATTTCGCCTCGTCAACCCCTGTCTGCAATGTCTCATTCTCAGGAACATGCGCCACTTTCCGGCCTTTACTCGTCGTCGCTCAGCCTCGTTACCGACCTCTACCAGCTCACAATGAGCTACGGCTACTGGAAGCAGGGCCTGCAGGATCGGGAAGCTGTTTTTCACCTTTACTTCCGCAAGCCCCCCTTCAGCGGGGGCTACGCCGTGTGCGCCGGCCTGGCCTACGCCACCGACTGGCTCCAGAACCTGCGCTTTTCGGCCGACGACCTGGCCTACCTGGCCAGCCTGCGCGGCTCGAAAGGCGCGGCCCTGTTCCCCTCCGAGTTTCTGGACTACCTGCGGGAGCTGCGCTTCAGCTGCGACGTGGATGCCATTGCCGAGGGCACCGTGGTGTTTGCCAATGAGCCCCTGATGCGCATCAAGGGCCCGCTGCTGCAGGTGCAGCTGCTGGAAACGGCCCTGCTCACGCTGCTCAACTTCCAGACCCTGATTGCCACCAAGGCCGCCCGCATCCGCGAAGCCGCCGGCGACGACCAGGTGCTGGAGTTCGGCTTGCGCCGGGCCCAGGGCTTCGATGGCGGCCTCGGGGCCAGCCGGGCGGCTTACCTGGGCGGCGTCGACGGGACGTCCAACGTGCTGGCCGGGCTGCGCTTCGGCATTCCGGTGCGCGGCACCCACGCCCACAGCTGGGTCATGTCGTTTGCCGAGGAAGAAGCTGCTTTTGAAGCCTACGCCGAGGCGTTTCCCGACGACTCCGTATTCCTCGTTGATACCTACGACACGCTGGAAGGCGTGCGCCGGGCCATCAGCGTGGCGCGCCGCCTGCGCGAAAAAGGCCACGAGCTGGGCGGTATTCGCCTCGACTCCGGCGACTTGGCCTACCTCAGCCGCGAAGCCCGGGCCCTGCTCAACGAGGCCGGCTTTCCCAAAACGCGCATCGTGGCCAGCAACGACCTCGACGAAAACCTCATCGTCAGCCTCAAGCAGCAGGGTGCCCAGATTGATACCTGGGGCATTGGCACCAAGCTGGTGACAGCCTACGACCAGCCGGCTTTGGGCGGGGTGTATAAGCTGGCCGCCCTGCGCAAAGCCGACGACTCGGGCTGGGAATACACCGTCAAAATCTCCGAGCAGCTGGCCAAAACCAGCATTCCGGGCATTCTGCAGGTGCGGCGCTACGAAACCGAGAAGGGCCAGCCCCGGGCCGACATGCTCTACAATATGGCCGAGCCCCTGCCCGCCGAGCTGACCATCGTGGACCCCGTGGACCCCACGCGCCGCCGGCCCATTCGTAGCACCCAGTTCCGGGAGCTGCTGGAGCCCATATTCCGCCAGGGGAAGCTGGTGGCCGAGCTACCCACGCTGCAGCAAAGCCGCGAAAAGGCCCAGCGCGAAGTAGCCAGCCTCGACCCCAGCATCCGGCGCTTCCTCAACCCCCACGTGTATCCCGTGGGCCTGGAGGAAAGCCTGAACACCTTCCGCACCAACCTGATTCTGGAGAAACGGCCCCAGCGCCCGGCGTAACCCGGCCAGCATTTATTGCCAATGAAGAGGCCCACGCTGCATCCGTAGCATGGGCCTCGTTGTATTCGCTCCGTGCTGCTACTACAACTCGGTATTGGAGCTCCCTCAGTTAAACTTCTTCCAGAGCCGCGGCAGCAGCTTGGGCAGTTGCTCTTCCCGCCAGTCCTCGCCCGTGGTTTCGGCGCCAAAGTCGTAGCTGAGGCCCCGGCTGGAAGCTACGGCGCGCGGAAACGTTTCATCTTCTTTTGGCTGCCCGGTGCGCCGCCCGAAGGCCTCGGTAGCCACGTAGAGCAGGTTTTCAAACTCCTGGTAGGGCTCCTGAGCCACCTGGGCCAGGGTGTCGGCGTCTTGCAGGGCCTGGCGGAACACGGCCTCGCCCTGCCCCACCAGCCAGCAGCGGAAGTACAGGTAGGAATCGTCGGAGACGAAGCCATCCATGATTTTCAGGGCGGCCATTATCTTGAAGTCGTCGGCTTCGCGCAGATGTTGGCGCAGCTGGCACTCAAACTCGATAATCTGCTCGGGCTCCAGGGCGGCCAGTTGTTCCGACAAATAATCGGCCTGGGCAGACTGGTTGCCGGTAGCGGCGGCGGTGGAGGCATCCAGCAATTGCCAGAATTCGGGAGTGGTCATAGCGGCAAGCGGAAGAAAGCGGCGAAGGAAGGACAGGGGGTATTCGGCCGTGAAATACGGTAAAAGTCGCCACTCGGACCGGCCCACGCAACCTTCCGGGCCCGGCGCCGGTCAGGCCCCTGCCCGCCGCCGAGCAGAGGCGGACTTGTCTATTTTTCCACTCCCCTTTTCTGTTGCTATGAAACGCACCTCCCTGCTACCCGTACTGCTTGGCCTGGCGGCCGGCCTCAGCTCCTGCGAAAAAAACGAGGAACTGCCCGAAAACATCCAGTGGCTCACGGCCAAAAATTGGCGCATGAGTGCCAACGTTACCACCTTCGTGTACGCCACCGGCAACGCCCGCCGCGACGTGGACAATTACAGCGTATCCCCGGCCTGCGACCTGGACGACTTCTGGCAATTCGCACCCGACCACGCCCTGCGCATCGACGAAGGCGCCAGCAAATGTGAGGCTGCCGCGCCCCAAGTCAACCTGGCCCAGTGGCAGCTCGACGCGGCCAACCACACGCTGTCCGTCATTGGCAGCTCGGTGCGCACCTACGAGCTGCTGGAGCTCACCGCCTCCACCCTCAAATTCAAGCAGGACAACGGCCTGAGCCCCCTCGACGGCGCCCCCTACTACACCACCTACACCTTCACGTCGTTTTAGGCCAAGCCCGCGTTGCCGGAAGCCGTCTTACCACCGCTCCGGCTTTGGCTCCGTACACCCAGGGTAGTTACCCGTTTCCTGTTCGGTCCTTACTCCGTGCGTTATGCCTACTCTGAAGTTCAAAACCAGCATCAACTGCGCCAACTGCCTGCGCGCCGTTACGCCCTTCCTCGACGCCGAAGCCAGCGTCGAGAAGTGGCAGGTCGACACCAATAGCTCCGACAAAATCCTCACCGTGGAGGGCGACAACCCCATTCCCGAGCTCATCATGAAGTCCGTTGCCCAAGCCGGCTTCGACATCGAGCCCGCAGAGTAATGGGCTACTGCTTCCTGTGCTGATGGGCTACTGGAAGGGAATGTGAGAAATGAACAGACGTGTCATTGCGAAGCCAAAGGCTGAAGCCATGACACGTCTTCCGCTCAGTACGACCCAGCCTTTCACCACAAAGCCCTTACCCGTTGCCAACGAGTAAGGGCTTTGTCTTCTAAGCTACTACAGCTCCTACCAACGGTCAGGCATCAACTACCGCCCGCCACATAGCAACTACCATTAGTCAGGCATCAACTACCCTACGCCAGCCATTAACTACCACTGGACAGATAGCAACTACCCTACGCCAGCCATTAACTACCACTGGACAGATAGCAACTACCATGTGACAGATAGCAACTACCATGTGACAGACATCAACTACCACTGGTCAGATAGCAACTACCGTCAGTCAGCTACCACCTACCATCGGGCAGCGAGTACCTACCGGCGGGCAGCGCGTAGCTACTAGGCTTCGTAGCGTAGCTCACCCGCGCCAACGTTCAGGCGCACGCCCGGCTCGGCCGTGATGCGGCCGGCGACCTGGGCCTGGTAGCCTTTGCCGCGCAGGGTTTCGGCGACGGCTTCGGCCTGGGCTTCGTCGGTTACGAGCAGCATGCCGTTGCCCATGTTCCAGTACAGGTAGGCTTCCGTGGGCGTAATGCCGGCCAGCTCGGCCAGCTGCTGCATGGCGGGCAGGGGCTCAAACAAGTTGGTCAATTCAGCTCCCACACCGTTTTTCAACACCCGCTTGAAGTTGTCGGCAATACCGCCGCCGGTAATGTGGGCCGCCGCGTGCAGGGGCAGGCCCGCATCCAGCACCGCCCCTACGCCGGGCGCGAAGATGAGCGAGGGAGCCAGCATTACCTCGCCCCAGGTCTGGCCCATTTCGGCCGCGTCGGGGCCGGAATAGGGTGCTTGGTGCCACATTTCGCCGAAGGCTTTGGTCAGGGCGCGGCGGGCCAGGGAGTACCCGTTGGAGCGGAACGAAGGCGAGCGAAGCGCCACCACGGCCTGCCCGGCCCGCACGTTGGCCCCGCTCAAAGGCCGCTCCAGGCTGGGGTGCAGCACGCCCACCGCCGTCGAGCACCAGTTGAAGTTCATCCGGGCCCCCGGGTAGCCCCCGATGCGGTTGCCGAGCTCGGCAATTTCGCCGCCCGTCACGGCAATCTGGCTGAACTGGGCCGCGTCGTGCAGGCCGTGCATCAGCTCATCCACCACCGCGTAGTCGAGCGTGTTCACGTCGATGATGTTCGACAGGTTGGTTGGGATAAAGCCCGCCACCACCAGGTCGTCGGCTACCATCGCAATCAGGTCGTAGCCCAGCGTGTCGTAGCGGTCCAGGCGCTCGGCCACTTCAATCTTGGTTCCGATGCCGTCGGAGCCGATACCCAGCCGCTCACTACCAAAGCGGATTTCGTTGGAGAAGCCCCCTGCTAAGTCCTGGGCCGGCTCGCCGGGCTTACCCGCCCGGGTCGAGAAGGTTTTCTGCGCCCAGTGGTAGGCATTCTTGGAGGCAGCGTTGCCTTCCTCGATGGAATAGCCGGCGGTTTCTTTGATGGTGTTGTTCATGTGGTAGACCCCACCCCCGGCCCCTCCCCTCCGGGAGAGGGGAGCCGGACGAAGATGTTTGAGAAGGCTGTTTTAAACTAAAACCTAGAGACTAAAAGTAGAGCCCCTCTCCCGGAGGGGAGGGGTTGGGGTGGGGTTAGTGCTCCGTCGGCTCGGGGGCTTTGGCACTGACCGAAGACACGGGCTCGGCAGCCGCGCTTTTCTTGTCGCCGCGGTGGCTCTGGCGCTCCTCCTGGATGTGGCGCAGGTACTTGGTCACGTCGCCGGTGGGGTACTGGCCGGTGAAGCAGGCAAAGCAGTTGCCGCCGTGGCCCTTGTCCTCGGAAAACAGCTCCTGCAAATCCTCGATGGACTGGTAAATCACCTTGTCGGCCTCGATGTAGCGGCAGATTTCCTCCTCGGTGTAGTTGGCCGCAATCAGCTCGGTGCTCATGGCCATGTCGATGCCGTAGATGCAGGGCGACACGATGGGCGGGGCCGACGAAATGAAGTAGACTTCCTTGGCCCCGGCCTCGCGCAGAATCCGCACGATGCGCCGCGAGGTAGTACCCCGCACGATGCTGTCATCAACCACGGCAATCTTCTTGCCTTCCACAAACTCCCGAATCGGGTTGAGCTTCTTCTTGACGATATCCTCGCGCCCGGCCTGGCTGCTCACGATAAAGGAGCGGCCCATGTGGTTGTTCTTGACCAAGGCCCGCCGATACGGCACGCCGATGGCCTCGGCCAACCCCGAGGCGGAGAAGTAGCCCGACGACGGCACGTCAATCACCATATCCGGCTGAATGCCCGACTCGATAACCTTGCGGGCCAGAATCTTGCCCAGGCGCACCCGTTCCCGGGCCACCAGCCGGCCGTGAATCGTGGAATCCTCGCGGGCGAAGTAGATGTGCTCGAACACGCAGAAGGCCTTGGGCAGGCTGTACGGGTTCTTGTAGTGCACCTTGTAGTTCTTGTCGATAAACACCGCCTGGCCCGGGCCCACGTTCTTGATGAACTCGAAGCCCAGGTAGTCGAAGCAGGTGCTTTCGGAGGCAAAGGCGTAGATGGGACCCTTCTCCGTTTCGCGGCGGCCCAGCACCAGCGGCCGGATGCCCAGCGGGTCGTTGAAGGCCAGCAGGCCGTGGCCGGCAATGACGGTAATGGTGGCGTAGGCGCCCTTCACCAGCTCCTGGGTCGTCTCCACGGCGTCGAAAATGTCGATAACCGAGAGGTTGTCGAGGTCTTTCAGGCGCAGCTCCGAGGCGAAGGTGTACATGATGAGCTCCAGGTCGTTGTTGGTCTTGGGCAGCACGTGGTACTTCTCGTGCAGGCGCTTGGCGGCCGAGCGGAAGTTGATGACGTTGCCGTTGTGCACCATAGCCAGCCCAAACGGGTAGCTGGTCGTAAACGGCTGGGCCAGCTCGGCATCGTTGGAGCCCTGGGTAGTATAGCGGGCGTGGCCGATGCCGATGTTGCCCTTGAGCTTCTTGAGCTGCTTGGGCTTGAAAACGTCGGCAATCAGGCCGTTGCCCTTGCAGAGGTGAAAATTATCGTCGAAGGTGGCAATGCCGGCCGCGTCCTGGCCGCGGTGCTGGAGCGCCGTCAAACCGAATACGATGTCGTGGGCAACGTCATCGGGGCCGTAAAAACCTACAATTCCGCACATGGCAGTTTCAAAAAATCAGTTGCTGGCCTAAGGGAGCCAGGTTCCGGGGTGGTGGGTGGTACTAGTTAACGAGAAGCCTCACCCCCCAGCGCTTCCCCCGCGGGAGAAGCCGAGCCGGACGACAATGGCACCAGAGGTTCGGAGGAGGACTGGGAAACCGCTGCGGAAGCCGCGGCGGGTTCGGGAGTGGGGGAAGGTAGCTCACCCCGAATGAGGCGGGCCAGGGTATCGGCGTACAGAAAGTGCTCCACGGCCAGGCCGCGGCGCTCTACTTCAGCCAGGGTGTCAGCTCCTTGTAGGTCAACCGGATGCTGGGCCAGCACGGGTCCAGTGTCCAGGCCCTCATCAACCAGATGCACCGTAATTTTGGTTTCCTCCAGCTGCTTTTCAAAGGCCCATTCGTAGGCGTGCAGGCCCTGGTGCTGGTGGGTGTCGGCGGGGTGAATGTTGAGGATGCGCCCGGCAAAGGCCCGGATAAAGGTGGGCGAGAGAATCCGCATGTAGCCGGCCAGCACAATATAATCGGGCTGGTAGCTGGTCAGAATGTCCACCACTTCGGCGTCGAACTCCTGGCGTTTCCGGCCCTGGCTCGTGAGGCTGGCTGTAACGCAGCCCAATGCGGCGGCCGTTTCGAGGCCGGGCGCGTCGGGCTTGTTACTGAACACCACGGCTACTTCGGCCAGCTCCCGCAGCACACCGCCGTGCACAGCCTTTACCAGGGCCACCATGTTGGAGCCCCGGCCCGACAGCAGAATGGCCAGGCGCGCTTTGCGGACGGTATGGTTACCAGTTGGCTGCAAGGGTCGGTTCCGGCCGCTGGCCGATATCGGTACGGATGTAGACATCCTGAAATTTGACTTTTTCGGCTTCGCGGTACACGTGGGCCACCGCGTCTTCCAGCTCCTCACCGTGGCCCACGAGCACCATCACCCGGCCGCCGGTGGTTACCAGTTCGCCATCCTGCTGCCTGGTAGCGCCATGGAAGGCCAGGATGCTGGGGTGGAGCTGGTCGAGGCCGGTGATGGGGAAGCCGGTCGGGAACTGGGCCGCCGGGTAGCCGCCCGAGGCCAGCACCACGCCCACGTAGGAGCCGCGCCGTTGCCGCACCACGGTTTGCTGGAGCTTGCCATCCAGGGTGGCTTCGATGAGCTCCAGCAACGAGCTTTCCAGGGCGGGCAGAAGCACTTCGGCCTCCGGGTCGCCGAGGCGGACGTTGTATTCGAGCAGCTTGGGCCCCTGCTCGGTGAGCATGATGCCGAAGTAGAGGAAGCCCTTGAAGTCGAACTGCTCGTTTTGCAGGCCGCGCAGCGTGGGGTCCACGATGCTGGTGCGGATGGCGGCTAATACGTTGTCGTCGCAGAACGGGACGGGGCAGTAGGCGCCCATGCCGCCGGTGTTGGGGCCCTGGTCGCCGGCCAGCAGCTGCTTGTGGTCCTGGGACGGGGCCAGCAGCCGCACCCGGTTGCCGTCCGTGACGCCGATAATGCTGATTTCGGGGCCGATGAGTTTTTCTTCCAGCAGGAAGCTAAACCAGCCGGTGTGCTGCTGCTGCAAATCGTCCAGGGCAGCCTGGGCCTCTTCGATAGACGAGCACACGTACACGCCCTTGCCGGCGGCCAGCCCGTCGTACTTCACCACCACCTGCCCATTGAGCTCGGTAGCCTTGGCCCGGGCCTCGGTCAGCTTATCACTGCGGTACTGCCACGAGAGGGCCGTAGCCACCCCGTGCCGCCGCATGAAGTCCTTGCTCCACACCTTGGAGCTTTCCAGCACCGCCCCGGCCCGCGAAGGACCAAACACGCGGATGTCGGAGCCGGCAAAGTAGTCCGTCACGCCGGCCGCCAGCGGGGCTTCGGGCCCGACTACAATCAGCTTCACGCCATGAGTTTCGCAGAAGCGTTGGATGGCCGGAAAATCGGTGGCGCTGATGTCGGGGTGGGAGTTGGGAATGCCGCCGTTGCCGGGCAGCACGTGCACCGTGGCCCCGTCGCGGGTCAGCTTCCAGGCCATGGCGTGCTCACGGGCCCCGCCGCCGAGGAGTACTATAGGTTTCTGCAAAGGACTAGTCATGAGAAAGTAATTCGGCTGCGTCAGAGAAGGTCAGAAGCTTGCCGAAGCAGGCAGAATTGTCGCGGCCGATGTACTGGCCGTAATTAGCACGGCGCTGGTAGCCGTTCTTGAGGTAAAAGCGGCAGGCTTCGGTATTGGCCACCCGGGTTTCCAGCCACAGCTCGGTGTAGCCGGCATTTTTAGCTTCGGCCTCCAACTGCTGCAATACAGCTTCGCCGATGCCCTGGCGGGAGTATTTGGCAAACATCCGCTTCACCTCCCCTACGCCGTCAGCCAACGGCCGTACCGCCCCGCAACCTACCGCTTCCCCGTCTTGCTGCCGAGCCAGCAGGAAAATGTAGCGCGGGTCGGCCGGGTGCCACTCCGTAAACGAGGCCCGCCCGTCGCTGCCGAAGCGCGTGCCCAGCTGCTCCGACAAAGCGTCGAGCAAGGGCTGGGCCTCCGCCGCCTGGGGCGAGGAAACGTCGAGCTGTATGGCGGTGGCGGTTGACATCGGGCGGAAGGTGCGGCTTAGCTAATATCGGTAATGGAAGTTATTTGCCCATCGGCAAACTCGAAAACGGACTTGCCTTGCAGCTGCAGCGGGTCGCCGGCTTTCAGACCGTTGGGAAAGTCTATGGCGGCCACGGCGGAGTAGTCGAGCCGGACTTCCACTTTGTCGGCGCTAAACTGCCAATCGGTGACGCGCTGCTCCCGTTGGGAGAAATACTGCAGGGCTTGCTCGGCCTGCTGGCGGAAGCTTTCCTTGCCGGTCAGAGTCAGGTCGGTTTCCCCATTGGTAACATTGCGAAACACCACTTCCTCGTGCAGGGGCTGAAGCATGCCGGCTACGTCGAAGCTATTGTAGGCTTCGATGTAGCTTTCCACAAGTTGTTTCTGTTGAGCAGCGTTATCGGGGTGCATTACTGTGGGGTTGGAGGTAGCCGAGGGCATAATTACCGGGCGAGTTCAGGCATCTTTCATAATGCCGGCCCGCACCAGGTTGCCCACGAGGCGGGCCTGCACGTCGTCGCCGGCCGTGGTTTCGTCGCCGGTGGGCAGCGGGGCCCCGGTGATACGCTCGTAGATGTCGAGGTAGCGGCGGGTGGCTTCGGCCGATACTTCCGGGGTGAGGGCGCGCGGGTACTGGCCGTCCTGCTTGTTGGCAATCAGCCACTGGCGCACGTACTCCTTGTCCATCTGCTCGGCCGTTTCCGGATTCTGGGCGTAGTCCGCGGCGCTCCAGAACCGCGAGGAGTCGGGGGTATGGATTTCGTCAATCAGAATCAGCTCCCCATCCAGCAAGCCAAACTCGTACTTGGTGTCCACCAGGATAATACCGCGCTCCGCCATCCACTGCGAGGCGAAGTTGAACAGTTCTAAGGACTTCACCCGCATCTTCTCGTAGAGCTCCGCCGCCACCCAGCCTTCCGCCACCAGGTTCTCCGGCGTAATCTCGCGGTCCGACTCCTCTTTGGTAGTCGGCGTCACGATGGGCTCGGGGAATTGCTGGTGCTTGGTCAGCCCGTCGGGCACGGTGACGCCCGAGAAGGTGCGCTGGCCCTGCTGGTAGCCGCGCAGCATCGAGCCGGTGAGGTAGTTGCGCACCACCATTTCCACCCGAATGGGCTCAGCTTCCTTGGCCAGCGTTACGTTCGGGTCGAGCAGGCTAATAACGTGGTTGGGAATGATGTGCTGCGTCTTGTCGAACCAGAAAGCGGCCAGCCCGTTCAGCACCGCGCCTTTGTGGGCCACCGGCGTTTCCAGCACCGAGTCGAAGGCCGACAGCCGGTCGGTTACCACGATGAGCCGCTCACCCGAAGGAGCGCGGTACGAGTCGCGAACTTTGCCGCGGTGCAGCAGTTCGAGCTGGGGGGTATCGAAGTGGTTGAGGGTGTTCATAAGGGGGAGTAGTCAACCGGCCCGGCCGGCAGGTTACGGCGGATTCTTAGGCTGAAAACTGGCTGGCCGTCTGGGGCGCGGCCACGGCGGGGCGCTGGCTTTGCACGTGCGCCACAATGTTGCGGAACAGCTTGAGCCCGTCGCCTTCCTCACTCAGATTCGGGGTCTGGCGCTTGCGCCGGGCCCAGTCGGGGTGGTTGTAGAGCGACAGAAATGCCTCGGGGTGGGGCATCAGCCCGAATACCTGCCCGGTGGTGTCGGTCAGGCCAGCGCAGTTCAGGTCGGCGCCGTTGGGGTTGTGCGGGTACACGTCGGTGGGCGAGCCGTCGTAATCGGTGTAGGCCAGGCAGTTCAGGCCCCGGGCTTCGATTTCGGCCAGGGTTTCTTCGCCCTTAATAATCAAACGACCTTCGCCGTGGCGCACCGGCACTTCCATGGAGTCAATGCCTTTGAGGAAGGGCGAGTTCGACTTGGGGTTAACCTTCAGCCGCACCCAGCGGTCCTCGTATCTTCCGGAAGCATTATGGGTCAGGGTCACTTCCGGCGTTACGGCGCCGCTCAGGTTGGGCAGCAAACCCAGCTTGACCAGGACCTGAAAGCCGTTGCAGATGCCCATCACGAACTTGCCGTTGGCCACGAACTGCTTGATGTCGTCGAGCAGGGTGCGGCCGGCGGCGTTTTTGCGGTAGCGCAGCTTATTGGCCAGCACCACGCCCGAGCCCAGGTCGTCGCCGAAGCTGAAGCCGCCGGGGAAGTTCAGGATGTCGTAGTCGTGGATGCTGACGTGGCCGTGCATCACCTCGTTGAGGTGGACGATGGTGGCTTCGGCCCCGGCCAAACGGTAGGCCGCCGCGAATTCCTCCTCGCAGTTGATACCAAACCCGGTCAGGATCAGGGCCTGGACGGGCTGGTTATTGATTGTTGGTTGTTGGCCTTCCATGTTACTGAGCTTCTGCGTGCTGGCCAAAGCCGATAATTCGATTCACGGGCCCGTTGGTCCACTCGTGGCGCAGGGCCTCGGTGCTGGCCGCAATAACGGTCTGGCCATTGTGGCGCACCGTGAGCTGACCATCAGTGGTTACCACGCCGAGGCGGGTAGCACGACTGCCGAAGTGCTGCTCGAAAGCCGTTACATCTTCCGGGGCCACCGTAGCCACGAAGCGGGAGTGCGACTCGGAAAACAGCTGCACCTGTACCGGCAAGCCTGTTGGTAGCTCTACCTCGGCCCCAAAACCGTAGCCGAACGTGGCTTCGGCCAGCGCTACCGCCAGCCCGCCGTCCGACAAGTCGTGGCAGGACTGGATGAGGCCCTGGTCGTTGGCCTGGCCCATGCGGGTGTACAACGTTTTAGCTTCCTCGAAACGCACTTTGGGCACGTTGGCGCCTAGCTCCCCGAAGAGCTGGTAGAACTCGGAGCCGCCCAGTTCGTCGTAGGTTTCGCCCAGCAGGTACACCACGTCGTCGGCCTGCTTGAAGTCGGAGGTGATGGTGCGGCGCACGTCCTCGACTTTGGCCGTCATCGAATACAGCACCGTCGGCGGCACCGAAATCTTCACGCCGTCGGCCTTGAAGTCGTTCTTCATCGAGTCCTTGCCACTCGTAAGCGGGATGCAGTAGGCGGCCGTGGCGTCGCGCAGGGCCTGGCACATGCGCACCAGCTTAGCCAGCTTGTGCTTGCCGTCGGGGTTGGTGGCGGGGTCGTACACCGAGTCGGGCACGCAGAAGTTGTCGTTTACCGACCAGAAGTTGCCGTCGCCGTAACTCAGGTTGGGTAGCTTCCCTCCTACCGCCACAATCTGGCGCACGGCCTCATCGAAGGCGCCGGCCGACATATCATACGCGTCCAAGTCGCCGAAGCGGGGCAGAATGCCGTTGCTCACGGCCACGCCTTCCCACGACTCGAAATTGAAGCGCACCACGGCGGCATCCTGCGGCGCCTGGCCCGTCGCGCCCATCAAAGGCTTGATAATGGTGCGGCCCTTCACTTCGTGGTCGTACTGGCGGATGACTGACTCGCGGGAGCAGATGTTTAAGCTGCCCAGCAAGCGGCTCAACACGTCGGTGTAGTCGAGGTCGGCAGGCAAAGTGGGCTCCTGGGTGGTAGGCTTCTGCCACTCGGCTTCCAGCACTTTGCGCGGCACGCCGTTGTGCAGGAATTCCATGTCGAGGTGGGCTACAGCTTCTCCGTCGAAGCGCACGTCGAGGTAGCCGTCGGCGGTGAAGTAGCCAATATCAGTCAGCTCCACTTCCATTTCCTGGCCCAAAGCCAGCAATTCGTCCATCTTCGCAGGCTCTACGGCTAGCGAAAAACGCTCTTGCGACTCCGAAACGAAAATTTCCCAGGGCCGCAGGCCGGGGTATTTCAGGGGCACTTTCTCTAATTCAACGACGGCGCCGCCGCTGATAGTAGCCAATTCGCCGATGCTGGACGACAAGCCGCCCGCGCCGTTGTCGGTGCTGCACTTGATCAGGCCGCGCCGGGTGGCCAGGATCAGGAAGTCCATGGCCAGCTTCTGGGTAATCGGGGAGCCAATCTGTACGGCCGTGGCAGGCGAAGTCTCGTCGAGCTCGATGCTGGAGAAAGTCGCGCCGTGGATGCCGTCCTTGCCCACCCGGCCGCCGGCCATGATGATGCGGTCCTGGGCGTCAATCTTTTTCTCCCAGGAATCGAGGCCGGCCAGCTGCATGGGCATCACGGCACCGGTGCCGCAGTACACCAGCGGCTTGCCGGCGTAACGGTCATCGAATACAATGGCCCCGTTCACCGTGGGCACGCCCGACTTGTTACCGCCGTCCTCGATGCCCTTGCGCACGCCCTCGAAAATACGGCGCGGGTGAAGCTGGTTGCTCAGCAGCGTGCCGTTAAACTCGGGGTTACCGAAGCAGAGCACGTTGGTATTGAAGAGCAGTTTCGCGCCGCCGATACCGGTAGCCAGCGGGTCACGGTTGTTGCCCAGAATACCGGTAATGGCGCCGCCGTAGGGGTCAATGGCCGAGGGCGAGTTGTGAGTTTCGACCTTCCAGACAAACAGCGACTCGGGGTTGATACGCACGGCCCCGGCGTTGTCACTGAACACCTTAATGAGCCAGTCGTTGCCATTGGCCCGCAGCTGCCGGTCTACTTCCGAAGTGGCGTCTTTGATGTAGGTTTTGAACAAAGAGTCCACTTCAAACTCCTCGCCGGTGTCGGCGTCCCGGTACTTGATGACGGCCGAAAACTCCTTGTGCTTGCAGTGCTCCGACCAGGTCTGGGCCACGATTTCCAGCTCGCAGTCGGTCGGGTCCTGGGGTAGGCCGGCGGCTTGGCGCTCATCGGCAATGCTGGTGTAATGGTCGCGCACGACGCGCATTTCCTCCAGGTTCAGGGCGTAGAGGTTGTCTTTGGAGAGCTTGACCAGCTCCTCATCCGACAAACCCACCAACCGCACGGTGTCCGTAATGGATTCGGCCCCACCGCCCGGCCGCGGCGTGTAGTCGCGAATCTGGGCTATGGGGCCGACCTCGAAGCGGTTAATCATCCTGTTGCCGAGCAGGTCTTCGGCCAGCTGGCGCAGACTACTCTCCGGCAGCTCGTGCTCCAGGAAGTAGAGCCGCTTACTGAAAATATGCTGGGTATGGGTGTCGAGCGGCTCGTTGAGAAAGTCGCCGAGGGCGTTCTGGGCCGATATACCTTCGTCGTCGGTTACGCCGGGCAGCTTGGCCACCAGAATGTAACTCTTATACTGGGAGCCGTGGCGGAACTCGTCGAGGGCCACGTCGTGCAGCACCGGGTCTTGGAGGCAGTGAGTGGCGAAGTCGCGCAGCTGCTGGTCCGTCACGGGGTAGCGCACCGTGTAGAGGGCGGTGCTTTGCACCCGGCCAGTAGAGAGGCCCAGGTGGCGGGAGGCAGCTTCGGCTACTCGTTGGCCCTCGCCATCGTGTTGGCCGGGCTTGAGCAGAAGCTGAATAGTTCTTTGGGTAGAGTCCAAAAGAGGGAGGTTTGTCTATTTTTCGGGTTTCCCACGCGTGGCAACAGCACCACCGTGAGGAAGCATACCCGCGCAGGGTACGCCGAAAATGCCTTGCCGAAGCGCCGGTTGCGCCGCGGTAGGTTTAAGAAAACGCTTTATCGGGCCGACTGCCCGGTTTTACCACCGGAATACCTGCCCGGCACAGCGGGCAATCATCGGGTGCGTAGGTAGCCGCCGTGACCGGCAGCAGGGCAAAGTTCGGAAAAGAAAGTGAAGCTTGCCCACCCGTGCGGTCAATTAAACTGGCGACGGCC
Source organism: Hymenobacter chitinivorans DSM 11115 (assembly GCF_002797555.1). Classification (NCBI taxonomy): domain Bacteria; kingdom Pseudomonadati; phylum Bacteroidota; class Cytophagia; order Cytophagales; family Hymenobacteraceae; genus Hymenobacter; species Hymenobacter chitinivorans. The sequence goes on along the minus strand of NZ_PGFA01000003.1, from coordinate 679,069 downwards.
AAAACTTTTGCCCCCAGCCCTTCCAGCACCCGCGCTACCTCGTTGGTGCTCTTGCCGGTAGTCACCACGTCTTCGGCAATAATAATTTTTTGGCCCGGCTCCACCGTAAAGCCCCGCCGCAGGGTCATTTGCCCAGTATCATCCCGCTCGGTAAAGATGCCGGGCACGCCCAGCTGCCGGGCCAGCTCGTAGCCAATAACCACCCCGCCCATGGCCGGGCCCACCACCACGTCGGGTTGCAAGCCGGCTGCCTGAATCTGACGAGCCAGCTCAGCCGCGGCCGGAGCCGCCAGGTCGGGGCGGCGCAAGAACCGGGCGCACTGCACGTAGGTATCGGAGTGCAGGCCGGAGGACAGGCGGAAGTGGCCGCGCAACAGGGCGTCTTCCTGCAACAGCTGCTGCTCCAGGGTTTCGGAAGTCAAGGTGGTTTGGGTGGTGGAAGGTGACACTATCGTATATAAGGTGTGAAGTAGAAAGTGTTTGAGTTCGTGTCGATCTGAGCGTCATGTCGAACAGAGTGAGACATCTCGCGTGGCGTCGTTTGATTAGTAACTCAACGTAAACACGCGAGATGCTTCGGCTACGCCTCTGCATGACGTTCTGCAGGGTTAGGCCAGCACCGACCGAAACTGGTTGATTTGCTCCACCAGCTCCCGGGCGGCGGCGGCGGCATCGGCCGCCTGCCACAAGGCGCGGGAAGTATTAATCAATAAGCCCGAGCCATCCGGCCGCAGACCGGCCCGCAGCGTGGCTTCCAAGTCACCGCCCTGGGCGCCCACGCCGGGCACCAGAAACCATTGCTCGGGGCTGAGGCTGCGCATCCGGGCTACGGCTGCGGCATTGGTGGCCCCTACCACCAGGCCGATGCCGCCGTGCTCCTCGTCGAGTTTGCGGGCCACCTGGGCGGCGCAGTCCGAGAGGTAGCCGCCGCGGGTCAGGGCCACATCCTGCAGGGAGTGCACGGGCTTGTTGGAGGTTTTGGCCAACACAAAGACCATCTTGCCGGGTTTGGCAAAAGGCACAATGGCGTCGTCGCCCATGTAGGGGTTCACCGTCACCGCATCGGCCCCAATGACGTCGTAGGCAAAGCGGGCGTAGTGGTCGGCGGTGTTGGCAATGTCGCCGAACTTGCCGTCCAGAATCACCGGAATGCTTTCCGGGATGCGCTGCACCGTTTCGCGCAAGAGCTTTACCCCGTCTTCCCGGCTCAGGAAAAAGGCCAGGTTGGGCTTGAACGCCGCCGCGTAGGGGCTGGTTTGGTCGATGACTTCGGCCAGACGGCGGGCTACCTGCTGGTCGTCGCCGGTGGGGTCGAGGCCCACGCAGAGCAGAGAATTGGCCTGCCGGGCACGTTGAATGAGCTTTTCCATGGTCGGGTGGGAAGAGTGACGCGAAGCAAAGCTTCGCAGGACGTTGAACGAGGTTAGGAAGAGGGTCTACCTACCCAGCGGCGGAGACGATTCACGAAGTGAAACTTCAAGTTACTGGCTTACGGCTACTAAATGCCCGCACTCGGCGGCCAGGCGGGCCGACAAACCAGGTTCCAGCCATTCGCCGCTGGCCACTTGCACGGCATTGGCCCCGCAGCGCAGGTAGTCCGACACATGGGCGGCCGTAAACACGCCGCCGGTGCCGAAAATGGGTAGCGTAATACGGGCATCATGGGCCAGCTCCCACACGCAGCGCAGGGCCACGGGCCGTAGCGCCTCGCCCGACAGGCCGCCGGTTACGGGCTCGGCCGTGGCGTCGTCGGACAGGTGCAGGGCCTTCAGGACGTTGGTAGCGGCCAAAGCCGTAGCCCCGCCTTCCTGGGCACCCAGGGCCAGCCCGCGGATATGCTCGGGCCACGGCGGCAGCTTCACCACGATAACCGCAGCTGGGCCCAGCTCGTTGCGCACGGCCTGGGTGGCTTCGCGCACGAATTTGGCGTTGAGCTCAGCGCCTTTCTCGGTGTTGGGCTGGGCTATGTAGACTTCCACGCCGGCAATTTGGGAGCCGACTTCCCGGGCCAGAAACCGCGCAATCTTGCGGAAGCCGGGAATACCGGGGGCCGTGATGCTGACCAGCACCGGCACGCCGTAGCTGAGCAGGTGGGGCAAGTGCTCCTGGACCAGAATTTCGGCGCTTTCGGTGCGCATGTTGGTGGCGTTGAGCAGGGTTTGCTCGTTCACTTGCCAAATGCCTTCCTCGTAGAGCCCGGGCTTGGGCTCCATCGTCACGGTACGGGTAAAAATGGCGCCTAGCCGCTCGTAGCCGGACCCATCCAGCTGCCAGGGAGCAGCTGCCAAGCAGATGGGATTTTGCAGGGTGAGGGTTCCTAGTTGCATGATTTACTTAGTAAAGAAAGATGCCATCCAGAACTGACGAAGGGAATCTAAACCAGGGACGGCAGCCTCTTTTTTCACCAAAAACCCACCGCGCCCTGACTCAGAACTTCCTCCGCCAGCTCGGGACGGCAGGTTAACTATTTCTTGGAGCGGCGTTGCTTGCGCGGCCACCCGAAAAGCAGAGTACCCAGTAGTGGCCGGGCGCTCTGAAAAGAGGTCAATTAGATGACGTTGGCGCGGCTGTCTTTGGGGCCGAGGGCGCCGCGGAACATGGCGGCCCATCCGTTGATAACGGCCATCCGCTTGGGGCCCGTGCTCAGGCTTACGCTGCGGGTGGCGGCAGGAGCGGCGGCTACCATCTGCTGGGCGAGGGTGGTGTCGTTCATGGCTGGTTACCAGTATGGGTTGAGAAGAGCGAGAAAGGTCTTAGGTGCGGGCCTGCCTACCCTACCCTGGCGGGCAAACCGACAGGACATAAAAAAACCGCTTCGGAAACCGGAGCGGTGAACGGGGCAAAAACCAGAAAAACAGAAGAGTCAGCGGGGGAAACGACCTTTCGATCATCTCGCAGAACGTTTCCGTGGAAGGTTCCGCGCTCCATCAAACGTTTGGAATTGAGGTGAAGCACGTCGCAAAAGTACTAATTGTTACCAACCCCGCTCCGTTGGTAACATTAAGTTTATGTTACCAAAATGTTAAGCAGCCCAAACCTAGGATTTGCACAGCCTGCCAGACACTATAGTATATATGCCGCACAAAATAATGATACTCAAGTTTTTACTGCGTAACAAAAATTTGAAGTAGGCATCTAAGCCGAGTTGCTTATCTTTGCTATGTCCCAACAAAATTCAACTTACTGGGTTTGTAAGAGCACCATCTTTCAATAGAAAAGTGCAATTTTAAACCATCTGCATCCTGAAGCCTGAAACAGAGCACCTTCCATAGTAAACAGCTCAGCAACTGTTGCTGCGTTTGTTCCCCACTCTTGGTAGTTCAACAGACTTCAACTCCGCTCCTCTTAATCCAACTCTTCCCGCCTAACTGCTTTTACTTCTGTCATATTTGTACTAACACTTCGGTTTCACTACGGTCATGAAAAAAGTGCTGTTTGGTTTGATGTTCGCCTGTCTGCTTGCAAGTGCTCCGGCAGCTAGGGCGCAGGATGGTTCGGGAGCCTCTGTGAGCTACACGGAGAACGTGCTGGCGGAAGAAGTGGGCAAGGAAGTACTTTACCGCCGCGCCCTGGAATGGACGGAAAGCCACTTTTCATACGGCCCTAAAACGGGCGCCAAGGCGGATCCTGCCGCGGGAATGGTGCGCGTAACGGGCACGGGCAAAGTGAAGCCCGTAGCCACAAACGGCAAAGAGCAGGAACAGACCATCCGCTTTGACTTCGTATTCCGGGCCAGCGACAAAGGCTACGAATACAGCGTGGGCTCGTTCCGCCTGGTGCCCGACCCCGCCAAGCCCGACGAAACGGTGATGCTCAGCGACTACATTGCCAAGCTGGCGGCCGAGAGGAGCAACGGCAAAACTTTTAACGACCGGCGCGTGACGGCCCAGGCCAACAACCTGGCCAGCGAAGCGGCCATGAGCTTCCGGTCCTTTATGAACACAATGCCCGCCGCCGAGGAAAGCACTGTGGGTATCCCCGCCAACGACAAAGACTAGCTGTATAGCTATCCGCATCAAAAAAGCCCCTGGCACGTGCCAGGGGCTTTTTTGATGCGGATGAATCGGGCCGGCGTGCTACCGTTCCAGCAAATCCAGGGTGCGGGCGGGCAGCTCCCGGGCGTCCAGCACAATGAATCCGTCGAGGGTATTGGAGAAGTTAGGGTCCAGGTTGAAGCCCAGCAGACGGGCGTTGCGCTTGAGATAGTGCCGCAGTAGCACCGGAATTCCCGCTCCCCCTACTTCGAAGGTGGCAATGAGCTTGTGCAGGTCTTGTACGCTGTTCAGACCGGTCTGCAGGGTTTCGGGTGCTTCCCCAGCATCGAGGGGGCGGTAGCGGAACTGCTTACGAGGCTTGACCAAGGCGGCCAGGTCGGCGCGCCAGTAGTGCTCGGTCAGGAAATTAACCATGACGGCCCGCGACACGCTCGAAAACCGGTTGCTGATGCTCACCGGGCCAATAAGGTAGCGGTATTCGGGGTGGCGGCTCAGGTATTCGGCAATGCCCTTCCAGAGCAGGGCCAGGGGCTGGGGCTGCTTCTGGTACTCGGCCCGCACGAAGGAGCGCCCCAGCTCCAGCGACTGGGCCAGAAAGGGCTCCAGCTCTTTTTTCAGCCGAAACAATGAATGCAGGTAAAAGCCCCGGCGGCCGTGCTGGCGCAGAATGGCCCGCCCCCGCCCGATGCGGTAAGCCCCAACCAGGCGCTGGGCAACCCGGTCGTAGAGAAACAGGTGGCGGTAATACTCGTCGTAGTGGTCCAGGTCGAGGGGTTGCTGGGTGCCCTCCCCTTCGCGGCGAAACGTCAGCTCGCGCAGGCGGCCCAGCTCCCGCAGCACGTGGGGCAGCTCGGCCTTGCTGGCTAAATACACCTCCCACTTCCCAGACCGCACCAGGCAGCGCGAGGCCCGCAGGGCGTTGATGTCGCGCAATACTAGCTCGGGAGCCGTTTCGGGCGCTACCGGCGGCGCGGTGGGGGCCGCCAGCAGCCCGGGAACCGGAGTGGCCAGGGCAAATACCCGGGCCCGCACGTAAGCCAGGCGCTCGGGAGCCGCCAGACAGGCCAGCTCGGCCGGGGCAATGGCGCGGCCCAGACGCACCCGAATGGTTTGGCCGCGCTTGTTGAGCAGTTCGGCGGGCAGCCGGGCCGTGCGTAGCCAAGGGTGCAGCAAACCCAGCAGGTTGAAAGCCCGGCTGTTGTGCCCGCTCAGCCACACGGGCACCACTGGCACTGGCGCCGAGGTGAGCAGGCGGCCGGCCGTGGGGTGCCACTCGGCTTCCAGCGCCGGCCGAAACGGCTGCAGCTGGCTGGCCACTTCCCCGGCCGGAAACAGCCCAATGGGCACCTCATTGTGCACGTAGTGCAGCAGTCGGCGCACGCCCGGCACGTTCTGGCCCGCCGCGGCCCGCTCCGGATTCACCAGAATCAGGTGGCTGCCGAGCTGGGGCAGCAGGGGCGCCAGCACCTCGTTGGCCACCAGCTTGAAATCGGGCCGCACCTCGGTCAGCACGTAGAGCAGGATCAGGCCGTCAAGCAGGCCGCAGGGGTGGTTGCCGACGGCCACGAAACTACCCGTGGCGGGCAACTGCCCCAGCTCGGCCGCGTCGTAGGCCACCGTAATGCCCAGGCGGCGCAGCAAGGCCCCAATAAACTCACGCCCGCGCAGGTGGGCCGTTTGCTCGTAGAGCTGCTGCAGCTCGCGGGCCCCGCTGAAGTAACTAAGTACTGGCCGCAGCAGCTCCTGGGAGCGGCGACCCAAAAAACCGGGGTAAGGAAAAACGGAGGAAGAGAGAAAATCCATCGGCAGGAGCTGCTAGTGGCCGGAGCCGCCGGGGCTCCACCATTTACAAATTTCACGACCGAGTATTGGGTGTGCGTTACCGTGGTATTATGAATCCGTTACCGACCGGCCCGCGGGAAAAGCTATACGCAAAAAGCCGCGTTGCAGCGCGGCTTTCTGGTACTTCTCACCTTTCACTCCTTTCACAATATTTGCAGAGTACGACAGGCTGGCAACGATAATTCAATAAGGTTTGAGCGGGCTAGAGCAGCTCTAATATAATGAAAATACCCTCACTACCAAGTCGGTAGCAAGGGTATTTTCGGGTACCGTTCTACTGGGCTCAGCTCGTGGGGCCGCTGTCCACGCGGGCCTCGATGGTGCTCTGCACCGTGCTCGACACCGCCGACAGGATGTTGTAGCCCGTGGCGGCCTCAATGGCGTCTACCGTGGTGCGGTAGCTGCCCCAGCTCGAGCTGATGGAGGTCGTATTGGGCGTGTCGATGGCAATAATGCGGGTGCCGGTGGTTACGCGGCTGGCGTCGCTGGAGCCTTCGGGCAACACGACCACGACTTTCCAGCAACGGGCCGGAACCGTGATTTTGCCGCCGGCAATAGTGGTAGCGTAGCCGTTGACGCCGGTACCGCCGCTGCCGTAGCTGCCACAGATAACGTAGAGCTCGTAGCCCTGGCTCACGAGAGTGCGCTCATAATTTTCGAGGCCGGCCCAGGTCTGCTGGTTGTTGTTCGCCGCCTGGGGCATCATGTTGGTCATCAGGAAAGTAGCCGAGTTATCGGCCACCGAGCCGGTGCGGTCGGCCGAGGGGCAATTGTGGCCCCGGTCGAAGCCCGAACCGGTGTAGCTGCTGCTCGTAGCGTGAAACCAGGTCGAGGGCAGTGTGGCATCCGAGGAGAAGTTGTCCTGGCGCGGGGTGCTGCCCAGCCAGGCGCTGCTCAGGTGCCAGCTCACCCAGTTGGGCTTGCCTTTGTCGCGGCTATACGACAGCACGTACTGGGCTTTGGACATCAAATAGTTGTTGGGCGAATTGGTGGCGTCGGTAATGGCTCCGCTGGGGTTACCCATCGTCAGGTGACTGTCGCGCGTGGCATCAAAACTCTGTGAAACAGCCGTGGGAGCACTGGTGGGCGCAACGGTTTCGTCTTTGGAACACGAAACTGCGAGGATGCCGAGCAGGCCACAGCTGAGCAAGCGGTAGAGGGTACGCTTCATTCGAAAGAGGTTTTGTATGGTGAAAAGAGAGGAGGAAAGGAAAGCGCGAGCGGCAGGCAGTAATTCGGCCGCAAAGATGCCGGGGGCCGAATTGAAATATGTTACCGAAATATTACCATTCTACTGGTCTTCGACAAATCCAGTTCTATCAAATTCCTATGCTAAGGCCCACTTAATTGCAAAACTTTTAATAAAATGGCCTTTTGCAGCCTAACAGGCTATTTTAACGTTTCGGCAAGGCAGAGTTTATATCATAATTTTATACATAATTCATCCCGTATATATCCTGTTTAGGTTGCTGCGAGGTTTTGTTCAACAAATCGGACTTTTTCTAGATTGAGCCCAGATTCAGCGGTTTTCTGATTTAGTGTTTTTAGAGGAAGAAGCACTATAAAAAGGCCCCGCTACGGTGAGTAGCGAGGCCCAATACTGATAAAGGCTAATGATTTGGCACGCAGTATAGCTTTGCAGCAAGCGCTACCGCCCCGTGACGACCAGACGCTGACTGGCTTGGCGCTGGCCGGCTGCATCGGTAAGCACCAAATGATAGAGTCCCTGACGAAGCGTGTGGAGCGGTATTTCCAGGGCCGAGCCGGTGGCGGGCCCGCGCCAGATAAGCTCACCTAAGTTGCCATACACCTGCAGGCTGGCACCGTCCGTGGGCAGCCCGACCAGCTGCACGTTGATGCGCTGGGTTTCCGCCGCCGGGTTAGGATACACCTGCAAAGCCGTAGTCTGCTCACTTTTCCAGGTAATTACCACCACGGGCGAGAAATGCTCGGTCCCATCCTGGTCGACTTGCCGCAGGCGGTAATACAGCGGGCCGCGGTCCTGCCGGGCGGCGGTTTCGTCGCGGAACTGGTAGCTGGCCCCGCGGGTGGTGGTGCCCGCCCCCCGCACCTGACCTATGGTGGTGAAGCCCGACTCGACGCCCAGGGAGCGTTCCACCAGGAAGTAGGCGTTTTTTTGCTCCGAAGCCGTTTGCCAGGTAAGCTCCACGGCCGTTTCTACGCTCCGCCCCTGGAAGACGCGCAGCTCCACTGGCAGCGGGTTAGCCGGCGGGCCAACTTCGGCGGGAAAAGCGGGGTTGGGGTCATCGGCAAAGGCGTAGTAGATCTGGGCGGCGGAAAACAGGCCCACCCCCCCGGTTATTTCCACTTCCACCCACTCGAAGTCCTGGGTGGTGAGGAAGCCCAGCTCGTGGCGGTTGTCGCCCACCAGGCCCAGGTCGAGCAGGGTGCTGGCCGAGGAGCTTTCCAGCAGGCGGCTGCCGTTGGTGCCGCCGTAGGTATTGATGCGGATGTTTTGCAGCAGCGTAGTGTTGAGCAGCGCGTCGTTGGTGCGCAGGGCAATACCGGCGCGGTTACCGGCTTTGCCCGCCCCGTTCAGGCGCAGCTTCAGCTTATAAGTACCCAGGGCAGCCACCGGGAACCGCACCTCCGCGTAGTCCGACTCGGTGAAAGTGTTGTCGGCCGCTTTTTGGGGATTGGTCGAGCTGCAGCCCAGGCACAGCAGGCCCGAGGCCGACTCCTGGTACTCGGTGCCGCGCTGGGGCGTCTTGAAGTCGGACAGCACCGGCGTATCGTCCTGAAAAGCCCGGGGCTCGATGCCAAAGCCGTAGTAGACCTGCAGCGTGTTGAGGGCACTGGCCAGGGCCGACTGCTTGATTTCGACCCGGTCGAAGGGCTGGCCCGACTTGAAGCTGACCTGGTAGCGGTTATCGGGTAGCAGGGTGAGTTGCAGCAGCTCGGCCCCGGCGCGGGTTTCCTGGGCCACCCCGTTGAGGTAAGTCGTAATCTGCACCGAGTTTAGGGCATTCACATCGAGTACGCCCCCGTTGCCAACCACAAAGCCGGCCTGGTAGCCCGCCGGGGCCGGTCCTTCCAGCTTGACTTGCAGGCTTGCTGAGCAGTTGCCCACCCCGGCCACGGTCGTGAGCGTGGCAAAGTTGTTCAGGCCCGCATCCACGGCGTTGGTGGGGTTAGCCACGCCCGTGCCCACGCAGGCCGCTACCGCGCCGCCTCCGGTCGTGACCTTGTAGTCGGCGGCGCTGGGCTCGGGGCTGCGGGACAGGTAACCCAGGGCCGTGGTAAACTGCGTGTTGGTGGGCACGCCGTAGGCGTAAAGCACCCGCACGGTATTAACGCCGTTGAGAATCCCGCCCACCACAATTTCCAGCTGGTCGAAGGGCTTGGCGGCCACAAACTCCAGGCGGGTGCGGCTATCCGACAAGGCAGTGCTGCTGACCAGCGCATCGTTGGCCAGCAGTTGCTGCTGCTGGCTACCCCCGAGGTAAGTGCGCAGCGTGATGGTGGCCAGGGCACCGGCATTGAGCACATTGCCGCTGCTGATGACCACGCCGGCCCGGTAAGTGGCCGGGGCCGTCCCCGAGAGCTGCAACGCCAGCGCAACTCCGCCGCCCAGCACGCCGAGCGTGTTCTGAATGGTGGCGTAGTTTTCCAGGTCGGTATCGGCGGCTCGCTCGGGGTTGGCCACCAGGCAGCCCAGGCACAGCCCGGAGCCCGTGGCGCTGGTCCGGTAGTTGGCCGGGCTGGCCGGAGTGGCGAAGGAGGAGTAATAGGCTGACTCGGTTTGGGCAACGGTGTGACGGCCCGGTAGCAACCCCACTAAGCACAAGCTTAGGATTCGGAAGTAGTAAAGGCTTTTCATAGGACGCAGGGAGTAAGCAGCCGTAGAGTAGACTGGTGCCACCTCTTCTTACAAGCCTGTTGCCAAGCACCCTATTTCAGATTAAAGCATTATCTATCAGATGCTTACATAAAGCAATAAAAGCCAATGTTTTCCCACTTTGGGAACTACCCGTCCTGCTTTGAGAGCCAAGTCTCGTCGAATACATTCAGGGCACGTGGCAAACCATTGATTATTTGGCACCTATGCCATTTGTAGTGGAGCAATTCGCAGCTTTGGCCAAGCTGTTCTCCCATTTTGACACACTTCCCCGGCTGGCTTCAGCCACGGAAGCTACGCCGGGCTTTCAACCGGGCCCAGGCACCAAAAAAAGGTGCTGTTACAAGCCGTAACAGCACCTTTTTATTGATCCAAGAAACCTGGGGGTTTACCGGGCTCCTACCACCAGCGTCTGGCTGGCCAGGTGCTGGCCGCGGGTATCAACCAGCACCACCCGGTAGAGGCCACTGCCGAGCCCGGTTACGGGCAGCTCCACGGTCCGCTCGGGCGCAGCAACGCTGCGCACCATCTGGCCCAGCATATTGTAGAGCTGCAGCGTAGAGCCGGCGGCCGGCAGTTGGGCCAGGCCTACCTGCACGCGCTGGGCGCCGGCGGCGGGATTGGGGAATACTTCCAAGGGCGCGGAAACAGCCGAAATGTCGCTCGACCGACCCGTGCGGGCTTCCGAAGGCGGTAGGGCTGGCCCAACGATGGCCGGGAAAGCGGGATTGGGGTCTTCGGCAAAGGCGTAGTAAATCCGAGCATCCGAGAACAGGCCCAGGCCACCGGTCAGCTCTACTTCCACCCAATCGAAGGCACGCTTGGTCAGGAAGGCTACTTCGTGGCGGTTGTCGTTGATCAGGCCCAGATCCAGCAGGCCAGTGCCCGAAGCCGATTCCACCAGCTGGTCGCCGTTGCTGCCGGCGTACGTGGTGAGGCGAATATTCTGCAGCACCGAGGCGTTGAGAATACCGTCGTTGGTGCGCAGTACTACTCCGGCGCGGTTGCCGGCGCCGCCGGCCCCATTCAAGCGCAGCTTCAGCCGGTAGGTCACCAGCGCCGACAAAGGAAAGCGGACACTGGCGTAGTCGCCGGCAGCCAGCACGTTGTCGGCCGCTTTTTGGGGATTGGTCGAGCCGCAGCCCAGGCACAGCAGGCCCGAGGCCGACTCCTGGTACTCGGTGCCGCGCTGGGGCGCCTCGAAGTTAGATAGCACCGGCGTCACGTCGTGGAAGAAGCGGGGCTCAATGCCAAAGCCGTAGTAAACGTGCAGCGTATTGAGAACACTGACCAGGGCTTTTTGCTGAAGCTCCACCCGGTTGAAGGCCTTCGTCGAGCGGAAGCTTACCTGGTAACGCTGGTCGGGCAAAGCCGTGAGCTGCAGCAGCTCGGCCCCGCGGCGGCTTTCCTGCCGCACCCCATCCAGGTAAGTAGTCAGCTGGAGTTCGTTGAGCACGTTCAGGTCCACCACGCTGGTGTTGCCCACCGTGAAGCCCGCCTGGTAGCCGGCCGGGGCCGTGCCCTCCAGCTTTACTTGCAGGGCCACCGAGCAGGCATTCACCCCGGCTTCGGTGGTCATGGTGGCGTAGTTGGTCAGATCTTTATCCACGGCATTGCCGGGGTTGGCCACGCCCGTGCCCACGCACAGGGCCAGCGGACTGCCGCCGCTGGTCGTCACGGCGTAGTCGCCGGCGGCGGGTACTGCGCTGCGCGAGAGGTAACCGATACCGCGCTGGGCCTGCAGGGCCCCGGGTACGCCATAGGCATACAGCACCCGCACCGTGTTGACGCCGTTGAGCAGGCCGCCCACCACGATTTCCACCTGATTGAAGGCCTTGGTGGCACCGAATTCCACGCCGTAGCGGTTGTCGGCCAGCAGAGTACTGCTAATTAGCGCGTCGCTGCCGCTGAGCTCCTGCTGCAGGACGCCCCCCAGGTAAGTACGCAGGGTAAGCGTAGCCAAGGTACTCACGTTCAGTACGCTGCCCGTGCTGATAACTACGCCGGCCCGGTAGCCCAGCGGGGCAATACCAGTCAGGTTCATCTTCAGCGACACGCCCCCGCCCACGGCGCCGAGCGTATTCTGAATGGTGGCGTAGTTGTCCAGGTTGTCGTCGACGGCGCGCTCGGGGTTGGTCACTAGGCAGCCCAGGCACAGCCCGGTACCGGTGCCGCTCACGGAGTAAGTGTTGGCGGCAACCGGAGCCTCAAAACCGGAGTAAAACCCCGGTCGGGTTTGCGCTAACGTGGTGTAGCTCGCCAGCAGGGTAGTGAGGCAAGCGCCTAGTAGGCGCTTGGAAAAGCGTAGAGAGTGTTGCATATGAGGAGGAGTCAGCTGCCTGACCATTAAGGCAGCAGCGTTGAGTTAACAAGTGTTTTGCCACCTATTAGTCCAATTATTTAACAATCTGTAAACCAACCGATTATTTACATATATAAAATTTAATATTTTCCCAATCGTAGATTGCACTTCCCATTTTGAGAAATATTGGCAAACCCCATTTTTAGGCCTATACTCGCGTTTTCAAGTGGGCAGAACTCCCCTTACGGTTCTACCCACTCTAAAAAAATTGCATATTTCCGAGCTTTTAGACTTTTCTCGTTTTGATAATTCGGAAGTATGCATTCTGTTCCAGCCGCCCCCTGATCTTATGCCCGCTTCTACAGTAGTTACTATTTTCATTGTCGAGGATAATGCCTGGTACGGTGAGGTACTGGAGTACCGCTTGGCCCAAAACCCTGATTACCAGATTCGGCGCTACACCACCGTGCAGGCCTGCCTCGATAATCTGGGCGACAAGCCCGACCTCATTACCCTGGATTACTCCCTGCCCGACGGGCGCGGTGACCAGGCCCTGCGCCAGATCAAGGAGCGTCTACCGGAAGTAGCCGTTATCGTTATTTCGGGGCAGGAAGACGTGCGCACGGCTATTGCCCTGCTGCACCAGGGCGCCTACGACTACCTGGTAAAGGACGAAGAAACCCTGGACCGGCTCTGGAATTCGGTTGGCAACCTGCAAAAGCAACTGCTGCTGCGTCGGGAAAACGCACGGCTGCGCGAGCAAATCGGGCAGAAATACGACCCGCAGCGGGCCATTCTGGGCGAGAGTGAGCAGATCAAGCAGCTGTTTGCCCTGATTGACAAGGCGGGCCGGGCTAACATCTCGGTGTCGTTGAGCGGGGAAACTGGCACGGGCAAAGAGCTGGTAGCCAAGGCCATTCACTTTCGCTCGGAGCGGCGCACCGGGCCGTTCGTGGCCGTCAACGTGGCCGCTATTCCGGGCGAGCTGCTAGAGAGTGAGCTGTTTGGGCACGAGAAGGGCGCTTTCACCGGGGCCATCAGCCGCCGCATCGGCCGGTTTGAGGAAGCCAACAAAGGAACGCTGTTTCTGGACGAAATTTCGGAGCTCGACCTGAGCCTGCAGGCCAAGCTGCTGCGGGTGCTGCAGGAGCGGGAAGTGGTGCGCGTGGGCGGCAACCAGCGCATTGCCTTCGACGCCCGCCTGATGGTGGCCACCCACCGCGACCTGAACCTGGAAGTAAAGGAAGGGCGTTTTCGCGAAGACCTCTACTACCGCCTGCTCGGGCTGCCCATCGTGCTGCCGCCCCTGCGCGAGCGGGGCCACGACATTCTGCTGCTGGCCAACTCTTTCCTGAACGATTTTTGCCGGCAGAACAGCATGGCCGCCTGCTCCTTGTCGGCCGAGGCCCAGCACCTGCTGCTGCAGTACCACTTCCCCGGCAACGTGCGCGAGCTGAAAGCCGTGGTGGAGCTGGCCGCCGTGCTGGCCGAAAGCGACACCATTCGGCCCCAGGATTTGTCGCTTCGCGGGGAGCGGCCCAACCACCCGCCGCTGATCGTGCCCGGTGAGGATGAGTCGTTGCGCGGGCAGACGGCGGCCATTGTGCAGCGCTATTTGCAGACCTACAACGGCAATATTCAGGAAGTAGCCGCCCGACTGCAAATCGGGAAGTCCACTATTTATCGTATGCTTCAGAAAAAGGAGATTCATCTTCCCTAATCTGACTTATAGCTACGGCGATATGACTTCAATGGCTTACCGACAGCTGCGGCGACGCCTGCAGCAGGCGCAGCGCCTGCAGGCTACCGCCCAGCTCGAGTTGCAGGAGCTCCGGGCTCTGGTAGATCAGCAGCGGGCGGCGGCGGCCAAGCAGACGGCCGCCCTGCTGCAAACCATTCATACCGGGCTGCTGATCGAAAACCAGCAGGGCATCGTGACGCTAAATCACCGGCTGGGGGAAATGCTCCAGCTTCCGGGGGAGGCAGCGGCCTACGTTGGGCAGCCCGGCGACGTTCTTTTTACCAAAAGCCAGCGGGGCTTTACCAACCCGGCCTGGGTGAAAGCCCAGATGGACGCCGCCAAAGACGCCCAGACCCAAGTGAAAGGAATGCTGCAGGAGCTCGTCAACGGCACGGTTCTGCAGGTCGATTACCTGCCCGTGGTACAGAACGGCGAAACCGTGTTGCACCTGTGGAGCTACGAAGACGTGACCCGGCAGCAGCAAACCCTACAGCACGTGCAGGAGCTTTCGCGACTGGCCGAGCAGTGCCCCAACCCAATTATCTGCTTTACCTACGACGGGCAGGCACGCTACGCCAACTCCGCCGCCCAGCAGGTGCTGCTGCTGCTGCAGGACCCGGCCGAGGTGGCCTGCCAGGGCTTTTTGCGCACGGAAATCAGCGCGGCCCTGGCGGCCCGGCAGCCGCGGGTGTACGAATACAGCCTCGGGCCGGCCCGCTACGTGTGGACCATCGCGCCCCTGCCCCAGGACGAAGGCGTAAACGTGTACCTGACTGATATCACGGCCCGTTACCAGGCCGAGCGGGAACTGGAACACAGCCAGCTGTTTGCCCGCCGCATCACCGACACGATTCCGCACCTGGTATTTTTGCTGGACCTCGACGAGAACCGGCTGCTGTACTGCAATAGCCAAAGCCTGCCGCTGCTGGGCTACACCGACGTGGAAATGGTGGCTCTGGGCCCCCGCCTGATGCCCAGCATTCTGCGCCCCCAGGATTTCCGCAGCGTGCAGCAGCGCCACCCTGAACTGGCCCAAACTGCGCCCGGTCAAACCCTGGAATCGGAGTACCAGGTGCGGCACAAGGATGGCAGCTGGCGTTGGATGAAAATCAAGAGCGCCCCGTTTCTGCGCCACCCCGACGGGCGGGTGAGCCAGATGGTGGCCAGCGCCGAAGACGTAACGACCCGGCGCTGCATGGAAGCCAAGCTGCGCCAAAGCCAGCTGTTTGTGGAGCGCCTGGCCAGCACCGCACCCAACCTGATTTACATTATCGACATTCAGGAGGGCCGCAACGTGTACTGCAACCAGTACATCGAAACGCTGCTGGGTTACTCCGAGGCCGATTTGCAGTCGATGGGACCCAACATGCTGGCCCAGCTGACGGCTCCCGACCAGCTGCTGCTGCTCCAGGACCACATCGACCAGCTCAGCCGCTGCGCCGACGGCGAAATACGGTCCTTGGAGGTGTTTATGTACCACCACGACGGCAGCCTGCGCTGGCTGCGGCTCAACAACACCCCGTTTGAGCGCAACGCCGCCGGCGAAGTGCGGCAGGTGGTGGGCACGGCCGAGAACATTACCCACTGGAAACTGGCCGAGGAGCAACGCCGGGCCGCCAACCGCACCCTGGCCGAGCAGAACGACCTGTTTCGCCAGGTAATCGACACGACGCCCCACTTGGTGTACCTCAAGGACGGGAACGGCAATTATCTGCTGGCCAACCAAGCTACGGCCGACCTTTACGGCCTGACCGTGGAGCAAGTCGTGGAAACCAACGTCAGCAACCTGCCCATTTCGCCCGCCGACACGGCCCGCTACCTGCGCGCCGACCGCCAGGTTATTACCGCCCAGCGGGAGCTGGTGATGGAAGAAACCTTTACCCGCCCCAACGGCGAGGTAGTGTGGTTCAACAGCATCAAGCGGCCTTTCTTGCTGGCCGATGGCACGACCCAGGTCTTGGGCGTGGACAGCAACATCACGGCCCTGAAGGAAACCCAGCAGGCGCTGCGCCAGGCCAAGGAGGCCGCCGAGGAAAACGCCCGGGTCAAGCAGGATTTCCTGGCCAACATGAGCCACGAGATTCGCACGCCCATGACCGGGATTCTGGGCCTGGCCGGGCTGCTGCAGAAAACGCCGCTCGACGAGCGCCAAAGCCAGTACCTGGACCACATCCGGCACTCGGCCGAGCAGCTGCTGGTCATCATCAACGACATTCTGGCCATGGCCCAGCTGGGCGCCGGCAAGGTACGGCTCGAAACCACCACTTTCGATTTGCGGGAAGTGCTGGTAGCCAGCCGCCAGCTGCTGCTGCCCAAAGCGGCCGAGAAAGGCATTGCCCTGGAGCTGGAGCTGCCCCCGGCCGATATTTCCACGCTGGTTACCGGCGACCCGTACCGCCTGCGCCAAGTGCTGCTCAACCTGCTCAGCAACGCGGTTAAGTTTACGGACCGGGGCCAGGTGCTGCTTACCTGCCGCCGCCTGAGCGCCCCGCACGAGCCGCTGGTGTTTCAGTTTGCCGTCCTCGATACCGGCATTGGCATCCCGGCTCACCAGCTAGAGCAGGTGTTCGACTCTTTCACGCAGGCCACGGCCAGCACGGCCCGCGAATACGGCGGCTCGGGCCTGGGCCTGAGTATTTCGCGGGGTCTGGTCGAGCTCATGGGCGGCAGCATCACCGTAGATAGTCGCCTGCACGAGGGCAGCACCTTCCGCGTGACCCTGCCTTTCGAGCGGGCCGAGGCCGCGCTGCCCGCCCCCGTCCCACCCGCGGCCCCCATCAGCTACCATAGCCTGGGGCCGCGGCGGATTCTGCTGGCCGAAGACAATGCCGTGACGCAATTTCTGGTGAATGCCCAGCTCAGCAGCTGGGGCTGCCAGGTCGATATTGCCAGCAACGGGCGCGAGGCCCTGCAGCTGTTTCAGCGCGCCGGCTACGATGCCGTGCTGATGGATATTCAGATGCCGGGGCTCGACGGAATTGCCACGGCCCGCCTGCTGCGCGAGTACCCCGACCCCGCCCGGGCCGCCACGCCCATCATTGCCCTGACGGCCCACGCCCTGCGCGGCGAGGCCGAACGGTATCAGGCGGCCGGCTTCAACGGTTACCTGTCCAAGCCCTTCCGGGAAGAGGAACTGTTTGAGGTTCTGGCCCGGCTCCTGCCGCCCGAGCCTACCAGCGCGGGGCTGCAGGTGGAGGAAGAAGCCCCGGAATACAGTCTGGTGGGAATTCGGCGCCTGGCCCACGGCAACGAAGAGTTTGTGGGCCGCTTGGTTCGGCTCTTCGTAGAAACCACGCCGCCGATTATTCAGGAGTTGGAACAGGCCCTGGAAGAGCAAAATTGGTTAGCCCTGAGTGCCACGGCCCACCATTTGAAAAGCTCCTTTGCCGGTCTGCACATGCACAATTTGCTGAACGTAGTGCGGCGCTTGGAAACCGTGACCCAGCACCCGGGCGACGAACTGCCGAGTATAACCAGCCTCGTCCAGCACGTGCGGAATAGCACCGAGCAGGTCATTGCCCAGCTGCAGCGGGAGCTTCCCGAGTAAGGCCGCGTACCTTTGCCCCGCTAGCCCCTTCCCCTGCCTATGCCCGACTCTTCCGTACGTATTGATACCGTCGTTATTGGGGCGGGGCAGGCGGGCCTGGCCGCGGCTTATTACTTGCAGCAACTCCAGCAGCCGTTTGTGGTGCTCGATGAACGGCCTGCCGTGGGGCACGTGTGGGCCTCGCGTTTCGAAAGTCTGCGCCTGTTTTCGCCGGCCTGGGCCAGCGGCCTGCCCGGCCTGCCCTGGCCCGGCAACGCCCGGCGCTACCCCACCAAAGACGAAGCCGCCGCCTATCTGCAGCACTACGCCGAACACTTCCACCTGCCCGTGCGCCTGGGCCAGCGCGTAACCCGCGTGGCCCCGGCCGGCACCGGCACGGGCTACTTGGTAAGCACCGCCGCGGGCCCGCACTACCAGGCCCGCAACGTCATTGTGTGCACCGGGCCCTACAACGCTCCCCGCCTACCCCAGTTTGCCCACCAGCTGCAGTCTACCGTTACCCAACTGCACAGCAGCGCCTACCGCCAGCCGGCCCAGCTGCCGGGCGCCGGGCCGGTAGCGGTGGTCGGCAGCGGCAACTCGGCCTTGCAGATTGGGGCCGACCTGGCCACGACGGGCCGCCCGGTGTACGCAGCCTATAATGAGCGCACGCCGGCCCTGCCCAACCACACCGGCATGTGGCTTTTTCTGCAGTCGACGGGGCTGATGCGGGTGCCGCGGCACTCCTGGCTGGGCCGCCGCATGCTGGCTCGCCCCGAGCCGGTCGTCAGCGCCGACTTGGCGCGGCTGCGCAGCTTCGCAAACGTGCACTTTATCGGGTCGGCCGGGGGCGTGGTGGCCGATGGCCGGGGCCTGCAAGGCACTTCGGGAGCTACGCCGCCCTTGCAGGCGGTAGTGTGGGCCACCGGCTACGGCCCGGCCTTCAACTGGATTCAGGTGCCCGTGTTCGACGCGGCCGGGGAGCCCCGCCACCACCGCGGCCTGACCGAGGCGCCGGGACTGGCATTTCTGGGGCTCCCCTGGCTGCACACCCGCAGTTCAGCCCTCATGGGTGGGGCCGGCCCCGACGCCCGCTACGTGGTGGAGGCCCTGCTGAAAAGGACATAATTATGTCGAAACCGAACCATAGTTTTTGGGGTTAGATCAAATAGTAACCACTTGCCGGTCATCAGCAAAATACTAGTTGTTCGGTACCGTTAGAGGTTGTAATTTGTCTTGTCTCTAATACTTTTCTTATGTCTTTGCTCCTTCTCAGCGGACTAGCCGTGGCCGCCGCCCTGCTGGTCTTCAATCCCTTTGACGACAACGACCGGAAAAAGCGCCTGCAGCCCGTTCGGGTTCCGGTGCGCAACCGCCGCTAATTCCCTTTTTTCAAAGCAGAAAGGCCTCCTACAGGGAGGCCTTTCTGCTGTTGGGGCACGGCAAAAACCGGCTGGAGTGCCCATAAAAAAAGCAGCCCCGGGGCTGCTTTTCAGAAGGTATAAAGCAAGTGGGCAGCGGGTTAGCGGATAACCAGCTTGCGCATTTCACTGGCATTTTCGCCTTCCAGCTTCACGTAGTAGAGGCCGCTGGCAAACTTGCTCAAGTCCAACGTTTTGGGGCCGCTGAGCTCGGTGATGGATTCGCGGTAGATAACCGTACCAATAACATTTAGGATTCGCAGCTCCAGGCGGCGGCCCTCAAAGCCATTGATGGCAATATGGACAATACCGCTGCTGGGGTTGGGATACACCAGAAAAGATTTTTCGTCAGCGGGCCGCGTGGGCGCCGACGTGCGAACAGCCGGTTGAGCCGAAGCTGAAGGCAGCGTGCTGCGGACAAAACCGAAGCCGAGCACGAGTAACAAACAAAAAAAGCGTAAGCGTTGCATCATAGCATGCTGTAGGGTGGGACAAGCGGCAGTCGTATATTGACTAGATTAACGGCCGGCGCTCAATTAGGTTTGCAAAGATAATACGGAATATGCATTAGAGTTACGAAATATAACTACGCGTTGATAAAAGATTTGTTTGCCCCCTCTTTTTCACCCTGTTACTACCCAAATTAAGTTGGACGTTCTCATTATTGGCGGCGGATTGGGCGGGCTCACCGCCGCCCTGGATTTGCGGCAGCGCGGCTATGCGGTGACCCTGGTGGAGCGAAAGCACTACCCCTTTCACAAGGTCTGCGGCGAGTACGTGTCCAACGAGGTGCTGCCCTACCTGCGCCGCCTCGGCGCCGACCCCGCCCCGCTGGGTCCGGCCGCCATTACCCGCTTTGTACTCAGTTCCCCGGCCGGCCGCATGCTCACGAGTCCGCTCGACTTGGGCGGCTTCGGCATCAGCCGCTACCAGCTCGACTATTTCCTGTTTCAGCTGGCTCAAGACCGGGGCGTGGTGTTTCACCAGCCGGCCACCGTAACCGAAGTGGCGTTTGATGAAGCTGCCAACGAGCACCGCGTGACCCTGGCCGACGGCCGGCAGCTCTCGGCCCGGGTGGTGCTGGGGGCTTACGGCAAGCGCGCCAACCTGGACCGGCAGCTGCAGCGGAGCTTTTTTCAGCAACGCTCCCCCTACCTGGGCGTGAAATATCACCTGCGCCTCGACTTCCCCCGCGACACTATTGCCCTGCACAACTTCGCCGACGGCTACGCGGGCCTCTCAGCCATTGAGGACGATAAATATTGCTTCTGCTACCTCACCACCCGCCAGAACCTGAAAGCCCACAGCACCATTGGGGCCATGCAGGAGCAGGTGCTGGCCCGCAACCCCCACCTGGGCCGGGTGCTGCGCGAGGCGGAGTTTCTCTATGAGCAACCCGAGGTTATCAATGAAATATCCTTCGCGCCCAAAAACTGCGTGGAAGACCACGTGCTCATGTGCGGCGACGCGGCCGGCCTGATTACACCCCTGTGTGGCAACGGCATGGCCATGGCCATCCACGGGGCGGAGCGGGCCAGCTTCCACCTCGACCAGTTTCTGCAGGGTCGCTGTTCGCGCCCGGCGCTGGAGGCCGCCTACCGCCGCGACTGGCAACAGCACTTCGGGCCCCGGCTGTGGGTGGGGCGGGCCGTGCAGCGGCTGTTTGGGCGGCCGGTGCTGAGCGAAGCCGTGGTGGGGGGCATGCGGCACTGGCCCGGCGGCGTGCGGGCCCTGATGCGGCGCACCCACGGCTCGGCGTTCTAAACGCCAAAACTGCCTGCTCATTCGTTTGTTGCACTCCGGAGCCGAGCCGAACCGACGGCAATTCCGTATACTGCCTTCAATGACGAGCTACTTGTGTGCCATTGGCACTGCTACCCCGCCCCACCGGATACCTCAGCCACAAATTGCCACCTTTATGGCCGAGGGCTTACAGCTGGACGCTGCCGATACGCGCAAGCTGCGCGCCCTGTACCGCGTCACCGGCATTGCCCAGCGCCACTCGGTACTGGCCGACTATGGCCGGGCCAACGGCGACTTCGACTTTTTCCCGAACACGCCCGACCTGGAGCCCTTTCCAACGGTGGGTCAGCGCATGGCCGCTTACCGGCAATACGCCCTGCCCCTGTCGGTGGAAGCGGTGCACAACTGCCTTAAGCAGCAGCCCGACGTAACTCCGGCCGACATTACCCACCTGATTACGGTCAGCTGCACGGGTATGTACGCGCCGGGGCTGGATATTGAGCTGGTGGAAAAGCTGGGCCTACGCTCCAACGTGCGCCGTACCTGCGTCAACTTCATGGGCTGCTACGCGGCTTTCAACGCCCTGAAGCTGGCCCAGGCGTTTTGCCTGGCCGACCCCAACGCGAAGGTGCTACTGGTGTGTACTGAGCTGTGCACCATTCACTTCCAGAAGAACAAGGAGGAAGACCACCTGGTGAGCAACGCCCTGTTCGGCGACGGTTCGGCGGCGGCCCTGGTGCAGGCCCAGCCGGCCCGCCACGGCTACAGCCTGAGCCTGGAAGCTTTTCACTGCGAGCTGGAACCCGACGGCCGCGCCGACATGGCCTGGCACATCAACGACTTCGGGTTCGAAATGACGCTCTCGTCGTACGTGCCAAAAATGATTCAGAAAGGCATCCGGCAGCTCACCGAGGGCCTGTTGCGCAAGCTGCCGGTCAAGCTTAGGGACATTCATGCCTTTGCCATCCACCCTGGGGGCCGCAAGATTCTCGAAACCATCGAGCAGGAGCTCGGCCTGAGTGCCCACGACAACCGTTTTGCCTATCAGGTGCTGCGCGACTACGGCAATATGTCGTCGGCCACGGTGCTGTTTGTGCTGCATGAGCTGCTGCAGTCCCTGACGCCAACCGAGGCCGGGGCCCCGGTGCTGAGCTTTGCCTTCGGGCCGGGCCTGACGCTGGAAGCCATGCTGCTGCAGGTTCATCTGGCCTAAGCCCACCCCACGCCCATGCCCGACCTGAGCACCCGCGCCACCGAGGAAGAGCTGATGGACGACCTGACGCTGGCGTCCGACGCGCTGCGGCAGAACCTGGACGAGCTCGAAACCATCAATACCTGGCTGGGTGGCTACCGCGTGGTGCTGAGCGGCCTGCAGCGCCTGCGCCCCCGCTTTCCGGCGGGCCGCGCCCTGCACCTGGCCGACCTGGGCAGCGGCGGCGGCGACACCCTGCGCCACATTGCCGGCTGGGCCCGGCGCCGGCGCGTGTCCGTCGAGCTGGTCGGCATCGATGCCAACGCCTTTATGATAGACTACGCGGCCAGCAAGGCGGCGGCGTTTCCCGAAATCAGCTTTCAGCAGCAGGACATCTTCTCGGCTGGGTTTCGGCAGCAGCAGTTCGACATAATTACCTGCAGCCTGTTTTGCCACCACTTTTCCAGCGAAGCCCTGGCTGTTTTATTGCGGCAGCTCCGGGCCCAGGCCCGCGTGGGCGTTATCATCAACGACTTGCACCGCCACCCCCTGGCCTACTACAGCATTAAGTGGCTCACCCGCCTGTTTGGGGGTTCCCACCTGGTGCAGAACGACGCGCCGCTGTCGGTGGCCCGGGCCTTTACGCGCCGGGAGTGGCAGCAGATTCTGGCCGAAGCCGGCATCGAGCGGTATTCTTTGCGCTGGTGCTGGGCCTTCCGCTGGCAGGTTATTTTCTAAACAGCCGCGCCTTACGTGTACAGCTCCGCCGCCACCCGGAAGGTATTGGCGTGGGCTTCCACGATGTCGGCAATACGTACCGAGTAGCCACCCCCCATGCAGACCACCACCGGCAATTGATTCTGCTGGCACAGGCGCAGCACCAGCTCGTCGCGCCGGCGGCAGCCTTCCCGGCTCAGGCCCAGGTGACCCAGCTTGTCGGTAGCCAGCACGTCGACGCCGGCCAGGTAGAACACGAAATCGGGCTGCACCTCGTCGAGCAGGCGGGGGAGGGTGTCGGCCAGCAGCCCGAGGTACGTGGCGTCGTCGGTGCCGTCGGCCAGGGGCAGGTCCAGGTTGCTCTGCTCCTTGCGCAGCGGGTAGTTGCGGGCCCCGTGCATGCTGAAGGTAAACACCCGCGGCTCGTGCTGAAAGATGGCCGCCGTACCGTTGCCCTGGTGCACATCAAGGTCTACAATCAGGATTTTGCGGATGCCGGGCTCGTGGGCCAGCAGGTAATTGGCCGCTGCGGCCTGGTCGTTGAGCAAGCAGAAACCTTCGCCCCGGTCGGCAAAAGCGTGGTGGGTGCCGCCGGCAATATTAAGGGCAATACCCTGGGGCAAGGCCCGCCGCGCGCACTCCAGCGTGCCGCCCAGAATGGTGACTTCCCGCTCGATGAGCTGCCCCGACCACGGAAATCCAGTGGCCCGCTCCTCCTGCCGCGTCAGCTCCCCGGCTACCAGCCGCCGGTAGTATTCCGCATCGTGGGTGCGCAGGATTTCAACTTCGGGCGGGGGCTGCGGGGTGAAAAAGCTGGCTTCCGTAACGACACCTTCCCGCAGCAGCTGCTCGGGCAGCAGCTCGTACTTGAGCATCGGAAACCGGTGATTTTCGGGCAACGGGTGGGCGTAGAGCGGGGCCCAGGCAATGGAAAGCATAGAACAGAACAAGGTCCGAAACAAGAATAACTGCCTTGCCGGGCAGTTATCCTGAATCTTTAACGTGAATTAGCCAGCTCGAAGCTAGCTGCGGGCCAAAGGCAGGGCTAGTCGGCAGCGGAAGAAGCGGCGAAAAGGCCCGGCTAACTAGCGTTTTGCACTATCTAGCCGGGCCTTTTACTCGCTACGGCCGCAGCGGCTTCCAGCTGGCAGCACGCGTTAGTACTTCACCACCCGCACCCGCTCAATTCCTTCCGCGGAGCTCACACTGAGGGTGTAGATGCCGGCTGCTAGTCGGGTCATGGGCACGGTTACGGCCAGGCTGCGGGCCGGGGCAATTCCGGTCCATACCTGCCGGCCCTGCATGTCGGTCAGGGTCAGACTGCTGGCACTGCGGGGCTGGGCAAACTCGAGCTGCACATCCTGGGCCGTGGGCACGGGGCCCACCCGTAGCCCCGCGCCAGCCGTGGCCACGGCCGTCGTAGCCGTGATGGTGGCGTCATTGATCAGGAACGGAAAGTCGACCGTTACATCCGGAGCCGCATCGGGGTTGCCCGCGTCGATGGTGGGAGTCCAAGTGCCGCTGGTTGGCACATACTGCAGGGCATTGGCCCCCACCGTTTGCCGGGCCCCGACCGTAGTAACCGGCACATAGAAGTGCGACAAACTACCCGCCGTTGCCGAAGTCCATTCGACCCAATACGTGCCGGCGGGCAGTACCGGCGCCGGCGACAAAGTGGCCCGCACCTTCCAGATCAGACGGGAGGTTGTCGGGGCACTTGCTGTGGGGTAAAGCGAGTTAAAAATGCGGTAGGAATTCGTGCTGACGGCCCCTGCGTAGCGGTTAGTGGTTAGGTCGCCGTACACCACGGTAGAGCCCGTCACGGCCGGTGAGCCGCGCCAGATGCGGACGTAGAGCTCCGTAAACGGCGACGTGGTGCCGGTGTAGCCACTCTGGTAGGCGAAGAAGGCCAGGTTGTTGATCGTCCAGCTTACCCCGCTGGGCACGACGAAGTTATCGGCCAGCGTGTAATTGCTCGACTTGGTAGCGGTGTAGCCCGCATTGGTGTTGGATATGGTGGTTACGCCCGTATTGTTTTGGACTTCACTCCAGGTGAAGCCCGCCGGGGCTACCACGCCGCTTATGGAGGTAGTACCGGTCGTAAAACTACCGTTGGTATAGAGCTGCTGCGCCTGGGCAGCGGGCGCCAGCAGGTATCCGGCAAGCAGAAGGAGGGAACTGGTAAAGAATGTTTTCATGAGTGATGATTGGTGAAAGTGTAAGAAGGATCAAAGCAACTGGAATCAAATAACCCAGCCCACAAATTTGATTTTCAAACACTTACCGTACAATCACATATATATGTGATAATAAATATATATCATATCATCTATAACACGAGCACAGGAAGCGCAAATCCATGAGCAAGGCTTCTGCATGGCCAGCCCCGCGGCCACGACAGGCAGGGGGACAATCCAACCGGCGAAACCTGCTTCGGAAGGAATGGGCCCAGAACACGGCACTTCCGTCCGTTCTCACTGCGTAAAGCTGATTTAGTTGGGCGTTGTAGCATCAACCACGAGCTCAACTGCTCCACTTGTCCTTGCTGAACTTGTGAAAAGCCGTGGGCCGCAGCCTACTTTCTTCTGGCAAGCCAATCAGCGTGTGGGTTTTTAAGTTATCCGAAGCTTGTCGGTAAGACTCTTGCATCAGTTTGTCGCACTTACCACGGAAGGCCCGAAAACAGCAATACCCGCCGGATAAGGGCGGGTATTGAAGGCGTGATGTGGGACATACTGGGCTCGAACCAGTGACCCCTACCTTGTCGAGGTAGTGCTCTGAACCAACTGAGCTAATATCCCATCAAACACTCTGGCGGCGGCCGGAAAGCGCCAAAGATACGGCCTTCATTCATTCATCCTACACTTGAGGGCAAGATTTTTTTAGCAGAAAAGAGCTTCGGCGCAACCTTGCTTTCGGCGGGCAAGTATAGCGGCTTACAAATGCTATTCGGCCGTTTTTCCCGGCCTCGCCTTGCAACTACACTTGACCTCCACCTTTCCAATGAAAAAACTTACCCTCCTGCTCGCCCTCTCCCTGGCCAGCCTCTCATCTTTTGCGCAGGTTGTCAAAATCGGGGAACGTTCATCGACCGACTACGACGCTGGCACTTCCGACTCCCGCAATACCGGCTTCGGTATCAAAGGCGGTTTTAACCTCTCCGACGTATACGGTGACGACAAGAAGAACTTCACCAACGGCTCTAATTACAAGTCCTTCCACGCCGGCGTATATGGCCAGTACGGCTTCAACAACCGCCTCTCCATTCAGCCGGAGCTGCTCTACAGCCGCCAGGGCTTCGAGGGCAACTCGGTGAAAACGACCGGAACGGGCACCGCCGCTACTACCACGACCGTGAATGAGCGCCGCCTCGACTACCTGAACCTGCCCGTCCTGCTGGTGTTCAACATCCTCGACAACGTGAGCATTCACGCCGGCCCCCAAGTGTCGCTGCTGACCAAGGTAACGGAGGACGGCAACGAGCGTAAGATTGCCGACGAAGGCGGCACCTACGGCTACAGCTACACTAGCTTCGACTACGGCCTGGCCGTGGGCGCCGAAGCCCGGGTAGGTCCGGCCCGCGTGGGGGCCCGCTACAACGCTGGCTTTAACGAAATCATCAAGGACCAGAACCTGGCCACGACGGGCAACAAAGCCCTGAGCGACATCAAAAACAGCAACTTCCAGGTTTACGTGGGCATTGGCTTCACCCAATAGCCTGACCCGTTTCGATACCGAAAAAGGAAGCCTCCCCGGGCTTCCTTTTTTTATGCGCTAGTTTGGCCTGCTCACTTACCGGATATCCTTACTAATGGCTGCTGACCTTGCCGCTACCTTACCCGCCCTCAACCACGGCCGCGAACTGCTGGCCGAGCACGGCATGGCCGTGCTCGGCACCTGGGCCCTGCTCAACCTGCTGGTGAGTGGCTACCTGGTGGCCCGCACCGACGGCCGCTTTGAAACCCACTATTTCCACCAGATGAACGTGGGTTGGAACTTCGTCAACGCCGTGCTGGCCGTGGTAGGCATCGTGCGGGCCAACCCCAACCACGTAGCCGGCCTGACGCTGGCGGCCAGCCTGGAGGCCCAGTTCAACTTCGAGAAGATTCTGCTGCTCAATGCCGGCCTCGACGTGGCCTATCTGGCCATAGGCAGCTGGCTGCGGGCCCGGGGCCAGACCGCCGAGGCCCAGCGGCCCGAGCGGCTGCTGGGCTTCGGCCGCTCCCTGTGGCTGCAGGGCGGCTTTCTGCTCTTGTTCGACGCGGGCTTTTACCTGGTCTACCACCACTACGCCGCCGAATTATTGGCTCTGGTGCACTGATAAGCCGGCTTGCCCCATCTTTGCGCCATGCCAACTACTGCACCTACCTTCGAAATCATTGAGTACGCGCCCGAGTACCACGACGATTTCCGGCGCCTCAACCATGAATGGATTACGCGCTACTTCGAGCTGGAGCCCGCCGACCATCTTACCCTGGGCGACCCGCAGACCCACCTACTGGACCCGGGCGGCTTTATTCTGCTGGCCCGCGCTGAGGGCAAGATCGTAGGCTCCGGCGCCCTGCTGCACAACCCCGCCGACCACAGCTGGAAGCTGGCCAAAATGGCCGTCACCAGCCAGATGCAGGGTCGCGGCATTGGCTTTGGGCTGTGCCAGGCCATTCTGGACCGCGCCCGGACGATGGGCGTCAAGCGGGTGGAGCTGGTTTCGAACCACATTCTGCTGCCCGCCCTGCACGTATACCGCAAGCTGGGCTTCCGGGAAATTCCGCTGGGCACGGTGATGTACAAGCGCGGCACCATCCGGATGGCCGTGGATCTGTAGCCCCTCTTCCACCGCACAAAAAAAGGCCCCGCTCATTGCTGAACGGGGCCTTTTTATAAAAATCAACCGCTCGGGTTACGAACGGGGGCGTGCTGGCCTTCCAGGATTTCCTCCACAATCTTCTTGTTGAAGGCGGGCAGGTCGCCGGGGTTGCGGCTGGTGATAAGGCCCTTGTCAACCACCACTTCACTGTCCTGCCAGAGGGCGCCGGCGTTTTTGAGGTCGGTTTGCAGGCTGGGCCAGCTGGTCATTTTCTTCCCGTGTACCAGGCCGGTTTCAATCAGCGTCCAGGGGCCGTGACAGATGGCGGCTACTACTTTGCCGGAGCGCATAAACTCGGCGGCGAAGTCCACCACTTTCTTTTCGGTGCGCAGCACGTCGGGGTTCATCTGGCCGCCGGGCAGCACCAGCGCGTCGTAGTCGGCCACGCTCACCTCGTCGATAGTTTTGTCGACGTCGACTTTATTGCCCCAGTCTTTCTCGTCCCAGCCCTTGATGGAGCCGCTTTTCAGGGAAATAACGTGGGTTTCGGCGCCTTCGCCTTCGAGGTATTTCTTGGGTTCTTCCAGCTCCGACTGCTCGAAGCCGTCGGTGGCTACAATGGCTATTTTCTTGCCTTTTAGTTTATCACTGCCAAAGATGCTCATGGGAATAGATGTTAGGGTTGGGTAGTAGGTTAGGAAACGAAAAAGCCGGTCTGCGCTAGGCAGAACCGGCTTGGGTAGTACGCAGATAGTGGAGCTGGGTTACTCGTCGTCGCGGCCGGCCCGGTCGCGCTTGAGCTTTTTGCGCAGGCTTTTCACCCGCTCGTCGAAGCCGTCGGGGTCGTAGCTCACGTCTTCCACGTCGAGCTGGTCGAGCATGTCCATCAGCGCGTCGGTGTGGTCGGTGCGGGTGGCGCTGGCCACGCGCACGAAGGCCATTTCCGACCACAGCACCGACTTAAGCCGGCTCCCGTCCTCGCTGAGCATCTGCATTTCGACCACCAGGTTGGAGTTGTCGAAGTTGATGAGCTGGGTGCGGATGCGCACAGTTTCGCCGTGGTTGGCGGGGCGCAGATAGGCAATCTGGTGCTTGGTAATCACCCAGCCGGCGCCTTCCTCCTTCGCCAGCTGGCCCAGGTTGAGAGCGTAGTGCTCGGTGGTGTGGTCTTCGCGGGCATTGAGAAAATAGTCGAGGTAGCGGGCGTTGTTGAGGTGGCCCAGCATGTCGCAGTCCTGGAAATGGATGCGGTAAGAGGTTTCGGGCGTTTGGAGCAGCTTGGCAGCCATGGTGTGGTGGTTTGGAAAGTAGATCGGGCGGGCAAAGTACGCGGAAACCGGGCAGACCGACCAGCGCCTTACTGGCCCGGCAGCCGGTAGGCATCGGCCCGCACCTGGTGGGCGGCGGGCTTGCGGGCCTCGCTGGGGCTGTCGAACACGAGCAGCAGGTGGTCTTTATCAATAATGCCCATGCCCTCGGCCTTGTCCTGGCCAGCGGTGGGCCCGTGGCCGTGGGGCACGTCGAACAGGCGCTTAATTTTGTCGGGCCCCACCAGCGAGTCGCCTTCCTGATTCAGAGCGCCGGGCCAGCAGTACACCGCAATGGTACCGTCGAGGTCCATAGTAGGGCCGGCCAGCAGATACAGGTCGTCGCCGGCCTGGCGCAGCTCGCGCAGGCCCATGCCGCCCAAGGCCAGAAAGTGCTTTTTGTAGTACTTCTGCTCCCCCCCGATTTTGGCCAGGCGCAGGCGGCCGTGCTTGTCGAGCTCGGGCAGCAGCTCCAGCACCACGGCCCAGCCCCGCAGCACCGGCCCGCGCAAGCCCACAAACAGGCGGCCGTCGGCGGCCGCAGCCAAGCCCTCAATGTCGAAGCCATTGTCTTTGCCGGGAATCTTGATGAAGGGCTTTAGGTGGGGGTCTTCGGCCAGCAAATCGGTCAGCTCGTTGGTGTCGGTGCTGCCGTGGAGCTGAGCGGCCCGCAGGGTTTCGGCGGCCTTGGTGGGGTGAGGCGCGGTTTTGCAGAGCTCAAAGTCGCCGGTTTGCTCGTTGCGCACCAGCGGAATCCGGGCCAGCAGGTAGCGGTTGGGGTCGTTTTCAACCTTGGCCAGCTTGGCAATCTGCTTGGCCACGTTTTCGTCTTCGTGGTCGGGCTTTTTGCGCTTGAGGCTGTGGGAGCCAATCACCCAGAGGTAGTGGTCGGCCTCGGCCAGGCCCTCAATGTCGATTTCACTGGCCTTGTCGGCGGGCAAATCGAGCAAATCGGCGAGCTGGTAGCTGGCGTGCTGCCCGTACTCGTGCGGGCCGGTGCGGGTGAGCCGCTCGATGCTGGTCCGCTCGTCGCAGCTCAGCCACAGGTTGTTGCCGGTGCAGAGCACCGCCGACAGGCCGTCGCGCACGTGCTTGCCGGCTTCGTTGAGGCTGAGCTTGGGGTTGAAGTGCAGGGTGTAGGCTTGGGGGCGCATGGCGAAGGGAATGGGTTGGAGTAGAACAGCAAACGGCCCAACCCGCGCAGGGTTGGGCCGTTTGCCAGGGCCAGAGTACGTTGTACCAACTCCAACTAGCCCTTTTTCTCGCCGTCGGCCGGCGGACCGAGCACCTTTATCTTGTCATCCTTCTTCAGGCCCGAAAGCACTTCCACGTTGATACCGTCCGAGAGGCCGGTCTTCACCAGGCGCTTCTGAAACTGCTGGGGGCCGGTTTCAACTTCCACAAACACGCTGTCCTTGTTGACCTT
The DNA here is from genome assembly GCF_002797555.1 of Hymenobacter chitinivorans DSM 11115. Taxonomy (NCBI): domain Bacteria; kingdom Pseudomonadati; phylum Bacteroidota; class Cytophagia; order Cytophagales; family Hymenobacteraceae; genus Hymenobacter; species Hymenobacter chitinivorans. Next base: position 649,191 of record NZ_PGFA01000003.1, on the reverse strand, counting down.
GCCGAACTGCAGCAGGCTTTCCCGGATGGCCAGCACCTGCTTGCGGCGGCCCAGCACGATGTCGCCGTTGGCCGAGTAGCCGGCCCGCAAAAACTGCCCCGGCTGCAGGCGCACGTTGGCCCGCACCTGAAACTTGATGGCGCCTTCCTCCGTGATGCCCTTGGGGGCAATGTATTCGAGCGTGGCGGGGAAATTTTCCCCTTCCAGGGCCCCTACGGTCAGGTTCAGGTCCATGCCTTCCCGCACTTTGCCCACCTCACTCTCGTCCACTTTGCCTTCGAAGACGAGGCTTTTCATGTCGGCAATGGCGGCAATGGTAGTGCCCTCGTTGAAGTTGTTGCGCTCCACTACCGACGAGCCGACCTTGATGGGCACGTCCAGCACCAGCCCGGTAATGGTGGAGCGGACGGTGTTGGAGGCGCCGCCGGTGTTGCGGGAGGCACCGCGCTGAGCAATCTGCAAATCGTTTTCGGCCGCGTTGAGGGCCTGCTTTTTGGCGCGCACGTCGGCCAGCAGGCGGTTGTACTCCTGCTCGGCAATGACTTTCTGCTCAAACAGGGGCCGCTGCCGGTCCAGCTCCACTTGCGAGGTTTCCAGGGCCACGCGGGCAGCCTGAATCTGGTTCTGGGCGTTGTTGACGTTGGCAGCATTAGCCACCGTGCGGATGCGGGCAATCAGCTGGCCTTCCTTGATGGGCTCCCCGGCCTCCACGTAGAGCTCCTCCACGATGCCCGACACCTGGGGCTTGATCTGGACTTCCCGCCGGGGCACGATACTGCCCGTAGCCACGGTTTTCTTCACGATATCGGCCACAAACGGGGCTTCGGTTTTGTAGGTCACCGGGTCGGTGTGGGCCTGCTTCCAGAAGTAGCGCGCCAGCCAGCCAAAACCGGCCAGCAACAAGAGCACTAGGAAGCCCAGAAAGATTCGTTTCATGGTAATAAAAGGTGTTTTGGGCGGCTGATACGGCGCCTGGTACTCGGAGGAAGGCCGGGCCGGAGCCGCTACGGGCGTCACTTCAACCATAGTTTCGTCGGGTAGGGCTGAGTTGTTCATAGCTGTTGGTGAAATAGTGAACTGGTGAACTGGTGAGCTTGCTGTTCTGGTGGCGACGGTTGAACGAAAACTCACCATTTCACCAGCTTACTACTCACCTTTCGCCGCTTTATTCGTCTTTAAGGGCCACCACGGGCTGCACGCGGGCGGCAATGGCGGCGGGCACCAAGCCAGCCACGCCCCCGGCTACTACCAGCAGCACCACGGCGGTAAGGGCCACGCCCAGGTCTACCTGCGGATTGGCGAAAAAGCCCACGTCCTGGCCCTGAATCAGGGTGGCAATGCCGGCCATGAGGGCCGTGCCCAGCAGCAGCCCGATCAGGCCCGCGGCGGCGGTTATGACAATGCTTTCCTGCACAATCAGGCTGATAATGCTCCAGGGCGTGGCGCCCAGGGCTTTGCGAATCCCGATTTCCTTGGTCCGCTCCTTCACCACGATGAGCATGATGTTGCTCACCCCGATGATGCCGGCCAGGATGGTGCCGATGCTCACGAGCCAGCTAAAGCCGGAAATACCCATGAACAGGCCCTGTACCCGGCCATATTCCTCCTCCACGTTGGCCGAGCCAAAGGCCCGCTCATCGGTGGGCGCCACCTTGTGCTGCCGGGCCAGCAGCTGCTTCACCTTGGTTTCGACCACGGCGGCCGGCACGCCGGTTTTGGGAATAAAGGCGAAGTAGCCCACCTGGTTTACCTGGTTGAAAGTCACCTGCAGGGCCGTGAGCGGAATCATAATGGTCTGGGCTTCCTCCTGGGCGTTTTCGGGCTTGCCCTCGGCCTTGAACAAACCTACGACCCGGAAAAAGATGCCCTTGATGCGAATTTCCCGGCCCAGCGGGTTGTCGGTGCCAAACAAAACCTCCGCCACCCGGTCGCCGATGATGGCCACCTTGCGCCGCTCATTAATGTCGATGTCGTTGATAAAGCGGCCACCGGTGAGGTGCAGGGGCTTCACGGCCGGGTAGCCGGGGTACTCGCCGTTCACCGAAAAGGTGGAGCTTTTGGGGCCGTACTGCACCGTAAACGTGCCTTCGAGGGAGCTGCGGGGCAAAACCACGGCGGCTTCGGGCACCTCGCGCAGCAGGGCCGCCACGTCGTCGTTGGTAAAGCGGATGAAGCGGCCCACTTTCAGGCCGGCATAGGGCACGCTCGTACGCTGGCTCCAAACAAACACGGCATTTTTGGCCACGTCAAACTCCTTTTCCACCCCGTTGCGGAAGCCCTTGCCCGCGCCCAGCAGCACAACCAGCATAAAGATGCCCCAGAGCACGCCAAACGCGGTAAGCCCGGTGCGCAGCTTGTGCCGCCGCACCGTCCCCCAGATTTCCGCCCATTTATCGAGGTCAAACATTGGTAGTCAAGTTACTTTTTCAACTCCCCTCCTTCCTTCAAGGAGGGGTGCCCGAAGGGCGGGGTGGTTGACTTGTTGAACGACTCTTTAGAACTAGCTTCTACATTCTAGCTGACCACCCCTAACCTACGCCGCTTGATGCGCGGAATTTGAAAAAAGGAGGGGAACTAGCATTCTAGTCTTAGTCTGCTCTTAAAGCTTCGATGGGTCTGACGTTGGCGGCTTTCATGGCGGGCACCAGGCCGGCTATGGCCCCGGATACGACCAATAGCAAGGTGGCGCTAACGGCCACGCCCAGGTTCACCTCGGGGTGGTCGAAGTAGGACGTGGTGCCGCCGGCTTTTTCGAGCAGGTAACGGACCAAGTCCAGCAGGGCCACGCCGAAGAGCAGCCCCAGGTAGCCCGAGAAGCTGGTAATGACCACCGACTCCTGCACGATCATGCTGATGATGCTGCCGGGCGTGGCGCCCAAGGCCTTGCGTACCCCGATTTCACGGGTCCGCTCCTGCACGATGATGAGCATAATGTTGCTCACGCCCACCACCCCGGCCACCAGCGTCAGCACCCCAATGACGCTGACGAAGATCTTGATACCGGTAAACAGGCCTTCGAAGCGCTTTACTTCCTCCTCGTTGTTGTCCAGCTCCAGGGCCTGCTTGTCGGCCGGGTCGAACTGGTGGCGGCGGGCCAGCAGCACGCGCACCTGGTCTTCGAGCTGCTTGACGGGCGTGCCCTTGGTGCTGCTGATGCCGATACGCTGCACCTGGTTGTACTGGTTGAAGGTGGTCTGAAACGTGGTGAAGGGCACGAAGGCCCGCTCCTCGTTGCGGCCGTTGTTGCCGGTGTGGGTAAAGATGCCGACCACCTTAAAAAATACGCCCTTCACCTGCACGTACTGGCCGATGGCGGGTTCGTCGCCGAACAAGACCTTGCGCACCTTCTCGCCCATGATTATCACCTTGCGCCGCTCCAGGCCGTCGAGCGGGCTCAGCATCCGGCCCTGGGTGAGCTTCTCGCCGTTGAGCTGAAAGAACTCGGCTGTGGCCCCAAACACCTGGTAGGAGCCGTTCTTGGCTTTGTTGGCAATGGTGTACTCGCCCGAAAGCCGGTTGCGCGAGGCCAGCAGCTCCACCCCGTCCACCTGCTGCCGAATGGCTTCCAAATCGTCGTTGGTAAACTTCAGCTCCCGGCCCGGCTTGAGGCCCTGCCAGGGTAAGGACGTTTTGCCGGCACTTACGAACAGGCTGTTCATGGCCCCGCCGCCAAACTCCTTCCAGATGCCGTTTTCCATGCCCTTGCCCGCGCCCAGCAGCAGCACCAGCATAAAAATACCCCAGAACACCCCGAAGGCCGTCAGAAACGTGCGCAGCTTGTTGCGGCGCATCGTCCCCAGGATTTCCTGCCATTTATCGAGGTCGAACATAGGGGTAAGGTGCTGAGGTGCTAAGGTGGGAATGGGAGAAGTGAAATTGATTTGCGGCGTCTTACAGCCACGTGCCAATCCTTAATTCCTGCTTCCGCAGCTCTGGCGCACTTTTTCCAGGCGGCGCATGACGTCTTTTACCGTGGCCTCGTTGGTGGTGTAGAGCGGAATTTCGAAGCTGACGTTGCTGGTTTTCTTGCGTTTGGTAATCTTGATTTGGTAGTGCCGGGGCTCGTCCTCATCCTCGTCCTTTTCCAGGGCATAGGTCATCGACGTCACGTCGGCCCACTCGAAGGCCATCTTCAGCTCGAAAAAGCCCTTGTCCATGCTCATCGACCAGCCCGAGTTGGAGCCGCCGTAGCTTACGGCCAGCGGCTTGGCCATTTCCACGTCGGCATCCCGGTCCCGGATAATCTGCTCGGCGTGGCAGCCTTTCAGAGCCAGGTGCAGCTCCTGCTTCGGTTTTTGCGGGTTGCGCATCAGCCGGTCCAGGTCGCGCATTAGAGCCTGTTGGTCGGCAACGGAGGTTTGAGCCAAGCTGGGCGTAGCGGCGGCCAGAGCGCCCAGGAAAGCCAGAGCAATAACAGTTGTTTTCATAGCTAAAAGAGTCAGGATCAGGAAGAATCAGAACGAAAAACTCACTATTTCACCACCTCACCACTTATTCCTTCACAATCAGGCCGTCCCGGATGCGGATCAGGCGCTGGGTTTGGTCGGCAATGTCGTTTTCGTGGGTCACGATGACGACGGTCATGCCCTCCTTGTTCACGGCCTTGAAGATGTCCATCACCTCCTGGGTAGTCTGGGTGTCGAGGGCACCGGTGGGCTCGTCGGCCAGGATGAGCTTGGGCCGGCTGATCAGAGCCCGGGCAATGGCCACGCGCTGCCGCTGCCCGCCCGAAAGTTCACTGGGCAGGTGGTCGGCGCGGTCGGCCAGGCCCACCCGGTCGAGGTATTCCAGGGCCAGGCGGTTTCGTTCCCGCCGACTCACTTTCTGGTAATACAGCGGCAAGGCCACATTTTCCAGGGCATTCTTGAAGTTGAGCAGGTTGAAGGACTGAAACACGAAGCCCAGAAACTGATTGCGGTACTGCGCGGCCCGGGTCTGGGTCAGGTTCCGGTCGATGCGGGTGCCAGCCAGGGTGTAGTCGCCCTGGTCGAAATCGTCGAGGATGCCCAGAATGTTGAGCAGCGTGCTTTTGCCCGACCCCGAGGAGCCCATGATGCTGACCAGCTCGCCCTCCCGGATGTGCAGATCGATGCCCTTGAGCACCTCCAGGCGGTTGGTACCCACCTCGTAGGTCTTGCGAATATTGCGAAGCTGAATCATAGGGCAGACCAGATATCAGGTTACTTGCTTAACACAGTAGCATGCAATACAAAGTAGAGCATATTACCCGAAAAAGCAAAGTGCGGCACATTATTTTTCCGCTACCCAGTAGCACTGCGGGCGGCGACGTGCGGATAGATGACGGTCCAGGCCGAAAGGTTGCCTGCCTTGTGTTGAATATAGGAAATACTGATTATAAAAGCGCTCCGTGAAGCCCGCCCGAACCTCTATATTGCTTCCGGTCCTACTTAGCTCACTGCGAATTAAATGTTCTTCTCCCAACAAGTCGTCTGGATTACGGGCGCTTCGGCCGGCATCGGCGAAGCCCTGGCCAAGGAATTTGCCCGGGCCGGGGCCCGGCTGGTGCTCTCGGCCCGCAACGTGGCCGAGCTGGAGCGGGTAGCCGCGGCCTGCGCCCCGGCCGCGGTGCTGCTCGTGCCCCTGGACCTGGGGCAGGCCGATACTCTGCCGGCCTGCGCGGAGAAAGTGCTAGCCCACTACGGCCGCCTCGACGTGCTCATCAACAACGGCGGCATCAGTCAACGCTCCCTGGCCCTGGACACCAGCCTCGACGTGCACCGCCGCCTGATGGAAGTCAACTACTTCGGCACCGTGGCTTTGACCAAGGCCGTTTTGCCCCGGCTACTCAGCCAGCAAAGCGGGCAAATCGTGGTGGTGAGCAGCCTGGTGGGCAAGTTTGGCTCGCCCTACCGCAGCGCCTACGCCGCCTCCAAGCACGCCCTGCACGGCTTTTTCGACTCGTTGCGGGCCGAAATCTGGCAGAGCGGAGTCAGCATCACCATCATTTGCCCGGGCTTTATCCGCACTGGGGTTTCCATCAACGCCCTCACCGCCGACGGCAGCCCCCAGCGCACCATGGACGCGGCTACTGAGCAGGGCCTGGCGCCCGAAGACCTGGCCCGGCAGGCCGTACGGGCCATTGCCCGGCGCCGGGAGGAAGTGTACATCGGGGGCCGCGAAACCCTGGGCGTGTATCTGAAACGACTGGTACCCGGCCTGTTCAGCCGGGTGCTGCGCAAGGCCCAGGTGCGGTAAAGCAACTTACTTGGCGGTGCGGCGGGCCTGCATCTGGGCCTGCATCTGGCGCTTTTTGCTTTGGTACTGCTTGTACTGCACGGCCGTCAGCACGGCCTTAAGCTGGCCCTCAGAGTCTGCGTTGATTTTCTTGAGCTCCGCCATCAAGGCCGTCTGGTTGCCGGCGTTGCGCTGGCGGGCATCGTTTACTTTTTCTACCGTGCCGCTCAAAATGGCCCGCACCTTGCCCTGCTGGTCGGGCAGCAGCTTGAGCTCGTCAGTCATCACGTCGGTCAGGTCGCGGGCGGCAGCTTTGGGTACCGGCGCGGGTGCCACGGGCACCGATTTGGCTTCCGGAATATCAGCCTTGTGCCGACGGGCACAACCAAACGTGACGGTGCTAAGCGCGCCAATAACCAGCAGGGAACGAGAAAGGAGCATAAGGAGCGGAGATAAACTGCGCTGCATACGCGAAAACTATGCCCGGCGGTTATCCGCCCAGCCTAATCCCGCCAGAGGCCGCGCCAAGATTCCGCAAAGATGCACCTTAGACGGTAGTTGCCGCCCGGTTGCTCGAAAAAGCTACTACGGGGCTGCTAGCCTTCATTTCCTGGGCCGTGTAGTGGGCCAGGGCCATAATGGTCAGCATCGGGTTGACGCCGCTGCAGGCCGGAAACGCCGAGGCGTCGGCCACGAACAGGTTGCGCACTTCGTAGGTTTCGCCGTTGGGCCCCACCGGGTGGGTGGCCTCGGTGCCGCCCATGCGGCAGGTGCTCATCTGATGGGCGCTGTAGAGGCTAAACTGGTTGGGTTTCCAACCCAGGTGGGGCAGCTTATCGAGCAGCTCGGGGTTGTGCAGCACGCCGCCGTCGGCTTCCAGCGTGGGCAACGTGCCGTGGGGCAGATACACTTTTTGGGCACCAGCGGCTACATGAATTTCGGCCGCCGCCCGCACACCCTGCAGCATGCTGGCCCGGTCGAAGTCGCTGAGCACGTAGTCGACCACGGGGGCGCCGTGCTTGTCGACGCTGACGCGGCCCCCGTCCCGGTCCCGGGTTAGCACGATAAAGCTGCCCAGGTGGGCCGCGTCCAGCATCATCTGCTTGTGCTGCTCGCCGCTAAGCCAGGGCAGCACCATAGCCATGAGTCCGGCGTGGGCGGGCGGAGTTTCAAGCTTGGCGCCGAAGTTGGTGCCGTTCAGCATTGTGAAGCAGTCATTCACCACCGACATGCTCGGGCCGTGCCAGGGGTTGATGGCGTGCGGATACAGGGCCGAAACCGCCACCGTGGGGTGCAGGTGCAGGTGCTGCCCCAGGTGCGGGTGCCGCAGCCCGCTGCGCAGCAGCAGCGCCGGTGACTGCACCGAGCCGCCGGCCACCACCACCCGCTTGGCCCGCACCGTGATGCTTACGCGGCGGCCGTCGGTGGTGGTGTGCACGGCCTGGGCGCCTTTGGCCACTCCGGCCTCGATGGTCACGCGCTCCACGTGGGTGTCGGCCAGAATCCGGGCGCCGTGCTCGAAGGCCTGGAGCAGATACGTGTTCAGCGTGCCCTGCTTGATGCCGTACCGGTCGCCCAAGGTAGTGTAGCCCAGGCCCTGGAAATGCTGGTCAGAGTCGGTAAGCCCCTTCTCGTTGCGCGGAATCAGCTTTACTTCCTGGCCCAGCTTGGTGGAACCGTCCCACAAGGCCTGGTTCTGCCCGTTGTGGCGGGCGTAGTCGATGTTCACGCTCAGGGCCCGCGACACAGCATCGAGGCTGCGCTTGAATTCCAAAGAAGTAAAGTGCGGCACCTGATGCTCCCGGGCCCATTCCTGCAGCACGTAGTCGGGGGTGCGGAAGGCCCCGGCCCAGTTGACGGTAGTGCCTCCGCCCAGGCAGCTGCCGGCCAGCAAGGCCACCCCGCCGTCCTGGGTGCAGAGGGCGCCCTTGGCGTCGTACAGCTTGCCCATCATGTCGACTTCGCGCTGGGTAAAGTCGCAGCCGTGGCAGTAGGGACCTTTGTCCAGCACCAGTACGTCGTAGCCGGCGGCGGCCATTTCGCCGGCCACCACCCCGCCCCCGGCCCCGCTGCCAATGACGAGCACGTCGCAGTCGTAGGTTGTGTCGGCAGTTGGCTGCAGGGTCCGGATGGGCTTGGGCGTGTCCACCACCTCGTCGGGCAGCGGGCCGGGGTAGCCGATGTGAGCCCATGCCCCGTTGCCACCCTGCTCGGCCGCCGACGAGCCGTAGTACAAGAACAGCAGCAGCTTGCGCAGGGCGTGAAAGCCTTTGCGCAGCTGGGGTAGGTTGCTCTGGGCCCAGCTGCGCAGCATCTGCTGGCGCTGGTCGGCGTCGAGGCGCACGAAGGGCTTGAGCGGGCCAAACCAGGTCAGGCCCAGCATGGGGTTGTTGAGCAAACCCAGCAGCTTGTCAAACTCCTGCTGAGCCGCCAGGGGCTGGGCGCTGAGTACTTCCGCTATTTTCTGCATATCCACGCCTTCCGAGCCGGCCCGCGCCCAGAACTCGGGCTTGTCGGGGCGGCCGGGCAGGGCCGGAATAAAGGTGTCGGCCAGGGCCTGCAGCGTGGGGTGGTGGGCAGCGGAGAGGTTCATGGTGTGGCAGAGCAATACGGGCGGGACGGAGGGCACAACCCCAACGGGCTGGCAGCCTGAAAATATCGGCATTTTCTCCCAGATAGTCGGCATGCCGCGTAATTTAAACCACTGGGGTTCGGCCCGATGTGCAGCTGGGCTTCCAGGAAGAAGGTACGCTTCGGCTGTCCTCCTGAGCTTTTGCGAAGGACCGTCCTCGCCTACCCCACCGAAGTTTCTACCAATGCACAAAGCCCTTTACCACTGACGCGGTAAAGGGCTTTGTGACGTTGAAAGAAGCTTGTCACTCAGGGGAGAAAGGTCCTTCGCAAAAGCTCAGGAGGACAGACTAAACAACGATTCAGACCGCTAAAACAGCCGCATCAGCCAGTCCACCATTTTCTGCACTTTCGGGGTGTAGGGCGGGTACATGAACTTGATGCCGGTGCGGCCGGTGCGCTGCTTGAGCACGGCTTTTTCGTTGGAGAAAGCCAGAAAGCCATAGTGGCCGTGGGCCTTGCCCATGCCGCTGTTGCCGACGCCGCCGAAGGGCAAATCGGGGTGGGCCAGGTGCAGGATGGTTTCGTTGATGCAGCACCCGCCGGCAGCCACGTTTTGCAGCAGGTAGCGCTGGTTTTCAGCGCTTTGGGTAAACAGGTACAACGCCAGCGGCTTGGGCCGGTCATTGACGAAGTCGGCGGCCTGCATCAGGGTTTTAAAGGGCTGAATGGGCAGCAGCGGCCCGAATATTTCCTCCTGCATCACCCGGCTGTCGGGGGCGGCGTCGAGCAGCAGGGTAGGCTCGATAAAGCACTGGCTGCCGTCCACGATGCCGCCCAGCACCACGTGGGCCCCGGCGCGCTGGGCGTCTTCGAGCAGGCCCGACACCCGGGCAAAGTGGTGCTTGTTGACGATGCGGGCGTACGATTGGGAGTTAATAACACCCTCGCCGGCGGGGTCGTAGAGGCGGCCCACCGCCCGGCGCACTTCCGCCACAAACTGCTCCTGCACGCTCTCCTGCACCAGCACGTAGTCGGGGGCCACGCAGGTCTGCCCGGCGTTGATAAACTTGCCCCAAACAATTTTTTCGGCCGCGTCGCGCAGGTTGGCCGTGGCATCCACCAGTACCGGCGACTTGCCGCCCAGCTCCAGCGTGACGCTGGTCAGGTGCTCGGCGGCGGCCCGCATCACCACCTTGCCGATGGCCGGGCTGCCGGTGAAAAAGATATGGTCGAAGGGCAATTGCAGCAGGGCCGTGGCCACGTCTTTGTCGCCTTCTACCACGACTACCTCGGCCGGATCAAACAGCTCCCGGGCCATGCGGCTGAGCAGGGCAGCCACGGCCGGCGTCATTTCCGAAGGCTTGATAATGCAGCAGTTGCCGGCGGCCAGGGCCGACACCAGCGGGTCGATGGCCAGGTAAAACGGGTAATTCCAGGGCGCAATAATCAGGCAGACGCCCTTGGGCTCGTGGTGCACCCAGGCGGTGGTGCCCATCAGCGACAGGGGTGTACCCACCCGGCGGGGCTTTATCCACTGCTTGAGATGGCTGAGCGTGTGCTTGATTTCGACCTGGCTCGACCAGATTTCGGTGACGTCGGTTTCGGCCGGGGGCTTGCGAAAATCCGCGTACAGGGCCTCCTCAATGGCCCGGCGGTTTTGCTCGATCCACTGGCCGAGGCGGCGGATGCGGCCGGCCCGCTCCTCGGCCGACTCGCGGCGCAGCACCGGGGCCCGCAGCCGTTGCTGCTCAAAGAGATGGGTCGGGGAGTCGGCTACGGGGGCAGCCGCAGCAGCGGCCGGCGCGGAAGAAACGGTCATGGAGGTAGGGCGGGAAGAGAAACCAGTCTGCCTAAGATACGCAAACGGCCCGGGAAGCGCTACTCCGGCCGGGCTACCGGGCTGGGGCCGGCTGAAAATCATCGGGCCGTGAGTTGCCGCCCCGGTCCAGCTGCCACGGCCAGCCGGCCAAGCATCCCCTTCACAATCAGCCGTTTTCAACCGGGGCGCGGCAGCACTTCCTGAGCATTTGCAGCCGTCGTTTCTTCATCATAAACTCACCGTTGGAGCTTACTAGAACATCTTCATAAACAATTATTTACGCCCCTATTATCTCCAGCTCCGCACTACATTCTTCGCAGGTTTTGCACTACTTTTGTGCCCGGATTTTATAGCTAGCAATGAGTTTTTTTACGCTTCCCGTTTCAATCTCCCGCCTTCTACTGGTAGCCGGCGGCCTGAGCCTGGGCCTCTCGGCCACAGCCCAGGACGTGCCAACGAGCCCACCGGTTCTTGTCCCGGCCGACTCGGTGCAGCAGCCCGCGCCCGATTCGAGCAAGGCAGTGGCCGCCGTAGCACCGGCCGACACCACGGGCCGCCCGCCCCGCCGCAGCGACTACCGCATGCCCTCGGGCGTGACCTATCATTACGAGCGGCCCAAGCCCTTCCGGTTTTTGCTCAACATCCCGCGCGACGTGGTGGCCTACCCCAAGTTTGCCTTTCAGAAGAAAAACCTGCCCATGATTGGTGGTGTGGTCGTCAGCACGGTGGTGCTCTACGCCTTCGACCAGCAGATTCTGGACGGGGCCAAGCAGCTCGGCCGCCACATGCACCTTTCCTCGGCCAGCACCCAAACGACGTTGTTTGACGTGCCCCTGCGCTACGGCAACGGCAAGCAGCTGGACCTGGAGTTCAACTACCCCTCGAACCTGAACAGCGCCATGTACTTTCTCGGCGACGGGTGGACCCACCTGAGCATTGCCGGCGGCTTCTGGGCCTACGGCCTGATCGGGCGCGACAACCGGGCCTCGCAAACGGCCAGCCAGGTGATGGAAGCCGTGTATACCAACGGCCTCGTGGTGCAGGTGCTCAAGCACCTCACGGGCCGTGAGAGTCCGTACACGACGACCTACCCGCGGGGCAAAATCCGGCTGTTCCCGAACCAGAAAACCTACAGCCAGCACGTGCCTAACTACGACGCCTACCCTTCGGGCCACCTGAGCACGGCCATGGCCACGGTCACGGTTATTGCCGAAAACTACCCCGAATACCGCTTTGTGCGGCCGGTGGGCTACTCCCTGATGGGCCTTTTGAGCTACGCCATGCTCAACAACGGCGTGCACTGGGCCAGCGACTATCCGCTGGCCCTGGCGCTGGGCTACGGCTTTGGCAAAATAGCGGTGATGAACGGGCGCAAGGAAGTAAAGCGCGACCAGGAAACCGGCCTGCTTATGCCCCAGCCCTGGTACAAGCAGGTGCGCCTCACGCCCACCGGCGGGGCCGGCAGCTACGGCCTGACGATGCAGTACCGCTGGTAAGCCGGGCGCCGCTTGAAAATAAAAAGACCGAAGCACGCGTTGCTTCGGCCTTTTTTGTGGTCTAAGGCGCCAAACCAGGCTCAGGTGTTGAGTACTTCGCCGCCGTTGGGGTGCAGGGCCTGCCCGGTAATGTAGGAGGCGTCGTCGGAGGCCAGGAACACGTAGCAGGGGCCCACTTCCGAGGGCTGGCCTGGGCGCTTCATGGTGGTGTCTTTGCCGAACGAAGCCACTTTTTCCGGCGGGAAGCTGGCCGGAATCAAGGGCGTCCAGATGGGGCCGGGCGCCACGGCATTGACGCGGATTTTCTTTTCGGCCAGCTGCTGGGCAATGGAGCGGGTGTAAGCCGTAATGGCGCCCTTGGTGGAGGTGTAATCCACCAGCTGCTGGTTGCCGCGGTAGGCGTTGATGGATGAGGTGTTGATGATGGCGTCGCCTTCCTGCAGGTGCTCCAGGGCGGCCCGCGTCACGCGCACGAAGGAGAAGAAGTTGACCTGAAACGTGTCGAGCCATTGCTCATCCGGAATTTCGGTCACGTCCTTACTGACGAACTGCTCGGCGGCGTTATTGACCAGGATATTGAGCCGGCCCAGCTCCTGCACCGTCTGGTCCACGATGGACTGGCAGAAGCCTGCGTCGCGCAGGTCGCCGGGCAGGGTCAGGCAGCGGCGGCCTTCCTGCTCCACCAGCTGCCGGGTATCGTACGCATCCTGCTCTTCCTCGGGCAGGTAGGTAAAGGCCACATCGGCGCCCTCGCGGGCAAAATGCACGGCCACCGAGCGGCCAATGCCCGAGTCGCCGCCCGTAATCAGGGCAACTTTGCCATCGAGCTTGCCGCTGCCCTTGTAGCCGGGGCGAATGTACTCGGGCTGGGGCGTCATCTCGGCCTCGAGGCCGGGCTGCTGGTCTTGCTGCTGCGGGGGCAGCGTGGTAGGCTTGTTTTCCATAGCGTTGGAGGGTAGAAGAGTAAGCTTTAGGAAACGCAGGGGCCGCCCCGGGGTTATAGCTCAGGTAAGTAAAACAGCGCGGCCCACCCGGCCGGATGGGCCACGCCAGCCCCGCAGAATACCTACTTGTGGGTATTGCGGACGAGCAGGCCGGACCGCTAACTTTGTCGGGAAAAGATCCTAAAAAAGCGGCCTAGTTTCAGGTTATTGAAAGACTTTACCAATTACTCCGCCAGCCTCGGCGGAAGCAGCTCATTCTTTCAATAACCAGCTACAAGACAGCACTATACCAGTCGTATTTCAGCACTGGCTACGTGCACACCGCTCCTTACCCGCCCGTCTGCCCGACGGCTGCGGCCGAGGTAGGATTCAATTTTCTTCCGCCCTGCTACTACTTACCCTAACGCAACACATTTACATGGTTAACCTCCGCCTGTGCGGGCTGATGCTGGCGCTGCTTCCGGGCAGCGTAGCGGCGCAGCAGCTGTTCAACAGCACCCGCAGCAACTACTCGGGCCTGACCGGCGCGAGCTGGAACCCGGCTAACATTGCCGACAACCGCTACTTTTTCCAGTTGCAGCTGGCTAGCTTCGACGTGCACGCCACGAACACGGCCTACCGCTACACCGGGGCCTGGAGCCCCCAGAACTCCAGCGCCAGCCTGGACCTGGATAAGGAGTTTTTGACCCGCAGCCCCAGCGACAAGCCCAAGCTCTTCAGCGCGGGCCTCAACCTGCGCGGACCGGGCATTATGCTGCGCATCAGCCCCACCCAGAGCGTGGCCTTCAGCACCCGGGCCCGGGTGGCCCTGCAGGGCAACTCGGTATCGGAAGCCCTGATTGTGAATGCCGTAGACGGGTTTAAGACCCGGGGCCGGGCCGCCGACAATACCTTCAACCTGAACCTGAACGCCTACTCCGAATACGCCCTGAGCTACGGCCGGGTGGTGCTCGATAAAAGCCTGCACTTTCTCAAGGGCGGCGTCACGGCCAAGCGTTACGTGGGCTTTGGCTCGGGCTACCTGCAAAGCCGGCAGGCCGACTACCAGATAGTGGACAAAACGGCGGCCACCGGCGACACCATCGTGCGCATCAACGCCCTGGATGCGGCTTTTGGCTACTCCAACCCCCACGCCTTCGACGACGTGGACGCCGACCAGGCCTTGCAGTGGCTCAAGGGTGGCGGGGGCAGCGGCGGCGGCTGGGGCCTCGACGTGGGCGTTGTATATGAATACCGCCCCAACATGGGCCAGTACCGCTACATCGACAAGAAGGGCGTGGACCGGCTCGACTACTCCCGCAACAAGTACAAGTACCGCGTGGCCGTGTCAGTAACCGATATTGGCTACATCCGCTACGCCGACAACGCCACGGCTTTCAACAACATCCAGACCAAGAACTCCGGCGTGAGCGAGTCGGATCTGGACGGTATTGACCTGGACAACTACGAAGTGCGGCTCAACAAAATTCTGCGCACCCAGAAGCAGGTGCGCGACAATAAGTTCGTGGCCGGGGTACCCACCACCCTGAACGTGGACGTAGATTACCACCTTTATAAGTGGCTCTACGCCAACGCCGCCGTGAGCCAGAGCCTGCGCGGCCGCTACGCGGTAGGCATGCGCAGCTTCTCTTTTGCTTCCATCACGCCCCGGGTGGAAAGCAAGTGGCTGGAAGTAGCCACGCCCATTACCATGGCCAACGCCTACCACACCCTGAACTACGGCCTGATGGTGCGCCTGGGTCCGCTGGTGGTGGGCTCCAACGATTTGTCGGCCTACTTTGCCTCCAGCAACCCCTACGGCTTCAACGGCTACGTCGAGTTTTCACTGCTGCAGCTGGCCAACGGCGGCAAAAGCAATAAGAAACACGGCAAGTCCCGCATCAAGGACAGCAACGAAATCAAGGCTACTAAATAGGCAGGCAGTACCCGGCAATTAACACCACATACTGACTACTCTTTACCAATACCAGCTCAGTTTTGCAAAGGCGGCCCCCACGGCCGCCTTTACTTTTTGTGGGCCTTGAGGTAGAGCTTGGCCTCGCGGTACTGCGGTGATTTGCGCTCCGACTTATCGGCCACCACCCCGTAGTAGCGCCGGGCCGTCTTGACGTCTTTTTCATCATCGGCGAGGCGGCCCAGGTTCAGGTTGGCCGAGAGGTAAAAGCCGCTGTTGGTGTCGCCGGTTTGCTCCGAAAACACGATGCAGCGCTGGAAATAGTCCTTGGCCTTGACCACGTCCTTGTAGCTGTTTTGGACGATGGAACCCAGAAAAAACGTCGCGTAGCGCCCACTGATGCCCTCGTAGCCGGGCAGGCCGCGGTTTATCTTGTCCAGAATTTCACGACTCACCCGCTCGCACTCTATCATGTCGCCCTGGTGGTAGCAGAGCAGGGCGTAGAAGCGCTGGAAGTAGGCGTTGTCGGGGTAATTATTGGCCAGGGAGCGGGCCGTGGGCATGGCGCCATCGAGGTTGTTTTCCTCGGTGTAGAGAATGCGCATCAGGTAGTACTTGGCTTCCAGGCCGGTGTAAAACCCGTTGCTGGCCACGTTCTTGAGCTGCTGCAAGCCCAGGGCGCGGTTGCCCTTCGGAAACAGCAGCAGCACGGGCCGCAGCAAGGGGTAGTTTTCCGAAATCCAGACGGCGTAGTAGTTGAATAAGGCCTGCCCGAACAGAAATTCCGGGCTCAAACCGTTGGCTTCCTTGCTTTCCTGCAGGTAGCGCAGGGCCTTGCGGCTGCTGAGCGTGGCGGCCGTCCAGTTTTTGCGCTCGGCGTTGAGGTGGGCATCGAAGCCGTAGGCGGCCGAGAGGAAAAAGCAGGCCTCGTAGTTCTTGTTGTCCTGCTCGTAAAGAACCTCGGCCTTGCGCACGGTGGTGTCCATGTAGGCGAAGAGCAGCTTGTCGTACTGCTTGGTTTGCAGGTTGGTCGGCAGGATTTTCCACCACTGGCTCAGGCCCATGAGCAGGTAGGGCAAGGGATGCTCGGGGTAGCGACGGCGCAGGGAGCGGAATTGCTTTTCGGCCTTGTCGTACTTGAAGTTGTAGAGGTTGTGAATGGCTCCTTCCAGCTCCAGCTGAATGTCTTTGTCGAGCATGAGCCAGCCTTTGCCGTCGCGGGCCCCGGGGGCAATGTCCACGTTTTCAAGCTCCACCTTGCGAATGGGCCGGGGCGTTTTGGTGGAGTCGGGGCGCTGGGCAGCGGCCGGCAGTGCGCAATACACCAGAAGGCCCAGAATAAGCAGTAACTGCCGCATAAAATCTATTTCCGATAAGGAGTAAGCGCCTTGAATTAGCCGCAACACGCGGCCCGTAGCTCGACACTCGGAGGGAATAACGCGCTATTGGCCCCACGGTTGGAAAAACGACAAACCGGGGCCGGCTAAAATAACGGCTTTCTTGCCAATTGCCTTTCCCCGGGGCCCGCTGCTGCCTGCTACGAGTGCAGGGCCCGCCCCCAAGCCAGAAGGCCAACGCTGTCCGCAGCGTTGGCCTTCCATAACAAGTTCACCTACATTTCAGCCGCGGGTATAGCCCCAGAGCCCCTGCACGAGCAATAAATTAAGAGTGAGCGGGCGGCTTAGTTATCCATGCGCGACTTCTCGGCCTCGATGCCCGTGTCGCGGCGCTGGCTGGCCTTCACGGTCTTTTTGCCAAACTTGTAGCTGAAGTTGAGCTTCACGAAGCGGCTTTCAACTTTGTCCAGGTTGTGGGAGCCCAGGCCGGCGGCCAGCACCTCGTAGCGCATTTGCTGGGTGTTCAGGACGTCCGATACGTTGAGCGTGAGCGTACCCGCGTCCTTGAGCACCGTTTTGGAAATGCCCACGCTGGTGAAGAAGCGCGACTGGAAGGCCATGCCCCCGAAGGTCATCGGCGACATGTACATACCCGACACCTCGGCTTTCAGGCCTTTGCCCAGGGTCAGGGTGTGGTTCGAGGACAGCATGGCCGAGGGCCGGGCGCTGCCCACGCCCACGCTGGTCGAGTTGATTTTGGCAAACGACACGCCCAGGGTCGTCACCGTCATCCACTTGTTGCTCAGCAAAGGCTTCATCAGCGTCAGGCTGCCGTCGAGCGACTCGGCGCTGCGGAAGTTCTGGAACGAGCTGACCACCACCTGCGTACCCTCCTGCTTCTGGTAGCTTTCCATAAGCACGCTGGTGTGGTGGCCGTAGCTGATGGACGTGGTCAGCAGGCTGTTGTAGGAGTGGGTGAATTCGAAGTTGTGCGAGAAGGACGGGCGGATGTTGGGGTTGCCCTGCATGTAGCGGTACTGGCTGATGTAGGTCACGAAGGGGTTGACGATGCCGAACTGGAACCGGTCAATCTTGCGGCGGTAGGCAAAGCCGAGCTGCACCTTTTCCGACTTGTTGTACTGCGCCGACAGGGTCGGAAACAGGTTGAGGTAGTGGCGGCGGGTGGTTTGGTCGAGGGTGAGGGAGGTGCCGGTGGTGTTGGTTTGCTCGGCGCGCAGGCCCACTTGCAGCTCCAGCTTCTGCACCGTGCGGCCGTAGGTGGCGTAGGCGGCGTTGATATTTTCGCGGTAGATGAAGTGGTTGGTTTTGCCCAAATCCACGGCCCAGGGCTGGCCGGCGGCGGCCTGCTCCCAGCGGATGTCGTTGTCGGTGGCGGTGAAGGTCGTTTTCAGGCCGGCTTCGAGCGTGCCTTTCTGGAAGGGCTGGGCATAATCGGCCGAGGCGGAGCGCACCGCGTTGCGGGCCGGGGAATGGTCCCGGCGCAGGTCAGCGGGCTGGTCGAAGCCGTCCTGCTGGTTCCAGAACGTGGTGAGGTAGTCGTTCTGCCAGTTTTTCTGGTAGCCAAAGTAGTCGGCGTTCAGGCGCAGGGTGTGGTCGGGGGCGCCGAGGGTGGTTTTGTAGTACAGGTTCACCGACGGGCTCAGAAAGCGGGCCTCGCCCTGCGTGCGCAGCTGCGACGATTCCAGGGGCTCGGTACCGGCCAGCACCCGGGCGTCGTTGCGGCCGTCCCGGTCCCGGTAGTTGAGCATGCCCTTCACCAGCACGCCCGCCGAGCTGGTGTTGCTCAGGGTGTAGTCGAGGCCGAGGCGGGCGGAGTTGTTCTGGTTGTGGCGCACTTCGCGGCCGTTTTCGGCAATGCGGGTTTCGGCCGTGGCGGCCCGCTCGGCGCTGGTGGTGGAGTACACCTGGTTTTCAAGCCGGTCGAGGCCGCCGTACACGTTGAGCTTGGCGGTGCGGTGGTTCAAACTCAGGCCGGCGTTGTAGCGGCCGTACTGGCCGGTACCCGCGCCCAGCGTGAGGGTGCCGTTGGTGCCGAGCTGCTTGCTTTTGGTGGTAATGATGTTGACCACGGCCCCGCCCTGGGCGTCGTACTTGGCCGAGGGGTTGCTGATGACTTCAACCTTGTCCAGGGTGCTGCCGGGCAGGGCGCCGAGCATGTTTTTGAGCTCCTCGCCGCTCAGGTTGGTGCTCTTGCCGTCGAGCAGCACCGTTACGGTTTTGCCCCGCAGCGTGTAGCCGCCGCCCTGCTCCACCACGCCCGGGGCCCGGCTGATAACCTCGGCGGCGGTGCCACCGGCGGCAATGGGGCTGGCCGCCACGTTGAGCACCAGCTTGCCGGCCTGCTGCTCGATAAAGGCTTTGGTCCCCGTCACGGTCACGCCCTTGAGCAGCTTCTGGTCGGGCGCCAGGGCCACGGCGGGAGCGGCATTCAGGCCGGCCGCTACGGTCAGGGCGGCCGGGGCCGAGGTTTTGTAGCCCACGTAGTTTACCAGCAGGCTGTAGGCACCGGCGGGCACGGCCTCGAAGCGGAAGCTGCCCTGCTCGTTGGTCATCGTGCTCAGGGCGTTTTTTGAGTCGGCGGCGGGGCGCAGAATGACGGTGGCAAAGGCCAGGGGCTGGCGCGAGAGGCTATCGGCTACCTGGCCCGTAACGGCGCCGGTAGCCTGGGCGGCGGCAGGGCTGGTTTGGGCCGAAACCAGGGCGGGAGCGGCAGCCAGAGTGCTGGCGAGAAGCAGGGCGGGGAAAACGTTTTTCATGGCGAAGGCGAAAGGAGGTTTCGAGTGGAAGACCCGCCGCTAACCGGCTGGGAATGGGACAAAACAACTGCTTCCAATCCGCTCCAATGCGCTTTATTCGACTACTCCCGGCCTTGTTCCGACCAATTCCAACCCCGCATTTTTTAGTCGAAAAAAAGGCCCCATTGGTCGAAAGTTAGGCCCGGCGGGGCGGCAAGCCGGCCGAAAAACCACCAACTTGCCCCCATGCAACAAGACGCTGCCGACCGGCCCAGCCGCTTTCCCCTCGTTTTCGAAATCCTGATGTGGGCGGTGTACGTGGGCCTCTACAAGTACTCGGCCTACGTGGAACGACTCCCGCCCCACCCGCCGCTGCGCCTCAACTTTCCCTTTCCCCACCTGTGCGCGTTTGCCGGGCTGTCCACGCTCTACGTGCTGCCTTACTACCGCTGGCTGATGCCCCGCCTGCTCCACCGCCGCCAGCACCTGCTGCTGCTCGGCAGTACGCTGGTGTACTTCTGGCTGGTTTCGGCCTGGAGCTTCCAGCTCACCGGCCTGCTGTTCAAGGCGCTGGCCCAGCTCGGCGGCCTGAGCAGCCTGGCTACGCTGCCCGGCTGGTGGGACCTGTCACTGACCGTTACCGACCTGATTGCCTTTAGCTGCGTGGCCTTCGTGCGGGTGGCCTTCGAGAATGAGTACCGCCGCCGCCGGCTGGAAAAAGACCACCTGGCCCTGCAGCTCGAACAGCTCAAAACCCAGCTCCAGCCCCACTTTTTGTTTAATACGCTCAACAGCATCTACGGCCTGAGCCTGGTGGGCTCCCCCGAAACGCCCCGCTTTATCCTGCTGCTCTCCGAGCTGATGCGCTACGTGCTCTACGACAGCGGCAAGGATTATATCGGCCTGCCCGAGGAAGTCACGTTTCTGGAAAACTACTTCGAAATGGAGCAGCGCAAATACCCCGGGGCCAGCATCCGCTTTGCAACCCACGCGCTGCCCGAGGGCCTGCAGATGCCGCCCCTGCTACTGCTGCCCCTGGTCGAGAACAGCTTCAAGCACGGCCGCCACCACTTTTCCGACGCGGCCACGGTGCAGGCCACGCTCACGGCCCGGCCCGGGCAGCTTCACTTTGTGATTGAGAATGATATGCTGCCCACCCCGCCCCCGGCCTCGCCCCGGCGCAGCGGCGGCATTGGCCTGGTCAACATCCGCCAGCGCCTGAACTTGTACTATCCCGGGGCCCACGAGCTGCACCTTACCGAACACGAGGGCCGCTACCGGGCCGAGCTAACCCTGACGCTACCAGCCGCCCGCTGAGACCAGGCTGGCGGATCGGCAGCCGGGTAATAGTCCCTGGCGCTGGCGAGGAGAAACACGGGTTATAGCACCAAATACCACAACTACGAAACTTTTCGTGTAACTCATAAAGTGCGGCCGTTTCTTTGGCAGAAACTTGTAAATCAGCTTTATGAAAACGTTGCTGCTCGTGCTTACGCTCTGCCTGATAACTGTCGGAGCCCGGGCCCAATCGGCTCCGCCCGCGGCCTACAACCCCGCCCAGACCTACCCGGTGGCGCAGCTGCAAAGTGATTTGACCTACCTGCGCCGGGCCCTGGAAGAGGCGCACCCGGGCCTGTACTGGTACACGAGTCCCGACTCGCTACACCGCGCCTTCGCCCGCGCGGCGGCCGCCCTTACGCACCCCATGACCGAGCCCGAGTACTGGAAGATCTTGCAGACCCTGGTGGCGCAGGTGCGTTGCGGCCACACCCGCGTGCAGCATTCGGCGGCTTACCGCACCTGGTTTCGCCGGCAGCCCCACCCCTACTTTCCCTTTTCCGTGGCTATCCGCCAAAACCGCCTGTTCGTCGTTGAAAACCAAAGCACGGCGCCGGAGCTGCGGCCCGGTACGGAAATCCTGACCCTGGACGGCCACCCCAGCCCGGAAGTCCTGGCCCGCCTGCGGGCCCTTATTTCCGCCGATGGCTACGGCACCGGTTTTCAGGACCACGAGCTGGAAGCCGGCTTCTTCGACGAATACTACTGGAGCTGCTACGAGGCCAAGCCGGCCTACCCCTTGCTCGTGCG
Source organism: Hymenobacter chitinivorans DSM 11115 (assembly GCF_002797555.1). Lineage (NCBI taxonomy): Bacteria > Pseudomonadati > Bacteroidota > Cytophagia > Cytophagales > Hymenobacteraceae > Hymenobacter > Hymenobacter chitinivorans. The sequence goes on along the minus strand of NZ_PGFA01000003.1, from coordinate 628,088 downwards.
CGACAGTACCGGCCACGAGCAGCTCCTAACCCCGCAGCCCCGGCCCAGTGCGCCCGCCCAGCCTGCCGGCCCGGCGCTGAGCCCCGGGGAGGCGCAGGCGCGCCGGTTGGCCAAGTTACGGTCGGTGCGCTACCCCGCGGCGCTGCCCGCCACGGCCGTGCTGCGCATCAGCAGCTTCAGCTACGACGAGGCCGATGACTACCAAACCTTCCACGCGGCGCTTTTTGCCGAGCTGGCTCAGCGCCGCACCAAGCGGCTGGTGGTGGACTTGCGGGGCAACCCGGGCGGCAACAACGCCATTGCCGTGGATTTGCTCAAGTACCTGCTCAAATCCGACTTTGTGCTCACCCAAAGCGCCCTGGCCCCCGTTCGGCTACCCTCGTTTATGCAACCCGACCCGAGCCAGGCGGCCTACTTTGATACGACGCTGGTCAAGCGCCTGCCCGATGGCCGCTTCGGCTTTGCCGCGGCCACCGTGGGCGTGCAGCATCCCTACCGGGGCCGCTACTTCCGGGGCCAGGTGGTGCTGCTGGTGGATGGGGGCACGTTTTCGGCGGCTTCCAACCTGGCGGCCAGTCTGCGGGCCCAGCGCCGCGTGGTCATTCTGGGCGAGGAAAGCGGCGGGGCGGAAGCGGGCCTCAGCGGCGGCACCATCTCGCGGCTGGAGCTGCCCCAGACCCACCTGGTGCTGCAGCTGCCGCACTTTCGCCTCCTCACAGCCTGCCCCAAACCACAGCCGGGCCGGGGCGTGCAGCCCAACCGAGTGGTCGTCCCGACCCCGCTGCAGGTAGCCACCCGCACCGACGCCATTCTCACGCAGTTGCCGCTGCTGCTGCGGTAGTCCGGCCCACTTACCGCTACAATCCTCGAAGCCAACTCACGAGCACTGCTACCTTTTCTTAATTTCTGTATTTGCAACTATGACCAACACGCCTGCCCCCGTCCGCTGCCTGATTGTGGACGACGAGCCCCTAGCCCACCAAGTACTCACCCAGTTTATTGGCCAAACGCCGGGTCTGACGTTGGCCGGTACCTGCCGCAACGCCATGGAAGCCCACGACCACCTGCTCCAGCACCCCGTGGATTTGATGTTTCTGGACATCGAAATGCCGCTGATTACGGGTCTGCACTTCCTCAAAACGATGCAGAACCCGCCCAAAACGGTGCTCACCACGGCCTACCGCGAATATGCCTACGAGGGCTACGAGCTGGATATTCTCGACTATTTGCTCAAGCCCTTCAGCTACGAGCGGTTCATGAAGGCCATTTCCCGCCTGCCCGCCGTGCAGCCCGTGCCTCAGGCCGACTCCGACGAGGAAAAATTCCTGCTGGTGAAAGAGCGGCAGGGCCTGCTCAAAGTCAGCCACCGCGAAATCGTGTACGTGGAGGGCTGCAAGGACTACGTCAAGATCGTGACCAGCAGCAAAACCTACCTGCTGCACCAGACGATGAAGGAAATGGTCGAAACCCTGGGGGCGGCGTTTCTGCGGGTGCACCGCTCCTTTATCGTGGCCGTGGCCCACATCAAGCTGCTGCAGCCCGAAAACGTGGTTCTCAACGACGGCACCTACATTCCCATCGGTAACTCCCACAAAGCCGATCTGCTGGCCTTTTTCAAGAAGTAGCCTGGCGCACGACGGTATAGGCCGCACGTTATACCAAGCGCATCAGGCGACAACGCAGAGTTGAATAATCCGGCGGGCTGGCGTTGTTTCCTCTGTCATCCTGACGCTTGCCGGCCTTACTTGCCTACCAGGCTGTTGAGGTACACTTCCAGCATGGTGTAGCCGTTTGCGCCGGTTTTGCTCCGGTCGGCGGCGTCTTTCGGGTTCAGCTTCTGCTTGGTTTCCCAGGCGTCGGGCATGCCGTCGTGGTCGGTATCGGCGGGGGCGGGCTGGGCCTTGAGCTCGGGCCAGGCTTGTTGCGAAACGCTGTAGGGCGTGCCGTGGGCGTAGCCACCCTGCACGTCGATGATACGGCCGGTGCGGCGGCGCACATCCCGCACGATGCGCTGGTCGAGGGTGTCGCGCTCGGGACGGATGGCGCCGGCACCTTGCAGCACGGCTTCGTAGGCCTGCTGGGCGGTTTGGGTAACGACGGGGCCCAGGTTGAAGGGTGCGTCTACTTTAGCCAGCACAGTGTCGGCGGCCGAGCCGTTGTTCATCGTCACGCCCCGCCAGTTGTGGCGCGTCACCTCGGCGCTGGCGTCGGAGTAGTTGCCGGCGAGGTAGAATTTGCCGTAGGGCAGCGGGTTTTTGCCGTCGGTAATCTTGTAGGGGTTCAGCACCCGGGCCTTCACGCTTTCCTTGGTGTTGGGGCCGTATTTGTAGTAGTTGCCCACGATGTTGTAGTTGCCGCCCTCGCCGGCGTACACGTTGTTTTCGCCCCAGTTGTAGATGACGTTGTTGCGGAAGTCGCAGTTTTCGTAGCCGGCCGCGTGGGTGTAGCGGCTGCCGTTGAAGCGGGGTGTGCGGTTGTTGCAGCTGGCAAACAGGTTGTGGTGCATCGTGCTGTGCTGCCCGCCCCAGATGCCCCCGAACCCGTGCCGCTCGAAGTCCTTATCCCCCTTCTCAAAGTGGTAGGAATAGTTGAGTGGCTCGCTGATCAGGTTCCACTGCAGCGTCGTACTGTCGCACTCGTACACCGAAAAGGCCTCGTCGGTGCTCCAGCTCATCGAGCAATGGTCGATGATGAGGTGCTTCTGGCGCATGCCGCCCCCAAAGGCATCGTCGCCCCCGGCCCCGTCCACGAAGCCCTGGTTCTGGTTTTTGTCGCCCATGCGGAAGCGCACGAAGCGCACGATGACGTTGCTGGCCTTGAGGCTCACCGGGTAATCGGCCAAGCAGATACCGGCCCCGGGCGCGGTTTGGCCGGCAATGGTGGTGTTGCTTTTGTCGATGACCAGCGGGGAAGCCAGGTGAATGGTGCCCGACACCCGGAACACCACCGTGCGGGCCGCCGCCGGCTGGCTCAGGGCGTAGCGCAGGCTGCCCGGCTGCCGGTCGTCATTCAGGCTGGTCACTTCGAAGACCGTGGTGGGCTGCTGCTTGGTACCCCGGCCGCCCGAGGTGAAGCGCCCCGCCCCTTCGGCCCCGGGAAAAGCCAGCTGCTGGGCCCGGGCCGGGCCGGCCAGCACGGCCGTAGTCAGCAGAGTGGCCGCGGCGGCGTAGCGAAAGTTATTCAGCTGGTTTTTCGAAATGCGTGGGAACATCGTGTGGTGGGTTGTCGGGACGAAGAGCGGCGGAAAATTCTGGCGCACAGCCGGTACCGCACCCTGATATTACCCAATTGCGGGACCGGGCTGCAGTCGCGGGCCGTATTTCTTTATGCAAACGATGTCGGCAACGTTGCCGGTCGGCGCCGCGGGGCCCGGGACTCACATAATCGGGGGAGGTGCTGCAACCCGGCGGGACTATATTGCTCTTTTGGGATGTATAAGCCGTTTTTCACCTTTCTCCGCTGCTCCCATGAAAATTCGGGTACTCCTTCTCTTGTTTGCCCTGACCCTGGCCGCGCCGCGCCTCCGGGCCCAGCAGCTGCCCCGCCGCGTGTTCGTCGGCATCGATTTGCAGGGCATTACCACCGACAGTATCCAGCGGCGCTACCAGCTGCCCACCCGCAACGGCATCCTGGTGCGCGGCGTGCGGCCGGGGTCTTCGGCCCAGGCCGCCGGGCTGCGGGCCAATGACGTCATCCTGAAAATGGGCGCTACCGAAGTGGGGGCCAACGTGGGCGAGTTTGTGGGCCAGCTCAAGCAGTACAAGGTCGGCGACAAAGTTCCGTTCGTGGTACTGCGCAACGGCCGCAAAATCCGGCAGCAGGTCAGGTTCAAGGCTTTCCCCACCGAAACCAGCCCGTTTTACCAGGTTCAGTATTCCAGCGTCACGGCCGGGCCCAACCAGCTGCGCACCATCATTACCCGGCCCACTGGCGCAAGCAAGCCCAAGGTCCCGATGGTGCTCTTCATTCAGGGCGTGGGCTGTTTTTCGGTGGATAATCCCCTGAACCGCGCCGACGTCACCAACCGTATCATCGACTCCCTGTCCCGCCACGGCTACGCCACGATGCGCGTCGACAAAACCGGCATGGGCGACAGTAAGGGCACGCCCTGTCCGGAGTCGGATTTTCGGGCCGAAGCCAGCGGCTACAAGGCCGGGCTGGCGGCCATCCGGCAGCTGCCCTTCGTGGACCAGCAGAACGTGTTTATCACCGGCTTCAGCATCGGGGGCATCATGGCGCCGGTGGTGGCCCAGGGCGAAAACCTCAGGGGCGTGGTGGTCTACGGTACGGCCAGCCGCAACTTCATCGAGTACCAGCTCCAGAATGCCCGCCGCCAGGCCGAGCTGCGCGGCCTGGCCTACGACTCAATTTCCAGCCGCCAGCAAGTATTGGCCGCGGCCCTGCACCTGCTGCTCACCGACAAGCAGACGCCCGAGCAGGTGGTGGCCAAATATCCGCAGGCCCGGGACCTGATTAACTTTCCGCAGAGCTACCGCTACATGCAGCAGTGGGAAGAAACCAACCTGGCCGCGGCCTGGCAAAGCCTCAACACCCGGGTGCTGGCCCTGCGCGGCGAGGCCGACTTCGTTTCCTACGACGAAGACCACCAGCTCATTCTTGACATCGTGAACCGGGCCCACCCCGGCCAGGCCCAGTTCCGGAAGCTGCCCGAGGTGGACCATTTCTTCACCAAGGCCCGCACGCCCAAAGAAAGCCTGGAGCTGAGCGAGGCGCCCAACCCGGAAAAGAACTTCGACTTTATGCGCGTCATCGTGCGCTGGCTCGATGAGCAGCAAAAGGCCTGAAGCCCGCCCGGCTACTGCTGGTAGCCGGCCAGTTTGCGCATGGCGGCCGGGTCGTAAGGGCGGCCGTCTTTTACTACCAGCTTCACCCGGCGCAGGTTCTGAATCTGCTCCAGCGGGTTGCCTTCCACCAGCACCAGGTCGGCCTGCTTGCCGACTTCGATGGAGCCGCTCTGCTTATCCTGCTTCATGACTCTAGCCGGAGTGATGGTAGCCGTTTGCAGGGCCTGCAGGGGCGTGAGGCCGGCCTGCACGTAAAGCTCCAGCTCCCGGTCGATGCTGGTGCCGGGAAATACCATGTCGGTGCCGGCCACGATGGTTATACCGTTGTCGTAGAGCACCTTCACCAGCTTCACCAAACTCAGAAACTGGGGCTTGAACCCAGCCACTTCCTTGGGGTCGGCGCCCATGCTGATAAACAGGGCCTGCAGGGGCTGGGGCAGCTTATTGAAGGCCGGCTCCAGGGCGGTAATGTCGTCCTGGGTCGAGCGGCCCATCATTTCGTAGACGCCCAGGGTGGGGTCAATGACGGTGTGATGCTCCTTCAAGAACCGGAAGGCCCGCAGGCTGGTCGTGTCCGTGAAGTTGTACGACCGGTCGGCGTTGCGCTTGAGTACCGAGCCCACGTAGGGCAGGTGGTTCACTTGGTCCATGCCGGCCCGCACGCCCTGGTAGATATTCATGCCGTCGGGGATATGGCCCGTCACGGTCAGGCCCTGGCGGTGGGCTTCGGCGCAGATGGCCTGCACGATGTCGGGCTTGAGGGAGCTGTAGAGCTTGATTTGCACGAAGCCGTTGGCCTTATACTTCTGCACGGCCTGCACAGCTTCAGCCGGCGTATCGGCCCGCACGATGCCCAGGGGCCGCTGCCCGCTGCCGTCGATGATGCCGGCCTTGAGAATGCGCGGCCCCACGCCCTTGCCCGAGTTGATGGCCTGCTCAATGGCGTTGATGTAGCTAAACTCGTTGCCACAGTCGCGCACGGTCGTCACGCCGGCGGCCAGGTAGGCGGGGCCCCACTCGGCCTGCTGAAAGTGGGCGTGCATGTCCCACAGGCCCGGCACCAGGGTTTGGCCGGCCGCCTGAATTACATCGGCCCCGCGGGGCACTTTCACCTGGCCCACGGCCCCAATCTTGGTAATCTTCCCTTTTTCGATGAGCACCACCTGGTTGGGCAGCCGCTTACCCGTCACTACGTCGAGCACCGCCCCGCCGCTGATGGCCAGCACGGCTTTGCCCTTCCCGGCGGCTTGCCCCCCGGCCTCGGCCGTAAACAGGCGCATGCCGTGGCCCGCCGCCCGCCCAATAAGCGTGGGCAACAGGCTTTCGTAGGGCTGCCACATCATTTCGAGCTTGTCGCCCTCGGCGTCGTTGGTAATGATGCACATCAGACGGCCCTGCTGGTCGGTCCAGAGCAGCTCGTTGCCCCACACCAGCCCTTTGATGACGTAGCGCTCCAGCACCAGGGGCTTATTCTGAAACGTAAGCGTGTCCTGCCCGTCCCGGCTGATCTGCACGCTGCCTGAGGGTAGAGTGGCAATACTGGCGGGCCGGCCGTGCTGCTGCCAGTAGCGCAACAGCAGCATCTGGCCCGTGCCCGGCGAGTAGCCCGCCACCGGAAAGCTGCCCTCGGGAGCGGCCCTAGTCGTCACCTTGTCGTCTACCCGCACGTAAGCTTGGCCCCGGCGGATTTCGATGGAGTCGTTGATGGTCGACATGCGGGAGGTGCGACCTTTCACGGCCAGGCGCAGGGGCTCGTAAGTGGGTGTCACCACGAGCCGGGCCCGCAGCGGTACCGGGGAGCCCCGATCCACGAACTTGAAACTCACGTCGTAGGTCAGCTGCTGGGCGGTGCGGGTCAGGCGGTAGGTTTCCTTGCCGATGGGCTGCTCAAACTTGTGGAGCACAAACGTGCCGCTGTCGGCCGGGGCTAGTGGGGCGGTAGTTTGGGCCAGGGCCGGGGCCCCGCCCAGCAGGACCAGTAGGAACGGATAGGCTTTCATCAGGCTAAGCTGGAGGATGGAAAGGTTAAAGTATACACCTTCGGCAATATTCAGCTTTTCTTTTAATTACGAAATATTTCGTAATTAAAAGAAAACAAAAAACCCTCACCGGTTGGCAAGGGCTTTTTACTGAGGCACAACCCAGCGCTTAGCGCTTGATTTTCACCTGACCGTCGTCGGCGTCGCGCTTCACCTTGGTGCCACTGGGGTACTCCACTTTGGTGTCGCCGTCCTTGTCAATTTTCACGGTTTTGCCGTTGGAATACTCAATCTTGGTTTCGCCGTTTTTCTTTTTCTCGTACTCTACCATCCGTGGACCGCGGCGGGCGGGGCGGGCCGGGGCGGCCGTAGTCGTGGTGGTTTCGGTGGTCGTCGTTACCGTGGTACCGTCGTCGTAGCCCGAGCCGTAGTAGCGCGTGCGGTTGCTCTGGTAAGTGTTGTAGCGGGTCTCGTCGTTAAACACGGTCTTGATTTCGTTGTCCGTGTCGGTATCTACCTGGCGGGTAGCCACGTACTGCCCGGTCGTGTCGCTGATGTAGCGCGACTTGAGCTCACCCAGGCGCTGGGCCCGGGTGTAGTACACGCGCCGCACCTGCCGCACCTGGGCCGTGTCGGTAATGCCCAGGTCGGTGGTAACCATATCGGCCACGCGGTTGCCCTGGTCGCGGTAGATTACGTCGTTGTCGGCTACCACGGCCGTGTCGGCCGAGGGCGTTTGGGCCGCGTCCACGGCGGCGGCTTTGTCGCGGTTGCACGAGGAGCCCAGGGTCAGGGCGGCCGCGCAGGAAAGCAAAAGCAGGGTATTTTTCATGGTTCAGTGCACTAGGTGAGAGATAGAGCCGGCCGGTGGGCGGGCCCTTGGGCGCTGTACGGTGGAGTTCGGGCCCGGGTTGGCCGCCGTGCGGTTGAGCTTGCCGCGCATTAATCGGGAAATAGTCCTGAACTTTCGCTTTTATATAGCTGTAGTATGTTATATTCACCGACGTACCGCCCCCGGATGCTTATCTTCACCCGGCGCGAAGCGCAGTCATCACCTAACCCGAGACCAACATGGGGAAATCCCAAGCATCCTTTGGCAAAAAGGAAAACGAAAAAAAACGCTTAAAAAAGAAAAACGATAAGGCCGACCGCAAGGAGGAACGCCAGGCGAATGCTAAGAAAGGCCAGAGCCTGGACGACATGCTGGCCTACGTGGACGAGTTTGGCAACATCTCGGCAACGCCCCCGGACCCGAACCGCAAAAAGCAGGAAATCAAGGTCGAGGACATCCGCATTGCCGTGGCCAAGCAGGAAGACATGGAGCAGCCCGACCCGATCCGCAAGGGCACGGTGGCTTTCTTCAATGAGTCGAAGGGCTACGGCTTCATCAAGGATTCCGAAACCCAGGAAAGCATCTTTGTGCACGCCAACGGCCTGCTCAACCCCATCAAGGAAAACGACAAGGTGACCTTTGAGGTGGAAATGGGCCAGAAAGGTCCGACGGCCGTATCGGTGAAAATGGCTGTGCCGCCCGCTCCTGCGGCCCCGGCAGCTCCCGCCGCCCCCGCTCAGTAAGTATCGGCAGAATCTGCCCCTGGCTATACCCACAAGAGGCCGATGCTCCCCGAGCGTCGGCCTCTTGGCGTTGGTAAGGAGCCTGCCCGGCGGTTTCCGCCGGCCTTCTCTTTAGCTTTACGCCGCGCCGGGCCCGTATTGGCGCCTCCGCCCTTTTTCCTTGTGTATGCCCGAATCACCCACCAACCCGCCCGCCGAGAAAGACGGCCTGCACCCGCGCAACCGCCACCGGGGCCGCTACGACTTTGCAGCCCTGCAGCGGGCCACGCCCGCACTGGCGCCGTTCGTGGCCCTGAACGCGCACGGCACCGAGTCCATCGACTTTGCCGACCCAGCCGCCGTCAAGACCCTGAACCAGGCCTTGCTCCGGGAGTTTTATAACGTGCCGCTCTGGGATATTCCGGCCGGCTACCTGGCCCCGCCCATCCCGGGCCGCGCCGACTACGTGCACTACCTGGCCGATTTGCTGGCCGAGCTCAACGAAGGCACGGTGCCTACCGGCAAGCGGGTGCGGGTGCTCGACGTGGGCACGGGCGCCAACTGCATCTACCCCATCATCGGGCACCGGGAGTACGGCTGGCGCTTCGTGGGCTCCGACGTGGACCCGGTGGCGGTGCGGGTGGCCAAGCAGATTGTGGCCGGCAACCCCGGCCTGGCCGGCGCCATCGACGTGCGCCTGCAGCCCCGGTCCACCGATATGTTCAGCGGCATCATCAAGGCCAACGAGCTGTTTGACCTGACCATGTGCAACCCGCCCTTCCACGCTTCGCAGGCCGAGGCCGAGGCTGCCACCCGCCGCAAGGTGCAGAACCTGGGCGCGGGTGGCACGGCCAAGCCGGTGGCCAACTTCGGGGGCCAGGCCCATGAGCTCTGGTACGAGGGCGGTGAGGCCACGTTCACCTGGCGCATGGCCGAGGAAAGCGTCTTGCAGCGCCACAACTGCCTGTGGTTCTCGACCCTGATTTCGAAAAAGGAAACCCTGCCCGGTCTCTACAAAACCCTGCAGAAGCGCGGGGCCGCCGACGTGCGTACTATCGGCATGAGCCAGGGCCAGAAAGTGAGCCGCATCGTGGCCTGGACCTTCCTCGACGCGGCCCAGCAGCAGCAGTGGCGGCAACGGCGCTGGCTCGGCGGGCCCGCCCCGGCCGACAAATAAATAGCCGAACTGCTATTTAGCGTTGTGCTCCTGCTTATATTGCTCCCGCTCGGGGACAAAAACCCCGCTCGTTGCTTAAAAAGGCAATTGCGGCGGCCCGGGCAGTGGAGCTCAGAACCCACTTCAAAAACGGGGCGCTGCCGAAAAGCCTTACGAGTAGGAACCGTTACGCTTAATTTAGCATGGAATACTTTTTACAAGCCCTGAGAAAATACGCCGACTTTAGCGGCCGCGCCCGGCGCAAAGAGTACTGGATGTTTGTCCTGTTTCAGGTCCTGGCTTTCATTGCGGCCATGGTGATTGATACCATATTTGCTACCATAACCGGGTCCGAATTCGGGGCCGGCTATATCACCGGCTTGTTGTGGCTGGCGCTTATCGTGCCCGGCATTGCCGTATCGGTGCGCCGCATGCACGATTTGGATAAGAGCGGCTGGTTTTTGCTCGTTTCCTTTATTCCGCTCGTCGGCGGCATCTGGCTGCTGGTCCTGACCTGCACCGAGGGCACCAGCGGCCCCAACCAGTACGGTCCCGACCCCAAAGGCAGCGCCCTGGCAATCTAGATTCAGCTATTAGCACACGTAAAACGGCGGCCGCTCCTACTCTGGGGCGGCCGCCGTTTTGCGTGTGGAGCATGGCCCGGCTAGCGGCGCTTTTTGGGTTTGCTGACCGTCAGCCTCGCTTCCCTTGGCCCCGCCGCATCTTCGGCGGCGGGGGCAGGCGGCACCGCGCGGGGCTCGGCGGGGGCGGCCAGACTGGCCAGGGCGGCTTCGGCCGCTTCAGCCCCGGGCCGCGCCTTGTTGGCGGCTTCCTCTTCGGCGTGCTTTTTAGCCAAATACGTCAGGCCGGCGGCCAGCAAAGCCACGCCGCCCACTATTTTCTGGCCCGTGCTGAGCTTACCCACGGCACGGGTGGTTTTGCGAAACTTGCGCAGGACTTTAACGGCGCCTTCCACCGGGCTGGCGGCGGATTTGTCTTTGCCTTTTTTAGCGGATTTCTTCTTGTCTTTAGCCATGACCGGGAAAAAAGTGGACGTTGGTAGGTCTGCCGGTATTCGCAAGGCTGCCGGCTAAGGTTGCTACCCGTTTTCCATTAGTCGTGGCGCTTGAGCTGGTAGCTAAGCGAAATTTGTAGCTGCTCGCTGCGCAGGCTGCCGGTGTAGCCCAGGGGCGGGTGGTGCCGCGGAACAAGGGAGCGAAAACCGGAGTAGCCGCGCAAGCTCAGGGCCAGCCCCTGCCCGAGCCGCACGCCCACGCCACCGGCCGCGCCCAGGTCGAAGCGCTGGTAGGAGCCGGGCGCCGAGGCGTCGGGTGGGGCACCCTGCGGGCCACTAGGACCGGCGCCTTCCCCAGTGCCCGTGCGGTGCAGCGCCACCAGGTAGCCGGCCTGCGGCCCGGCCTCCAGGTAGTATTTGCCCACGGTAGCCCGCAACAGCACGGGCAAGGATAAGTAGATCAGGCGCAGCCGATAGTCGCCGGCAAACTCAGCGCCGGGCCGGCTGTAATCGGCTACGGCCAGCTTCGTGCTCTGCTGGCTAAGCCGCAGCTCGGGCACCAGTGACAGGTAGGGCCGGAAGGCATGTTCGTAGAACACGCTGGCCTGGTAGCCCAGCCCGGCCTCGGTCGTGACGCGGCGTACCGCCATATTGGGCGCGGTGGCAAACGTGGACCCGTGGCCGCCCAGCTGCACACCCCACTGGGCCCGGGCCGCTCCGCTCAGCAATAAGCCCGCCGCAAGCAGTAAAGATTTTTGCATAGTCAGCAGCATAAAGCCCGGCAGCAGCCGAAAAGTTTGCGCGAAGCTGACCGGCCCGTAAGCCGCAACCAAACGCGCGGCTGACGCTTCTAGGCAAACGAAGCAGCAGCCGCGCAAATCAGAGGCGGGCCTGTTAAATGGAGGCGCCCTCGGTACCGCTCAGCGTCTCGCCGGTATTGGCGTCGGTGTCGGTGGTAGCCGCGGCCGAGGCCGAGGCGGCATTGCGGCGCTGGGCCAGATAACCCAAGCCCAGGGCCACCAGGGCCGTGCCGCCCACTACTTTCTGGGTGGTGGTGAGCTTACCCACGCTGCCGCGGCTCAGCTTTTTGAGGGACTTGGCGGCGCCGCTCAGCAGAGACTTTTTCTTCGGGGCTTTGGCTTTGGTTTTCTTGTTCTTTTTCATGGTTGGGGGCTAAAAAGTAAAAAGGCGGTAGGCGTGGAGGGTTGCTCCAAAATCATTCTTCGCGGGCCCAGGGCTACAAATCGTCGTCGGGGCTGGCGGCGGGCTTGCGGCCGAAGGTTCCGGGTGATTTAGCAGCTTTGGTTTTCTTGGAAGCCTTACGGGGCAGCGCCGCTCGGGGCGGAGCAGGCGGCGGGGTTTCCTCGTCGTCTTCGTCGTTGGCGGGGTGGGGCGAAGCGCCGCCCGGCAGCAGGCCGCTCAGGCCGGCCAACAGGGTGTCGGGCCCGTCGTTCCGCACTTTATCGAGGTAGAAGTAGCCGGCGGCCAGCAGCATCACGCCGCCCACCAGCTTCTGGCCGGTGCTCAGCTTGCCGATTTCGTTGGTCACCTTCCGGTACTTTTTGATGGACATAGCCGCCGCATCAAGTAGGTCGTCGCCAACGCCGTCTTTCTTGGAATGCTTCTTTTTATGCTTAGCCATGGGCGTAGAATCTAGCGGGGCCGGAAACGGAAAGTACAGCAAGAGGCCGCGGTGCCTTAGCGTCGCGGATTACGGTATTCGAGGGCGGGGGGCGGAAGGTTTCCCCTAGGCGTCAGTATTGACTACAACCCGGGTGCTGGCGGCCGGGCGCGCCGGGCCAGGTGCCAGGCCAGCCCCAGCCCTACTACGGCCCACGCCACCAGCCCCACCACGGTCCAGGTCAGCAGCGGAGTAGGAGCCCCAAACTCGTAGTGCATCTGGCGGGTGCGCAAAAACCGGGTGGCAATGGCCAGAAAGTAGCACGACCAGTACTGGATGTAGAGGTAGCAGCCCAGGGCCAGCACGACCAGCCCCATCCGGGCGGCGCGACGCCGGGCCCAAACGGCCGCCAGCCCCAACAGCCCGGCGTAGATGCCGGCCCCGATAAGAACTCCACCAATGCCGCCCACGAGTAAAAAAGACGCTTTTACGTCCTTCTCACCCGCGTAAACCACGACCGGCCAAGTCAGCATGGCGGCCGTGAGCAGACTACGAAACCGATTTTTCCAGCAATGCCGCATAAGTTCAGGAGCCCGCCACCGGGCCGCCCCATCTTGTACGAACCTGGCGGCCACGGGCTGCGGCCGGGCTAGCAGGATCAGCGTCGGCGCAATTACGCCCGGCTTACTCCCGGTCGAAGTTGGCCCGCTTGTTCAGGGCGGCCATGCGCACAACTTCGGCCACGCGCTGGGCCCGGGTTTCGGGGCGTTTGGCGGCCAGCACCCAGTTCAGCAGCATCTTGCGGGCCGAGGGCGAAAAAGCCTGGAAGTGTCGCTCGGCGGTGGGCTCCGTGGCCAGGGCCGCGGCCAGATCCTCGGGCACGAGGCCGGCTTCGGCCGCATCGAGACTTTCCCAGGCGCCGTTTTGCCGGGCCCGGGCAATGGCCAGGAGGCCGGCGGGCTGCAGCTGCCCGGCTTGCTCCAGCCGCTCCAGCCGTTCCTTGTTGACCTTGCTCCACCCACTTTTGGGCTTGCGCGGCGTGAAGAGCAGAGCGCTCCGGTCGGCGTCGAGGCGGCGGGGCAGGGAGTCAATCCAGCCGAAGCACAGGGCCTCCTCCACCGACTCGGCGTAGCTGACCCGGGCCTGCCCGCTTTCCTTTTTGAAATACACCAGCCACACGCCGGGGCTGCTGGCGTGGTGGTCGGCCAGCCACTGCCGCCATTCGGCGCGGGTGGCGGGATGAAACTGGGCGTAGGTATCAGGACGGGCCATAGGGGAAATATAGGGCGGGGGCTTTATAAAGCCTAGCCCGACCGGCCGCCAATGGATTATTTACCCCCGAGCCAGTTAGCTCAAGGTTTGGCAGTCTGCAGCAACTGCAGGGCCCGGGCCAGGCCGGCGTCGCCCGGGATGGTATCATCGGGGCGGATGGCGGGCACGAAGTTTTCCCGGGGCAGGCCATCCACCCGGTAGAGCCGCTCGGTGGGAATGTTGAAGCCAAAGCGGGAGTTGGGCAGCCGGTACGACTCGATGGAGCCGTTGAGCCGGGCCATTTCCGTCCCGATTATCGTGGCCCGCCGCATCGATTCGAGCCCGACGGTGATGCCTTCGCCCATGCTGCTCGTCCAGGGGCCCACGAGCACCACCACGGGCCGGGTGTAGGGCTGGGGCCGGGGTGCTACCAGCTCTAGCCAGCTGCGCCGCACGCCAAACTCCCGCTCCTCGGCGGGCTGCTCGTGGCGCTGGTAGGGCTGCTCCTGGGTGAGCAGGCGCCCCATCAGGGCCCGGGCCACCACGGTGTTGCCGCCGCCCGGCGTTTCGCGCAGGTCCAGCACCAGACCGGTGGTAGAGCCCAGGCGGGTCAGGGCGCTGTCGAAGGCGGCAACCAGGGCGTTGTTGCCCAGGCTGTTGTGAATCCGGATGTAGCCCACCGTCCCGATCTGGCGGCTTTCCAGCAGGGCCGGGTAACGGATGTTTTCAAGCTGGGCCGTGGGCTGGTCGGGGTACAACATCCGCTTTTTGCCCCCGGCCCGCACGGTAAGCTGGCGAGCCTGGTCGTGGGTGCCGGCCAGGGCCTGGTTGAGGGCTACTTCACGGGCCGCGGCGTCGATGGTTTTCAGGGTGCGGCCCAGCAACGGCCGCAGGGCCTGCTCGATGGGTACGCCGTTGACGGCCACCAGCTCCATACCCGGCCGCAGCCCCACCCGCTCGGCCCCGAAACCGGCCCGCACGGCCACTATTACGGCTTTGCCCTGCTCAAACCGGGCCCAGGCATCGGTGCCCGAGGGCAGCAGGCGGCGGGAATCGGGCAGGTTGGTCGAGAGGCCGGCGTGGTTGTCGTAGAGCTCAGCCAGGGCGTTTTCGAGCAGGCGCACAAACTGGCTCCGGCTCGTGACGCCCGGCAGCTGGGCTCCGTACACGGTGCGCACCCGGGCCCAGTCGGTTTGCTTTTTGTCGAAGTAGCAGTAGTTGTCGTGGACGGTGGTCCAGAAAAAGTCGAAATCCTGCTGGTACTGGGCCGGGGTGAGCGGAGCCGGCGGCTGGGCGCGCAACGGAGCGGGAAGGGCCAGCAATACCAGCAAAAACAGGCGTAGAACGGAGCGGAGCATAGGGCAGGCGAAGCCAACGGAGCCCCGCCCCGCATAGGTACGACACGCGCCCGGCATTGTCGCCCGGGCCCGGCCGCAGGAGCTGCTATTCACTCCCAAGCGGAACCGTGAAATACCGCCGGACCCTTGGCGTTAAAGCTGTACTTTGGCCCTGGCCCCGGCTTTATCCACTTCTGATGCTGCGTTTATTTCGTTCCTCTTTGCTGGGCTGCTTCGTGCTGCTGGCGCTTCTGACTCACGCGGCCCGGGCCCAAACCACCCCGGCCGGACCCACCGACCTGAACGCCTTTTACGACCAGCTCAACGCCTACCGCACCCCGCAGTACCAGCCCCTGCCCGATCTGGAAGCCCTGCGCCTGCCGTCCAGCTTTTCCGGGGCCGACCTGCGCGCCCTGCGCCTGCAGGACCGCCACATCGTGCGTATCGATTTGGTCTACACCGCCTTTCGCCTGAATCCGGCCTTCGACCAGCGCCAGCTCAACCTGAGCCGCATCCGCAACCTGGCCGCCTCGGTGCCGGGTTTGCTCGAGGATGAGTCCATTACCTGGACGCTGGTGGAGCAAACCGGCTGCAACAGCCCCACGGCCTGCCAGCCGTTTTTTCACGGCTTCGTGGTGTACGTGGCCCGGCACTACACCGCCGCCAGCAGCCGGGCCGAAGTCGACAGCCTGACGCGCAAGCTGCGCCTGCTGGAGAAGAAGAAGCCCAAAACGGCCAAGAAAAGTCCGGGCAAAAAAGTCCCCTGCAACCTGCCCTTCACCCGCTTCACCGTGCGCCAGATGGCCCGCAACCTGCACCGCACCTATAAGTGCGCCCAGCGGGAGCCCCAGATTGTCAAGTTTCAGCTCCTGGTTGATGCCAAAGGCAACACCCAGAGCGTGCGGGTGCAGCCCACGACGGCCGCCCCGTTTTGCCCGGCCGAGTTGGAGGAAGCCATCCGCCAGAGCGTGACTTTCACCTCGGGCTTTCCCATTAACCGGCGCATGTTTGCCTTCCAGGTAAAGGGCGCCGTGCGCCTGCCGATGGGGCCGCTGCAGCTGCTGGGCAAACCCGATTTGGCCATTACCAACTTTGCCCTGGCCGACTCGGCCGCCAAGCTCTACCGGGTGTTTCTGAAAAAGAAAAACAAGCACGACTACTGCGAGGCCCGCATTACCAAGGCCGGCGAGCTGCTGGCCGCCGCCGACACGGCCACCCTGGAGCCCCAGCTGCCCGCCGATGCCAACGTGGTAAACAAGGTGATGAGCCGCCACCCCGAGTGGAGCAAGGAAGTGGTGGTGACCGACGTGACGGGCAGCATGTTTCCCTACACCTACGACCTGCTGGCCTGGCTGCAGCTGAGCACCCTGCAGGATGAGAAAACCTTCGTCTTCTTCAACGACGGCAACGACACGCCCGACAAGCAGAAGAAGGTGGGCAAAACCGGCGGCCTCTACAGCGTAAAAACCGACAGCTACGAGGCCACCAAAAACAAGCTCATCGAGGCCATGAAGGCCGGCGGGGGCGGCGACGCGCCCGAAAACGACATCGAGGCCCTGCTCTACGCCCGGCAGCTCACCTCCGACTCCACGGACGTGATTCTGATTGCCGACAACTATACCTTCCCCCGCGACACCAAGCTGCTCAAAAACACCACGGCCCACGTGCGCATCATCCTCTGCGGGGTGCACGACTACATCAACCCCAAATACCTGGCCCTGGCCCGCAAGCACGGCTTTTCGTTGCACACCATCGAGGGCGACATCATGGACCTAAGCAAGCTGCTCGAGGGCCAGACCATCACCATTCAGGGCCAGCAGTACCAGGTCACCAAGGACGGCTTCCGGCTGATTCAGAAGTCGTAGCGGGCCGGGGAACGGTAGGGGCCGGGTACGATAGGGCGCTGCAAAAGCCCGAAAAGGCAGTTGCCAGCTTTTTTAGGGGGGGCCGCGCGGCTAGCTGGGCGCCAGCAAGTAAATTGCGCAGATTTGGCGGCCAAAGCAGGCGGCTATTCTACCCGTATTTATCTATGCTCCAACTGTTACGCTACTCGGCCCTGACTCTGGCAGGGCTGGCTGCGCTGCCCGCGCTGGCCCAAACTACGGCCCCGGCCTACCACTCCCCGCTGACGTACGCCTCAGCCTTCGAAAAGGCGGCACTGGCACCCGAAGCGCCCCGCACCGAGCACGAGTACCTGGCCCAGCTGCTGGCCGTTAACCCGACCAGTACTGACGCCGAGCTGCAGCAGGCCGAGCGGCGCCTGGCCGATTTCTACACCCAGCTCGACGCCACCAAGCTCACCACCAAACCCCTGGCCAAGCAGGTGCGCAGCATCTTTGAGCTGGCCCATCAGCGCTTCCTGACCAAGTACGAGGACGCGGCCACCTTCGACCAGACCGTGCAGGGCGGGGTCTACAACTGCGTCAGCGCCTCGGCCCTGTACGCCCTGATTTTCGAGCACTACCACCTGCCCTACGTTATCCGCCAGAAGCCGACCCACGTGTACCTGGTGGCCGACCCAGAGGCCAGCAACATTACGGTGGAAACTACCGCCCCCACCTTCGGCTACTTCCTGCCCGATACCAAGTTTAAAAAAGCCTACGTGGAGTACTTGGTGGAAGGCAAGCTGGTCAGTCAGGCCGAAGTGCAGCAGAAGGGCGTGGAGGAAATTTTCAAGCAGAAATTTCAGGCCGACAAAACCATTTCCCTGCCCCAGCTGATTTCCCTGCAGTACTATAACCAGGGCATTCTGGCCCTGCAGGCCGATGACGCGGCCAAGGCTTACCAGGCCCTGCAGAAGGCGGAAAAGCTGTATCCGGCCACCGAAACCAAATATTTGCTTACCCAAAGCCTGGCCTCCCGCCTGCAGGGCAACAGCTACAACAAGCTGGAAGACGTGCAGCTGCTGGCCGAATTCTACGCCCGCCAGCCCACCAAGTACCGCGACGAGTGCGTCAACGACTTTAAGGGCATGACCCAGAAGTTTCTGCTGGAGCGCGGCGACACGGCCACCTACCGCGGCGTGTACCGCACGTTCATGACCAGCGTGGCCGACACGGCCACCCGCAACACGCTGTCCTACGTGTACTACATGCAGCGCGGGCGGATGCTGGCCCTGCAGCAGCGCGGGTCGGAGGCATTTCCGCTGCTGCTGCAAGCCTACCGCTACAACCAGGTCAGCCCCGAGCTGCAGGGCCTGATTTCGGCCGTGGTGCAGGACGAAATCAACGTGCACCGCAACTCGGTGGGCCTGCTGCGCCGCCTCGACAAGCTCACCGCCGACTACCCTTTCCTGCGCGGCTCGGCGCCCATGCAGCGGGCCTACCTCTACAGCTACGGCCGTGCCGCCTACGATGCCTTTGCCGACAATAAACGGACGGAAGGCAAGAAGTATCTGACTGCCTTTGAGCAGGCCTACGCCCGCAAGGAAGCCACCATCGAAAGCCAGCTGGTAGCCAATATTTACCTGGCGGCCAGCATTGCCTCCGGCAAGGCCAATGACGTGGCCGGCGCCAAAGCCTACGCCCGCAAGGGCCTGGCCTACGAGCCGACCAATACCGACCTGAAACGCATTGCCTCCTACTAGCCAGGGCAGTATGCTGCAGAAAAAGGCCCCGCGGCAGCTGCTGCGGGGCCTTTTTTGGTAAAAGCGGTTCCGGGAAATACACCGAAGGCCCAGTTCCCTAGGAATGCCAGAATGAATATCTTGCTGAACAAGGGAATTCACTCAACTTCACCCGCCGGCTGTAGTGCACAACGCGGCCCCGCGGGTTTTTCAGCCAACTGCGTATGCAAACCGAAGCCGATGTACTGGTAATTGGGGCCGGCCTGGCCGGCTTGGTAGCCGCCTCCGAGCTGGCCGCGGCCGGCAAAAGCGTGCTGCTCCTCGACCAGGAGCCCGAGCAGAACATGGGCGGGCAGGCTTTCTGGTCGTTTGGGGGCCTGTTCCTGGTCGATTCGCCCGAGCAGCGCCGCATGCGCATCCACGACTCCCACGAGCTGGCCCTGTCCGACTGGCTCGGCAACGCCGACTTTGACCGGCCCGAGGACCTCTGGCCCCGGCGCTGGGCCGAGGCTTACGTGGGCTGGGCCGCCGGCGAAAAGCGCAGCTGGCTACAGCAAATGGGCATCAAGCTGTTTCCGGTGGTGGGCTGGGCCGAGCGGGGCGGCTACGGCGCCCGGGGCCCCGGCAACTCGGTACCGCGCTTCCACGTGGCCTGGGGCACGGGCACGGGCGTGGTAGCGCCCTTCTCCTACCGGGTGCGGGAGGCGGTGAAAAAGGGGCTGGTTACGCTCAAATTCCGCCACCGCGTGACCGAGCTAACCGTGGAAAACGGCGCGGTGGTGGGCGTGCGGGGCGAGGTGCTGGAACCCAGCGCGGCCGAGCGGGGCGCCGCCACTTCCCGCCTCGTCGTGGGGGAATTCAGCTGCCGGGCCCGGGCGGTTATCGTCACGGCCGGCGGCATTGGGGCCAACCACGAGCTGGTGCGCCGCAACTGGCCCGCCCGCCTGGGCACGCCGCCCGCCCACATGCTCTCGGGCGTGCCCGAGCACGTGGATGGGCTGATGCTGGGCATCACCCAGCAGGCCGGCGGGCACGTTATCAACGAGGACCGGATGTGGCACTACGTGGAGGGCGTGCAGAACTGGAACCCCATCTGGCCCCGGCACGGCATCCGGATTCTGCCCGGGCCGTCGTCGCTGTGGCTCGATGCCCGCGGCAACCGCCTGCCCGGCCCGCTCTACCCCGGCTTCGACACGCTGGGCACGCTCAAGCACCTGCGCCAGACCGGTGCCGACTACAGCTGGTTTATCTTGACCCAGAAGATTATCCGCCACGAGTTTGCGCTTTCGGGCTCGGAGCAGAACCCCGACCTGACCAACAAAAGCTGGCGCCAAACCCTGGGCCGGGCCTTCGGCAAGGGGGCCCCGGCCCCGGTGGAAGCTTTCAAGCAGCACGGGGCCGACTTCCTGGTGCGCGACACCCTGCCCGAGCTGGTGCAGGCCATGAACGAGCTGACCGGCGACAACCTGCTCGACTACGCCCAAGTGGAGCAGGAAGTGCGGGCCCGGGACTTGCAGCTCGACAACCCTTTCAGCAAGGACGCCCAGATTACGGCCATCCGCGGGGCCCGCAACTACCTCGGCGACAAGCTCATTCGCACGGCCCCGCCCCACAAGCTGCTCGACCCCACCAAGGGTCCGCTCATTGCCGTGCGCCTGCACGTCATTACCCGCAAAAGCCTCGGCGGCCTGGAAACCGACCTTTCGGGCCGGGTGCTGGACTCGGCCGGCCAGCCAATTCCGGGCCTCTACGCCGCCGGCGAAATTGCGGGCTTCGGCGGGGGCGGCATGCACGGCTACCGGGCTCTGGAAGGCACTTTCCTTGGCGGCTGCCTGTACTCGGGCCGCATTGCCGGGCGGGCCGTTGCCGAGGCGCTGGGCGGAGGGTAGCACCGGCAGGAACCCCGGCGAAAGTCTGCGGCCAGGCCGGGCGTACCGGGCTACAGTTGGTTTGGATTCTACAGCTTTTTCATGTCTAGTTTTATTGCCTTTATCAGCCAGCTGCAGCCCCTGAGCCCGGAGCTTACTACGGCTTTGCTGGCTAGCACGGTGCGGGAAGAACTGCCGTTCCACCACCAGCTGCTGCAGCCCGGGCAGGTGGCCCGGCGGCTTTATTTTCTGGAAACCGGCCTGGTGCGGGGCTACACCCTGCTGCACGGCCGGGAAGTGTCTTCCTGGTTTATGCAGGCCGGCGACTTTGTCATTTCTATCCTGAGCTTTTTCACCCAGCAGCCTTCCCAGGAATACCTGGAGCTGCTGGAGCCGGCCGTGGTGCATTCCATCAGCTACGACCAGCTCCAACGCCTCTACCACGACTTTCCCGAGTTTAATTTCATTGGCCGCCGGGTGCTGGAGAAATACTACGTGCTCAGTGAGCAGCGCGCCCAAAACCTTCGCTCCCGCACCGCCACCGAGCGGTACGAGCTGCTGCTGCGCGACTTCCCGACGGTGTTTCAGCGGGTGGCCCTGCACCACATTGCCTCCCACCTGGGCATGGCCCCCGAAACGCTGAGTCGCCTGCGCAACAAGCTGGGCTAAGTCGGGCCGGCCGTAGCGAAAATGACATTTGTCATGAAAATGGCGGGGCCGGGCGGCCACTTTTGGGTCCTCCCAGTGCCCTAGCCCATGCCTACCGCTCTTCGCCCCTTCTCACCCCACGAGCTTCCCCCCGGCGTCGCCTTTGTATTAGCCCTGGCTTTGCTCGGCGGCCTCAGCCTGGGCAACCATTATGGTATAAATGTCTGCCTGCTGTTTGGGCCAGTGCTCATTCCCGTGGCAGTGTGGCTGGTGGCTTTTAGCCGGGCCCCGGAGCCGCTAGTCAAAGCCCTGCTGTCGGCCACCCTGATTTCCCTCTACGACGTGAGCATTAAGCTCTACGGCGCGGGCAGCCACGACGACGAAGGCCAGGGCCTGTTTCATTTTTTGCTGCTGCTGGGAATCCTGCCGGCCTTTCTGCTGCTGGTAGCAGCTCTCGACCAGCAGCAAAGCGGGACCCGCTGGCGCCGCCGCCTAGCCAAGCTGCTGTTTCTGAGCCTGCTGTTTGCGCATCTGGAACTCACGCCCAACCTAGGACTGGGCCGCTGCATCAACTGCCACTAGACGCCCTGCTGAGCAGACTCTTCCACTTATTTCTTCCGGCGTATGTTTTCTTTTCTCCGCAAGGGCTTGCTCCTCCTGCTGGTGCTGAGCCTCTGGCTACGGCCCGCCCGGGCCCAGCGCGTCACCATCGACAGTGTAGTGCTAGAGCACACCCAAGGGCTGTATCTGCCCACCGCCCGCCGAGCCCTGGTGTCTACCATAGTCCACGACGATGGGGCAACTTACCTGCGCCACTACCTCTTATCGCCCGCCCTAAGGCAGCAGCGGCAGCAACTCCGCCTGCCCGGCCATTACCAGCTCAGCAACACGGCTAGCAGCCGGGCCCACGTGCTTTACCAGTTGCACCGCCGCGGCTCCGACACGCTGCTCTCCCTGGTGGTGGATACGCTGGGCCGCGTGGTGGCGCAGCGGCGGGAATCTTCCCGCTGGATCCGTTGGCAGGATCTGCACGGCGAGCTGGCGCCCCACACCGCCGGCTTCCTGACCACGGAGTCCACCCTGGTCGGGGGTGAGGTGCTGTTTCGCTTCACCGATTGGCAACTCCGCCCGCTCTGGCAGCACCGCTTCCGGTCGGCGGAGGGCCAGGTAGACGTGGCGCCGGCCATTCTCGACAGCACCCACCTTTGGCTGCTGGTGACCAATAACGCCCGCAGCCCCCGCGCTACCACCACGGCTTACTGTCTGCAGCTGGCCACGGGCCGGGTGTTGTGCCGGCTGCCGCTGGATTACCACGGGGAGCGGCGCCGGCCCGACGTGGGAGTGATGGGCCCTGGGCACAGCTTGCTGGTGGCCGGCTGTTCTTCCGCCCGCAACCGCCTTTCCCACCGCTCCCCGGGCCACCTGTTTTATACCCAGCTCTACCCTGACAGCACCTGCCACGACCGGCTCGTAACGGGCTCGGCCGAACCCCACTTGCCCCTGGTCCGCCACCGGCACGTGCTCTGGCAAACCCTGCGCCCCGCTCCCGATGGCAGCGTACTGCTCGTGGGTGAAACCTACACGAGTACTTCCTTCGGCACCCACCTGGCCCTCGACCTAGCCACGGGCCTCGCCACCGTAGGCCTGGGCCGGGTCAATAAAACCACGCTGCGGCCCCGCGAAGTAGTAGCCGTGCACCTCTCCGCAACTGGTCAGGTAGACGACGCCCGGGTGCTGCCCCTGCCCGACACTAGCTCCTACACGCTGCATGGCTACTGGCCCGCCCGGCGCATGGCCCAGGCGGCCCAACAGGCTGGGTCTTTCCGACTGCGGGGCCTCGCGCCCGATAGTCAGCGTGTGGTGCTGCGCACCGGGCGCCGCGTGCTGACGATGAGCCTGCAGTCGGGCCAGATTCGCACCGTGCGGCCTATTCCGCCCAAGGGCCAGTTGTCGGATGTGTGGGTTGTGCAGCCCGGGTTCCTGCTGCTTTACCACCAGCAGCCCAAACCGGCACGCATCGAGCTGGAGCGGCTTGCTTATTGACTAGCGCTTGCCCACCCGCAACTCCCGCTGAGCCCCGGAAGCTGGGCCCTATTCGCTGGGGGCCACGTCGGCCACGCTTTGCCGCAGGCTGGAGCAGAACGACTCCCGAAACCGGGCGTCGTTCTGCTCCAGCCACTCGTCGAGGCGGCGGCTTCCCTTAGCGGCCAGTTCTTCCAGCCGCATACCGTCCATGGAGGCCGTAAAATCGGTGAGGCTGCACCGCAGCTGGCCTTCGAGCACCTCGAACAGAAAAAACGCCCGGAAGGGCTGACTAGCGCCGGGCAGGGCTAGGCGGCCGCGCAGCTGCCCTTCTTCGGGCACCGCAATCAGCGTCCCGAGGCCCAGCGGACCGTTTTTGGCCGTCAGCCACTGCCGGGCGCGGCGGTAGAGGTCGGCGCGGGAGATGCCGGGCGCGTCAATTACCTCCACGTACTTCACTTTGCGCGTGGTGCTGTCGTAGGGAAAGTTGCGCAGGCCTTTGAAATGGTATTTTTGCGCCGTAGCCGCAGAAGCCAAGACTAGCAACAGGAGTAGTAAGTAGAGTTTCTTCATTACCGAAAAATAATAAAAACCTGCTTATAACCCGCTTACCAAAACTCTTTTTACTACTCAAGGAGCAATTTATTCCTTCGCCCCGGCCCCCGCCTCCTCCAGCAGCTAACCACTTGCGCCACCAGATTATTGCATTAAACCAAGTGTAACTTGCGCCGGACGCCCACTCCTGCCGGCCGCCGGCCGTAGCTTCCGTCAGCGTGGCTCCCGGTAGCGGGCCCGGGCAGCTCGGCCGGTACGCCGGATATGGCTTTCTTTGACCAACCAACCCGCCCTCGGCGGCCCGCCATGCTTCTGCGCTGCTTCCTGTTTCGCCTGTTGTTTCTGCTCTTATTGCTCGGCCCAGCGGCCCGCCCCGCAGCAGCTCAGGATGCAGACTACCTAACCCGCCTGCCCGACCCCAAAACGCTGGGCGAGAGCTACGTCAGTGACCCCGACCACCTGCTGCAGCCCGCTACGGTGCAGGAGCTCAACGCCACGCTGCGCCCCCTGGACCAGAGCGGCCGGGCCCATATCGACGTGGTGCTGACGCGCAGCATCGGGGAAGAAGTGCCCAAAACGGCCGCCACGGCGCTGTTTAACCGTTGGAAAATCGGAGATAAGGACAAGAACAACGGCCTGCTCCTGCTCGTCGTGGACGACCAGCACCGGGTGGAATTCGAAACCGGCTACGGCCTGGAAGCCGACGTGCCCGACGTGGTGTGTTTCCGCATTCAGCAGCGTTACATGATTCCCTACCTGCGCGGCGGGCAGTACGACGAGGCCGTGCGCCAGGGCGTGGCCGCCCTGATCCGGCAGCTGAGCACCGGCCATTTCGCCCTGCCCGACTCCGCCGAAGCCCAGCTGCCCCCGACCCTAGCCGACGAGCCACACGTGGAGATGCTGACCGAAGCGGCCGCGCCGGCCGACCCCACGGCCTGGAGCGGGGCGGAAATAGCGGGCGTGATGGCGGCGGCCCTACTGCTGGTGGCGGCGAGCCTGGCGCTGGTCCTGCGCAAGCACACTCCGCGCGGCTTTGCCCCAATAATGGTGCTGGGCCTAGTGCTGATTCTGGGCTTGATGGGCCTCGTGGCCGGCACGAGCTGGCCGGTAGCCCCGGGGCTGCTTATGGCGCTGGGCTACGCTTGGCCGCTGCTGGGGGCCCACGTGTACCTGCGGCTGCTCAACCGGCAGCTGCGCGCGGAGGCCTCCCCTACCGCGAGCCGCCATGCCCGCTACAACTTGTTGGAGGAAGCCCACCACGGCCTGGGCTGGCTGCGCTTCGTGTTTCCGCTGACCTTGGCCTGGTACTGGCGCGGCTACTGGCGCCGCCTGGCCCAGCTGCGCGAAGAGCCCTACGCCTGCCCGGCCTGCGCCACGCCCATGCACCGCCTCGACGAAACCCAGGACGACGCAGCCCTGCGCCCCGGCCAGATTGCCGAAGAGCAGATTGCGGCCATCGACTACGACGCCTGGCAGTGCCCGGCCTGCGAGGAGCTGCTCATTCTGAGCTACCCCAACCTGAGTACCGACGCTAAAAGCTGCCCCAAGTGCCACAACCGCACCCTGCAGCCCCAGCCCGATGAGGAGGTGCGGGCCGCCACTACGTCCCACGGGGGCTGGGGCTGGCACGTACATGAGTGCGCGTTTTGCCACCACGTTAAGAAGCAGAAATACTCCACGGCCAAGCTGTCCTCGTCGAGCAGCTCCTCATCGTCCAGCTCGTTTTCCTCGGGCAGTTCCTCGTCCTCGTCGTCCAGCAGCGGGGGCAGCTCCGGGGGCGGCGGGGCCGGCAGCAGCTGGTAGTGGGGCTAGGCCGGCACGCCGGCTTGTCAAGATTGTCGCAAATACCCCGCTGGTTGGCGTATTTGGCCTCGTTTGGTCGGCATTCTGGGTTTTATCTTTGACTTTCTACTGACGCTACTACCCAACTCTTACCTCCATCATGCGCAAACTCAAGCTGCAGGTACAAATGACCGTCGATGGGTTCATCGGCGGCCCCAACGGGGAAATGGACTGGATGACCTTCAACTGGGACGAGGCCCTGCAGCGCTACGTGCAGGAGCTCACCGAGCCCGTCGACTGCATCGTGCTGGGCCGCAAGCTGGCCGAGGGCTTTATCCCGCACTGGGCCGCCGTAGCCGCCGACCCCGCCGCCCCGGACCAGGCGGCCGGCCTGAAGTTTACCGACACGCCCAAAATCGTCTTTTCCCGCACCCTGAGCGAGTCGCCCTGGCCCAACACCGAGCTGGCCACGGCCGACCTGACGACCGAAATCAGCCAGCTCAAGCAGCGGGCCGGGCACGACATCATGGCCTACGGCGGGGCTACCTTCGTGTCGGGCCTCCTCCAGGCCGGCCTCGTCGATGAGCTTCACCTCTTTATCAACCCCGTGGCCATTGGCCGCGGCCTGCCTATCTTTCAAAGCCTGAACGCCGTACAGCCTCTAACATTGGTGCAGTCCACCGCCTTTGCCTGCGGCATCGTAGTGCAGCACTACGAGCCCCGGCGCGGTTAAGCAAAGCTGCTTTTCCCTACCGACGCTAACCACTGGGCCAGCCTTTTGGATTAAGAACACGCATGCGCAGAATCCTGATTTGCCTCGCTTGGCTGGCGGCTACCGGCTTGGCCTCGGCGCCAGCCAAAGCCCAAGACCCGGCGGCCGCGGAGTTGCGCAAAAACCTGGGCATCCTCGAAACCAGTACCGAGTTTGAAGACGAGGCCTGGGAAAAGCTAATAGCCGACACGAGCCGCAAGCTGATAGCCTACCTGCGCACCCACGACGTGTCGGCGGCGGGAGCCCAAAGCCTGGGCCTGGAGCTGACGGCCGACTCCCAGGACGCCGCCCACTTCAGGGTGTTTACGTATTCCTACCAGTCGGGCGGCACGCGGGGCACCGTGCATCGCCCCGTATTTCAGTGGACCAATGCCGCTGGTCAGCACTTTGCCTACCACCCCGACCTGGAGTGCTACTACAACGAAATTTATAAGCTGGCCACCCCCGGCCGCACGCTCTACCTGCTGCTGGGCCAGGAAAGAGGCGACGGCCGCTGCCTGGCCAGTGAAGCCTACGTGCTGGAGCTGAAGGGCAACTACTTGCTGCTCGACCACGCCGCCTTCGGCCAAAGCCCCGGGCTGGTGCTCTGCAACGTGGAAATGACTTTCCAGGCCGCTCGGCAAACCCTGCGCATCAGCCTGGCCGAGCGGCCGTACCCGACAGACGAAGAAGCCCGCACTGATTTTGCCGACGCCTTGCTGCGCAGCGGCTACCGCATCCGGCGCGGCGCGCAAAGCGTGGGGCTCTTGCTCAGTGGAGCGCGCTTCGGGCAAAAGCCCTGAGCCGGCGTCGGCCCCAGCCTTTCCTCAGCGGCGGCCCCGAGGAGCTTCAACCGCTTTTTAAGGTACTCCGCCGCTTATTTGCCCCCGGCTATGGGCTGCCGATTGAAGCGCCCACCCATTCTTACGTTCTTTGGCTAATCGTTTTTTCGGTCTTTGCCCCCGTATGCCCTTGCGTTATTTTCTACTCTGTCTCCTGTTTTTATTGATTGTACTTGGGGCACCGGGCCTTGAGGCCACGGCCCAGTCCTCCCTCGACCGGCTGCCGGGACCTTTTGAGCTTGAGGGCCACTACGTCACGGACCCCAACAAATTCCTGAAACCGGCTACCATCCGCTACCTCGAGGCCAACCTGTACGCCCTCGACATGCACCACAAGGCCCATATTCAGGTCGTGATGGTGCGCAGCATCGGGAAGGCAACCCCCCATAAGGCCGCGGCCAAGCTGTTTGACCGGTGGAAAATCGAGAAAACGTACCGGCACAACGGCCTGCTAGTGCTGGTGGTGCAGGACCAGGGCTGGGTGGAGTTTTACATCGGCAGCGGCCTGCAGCAAACGCTCACCCTGGCCGATTGCCAACGGGTTGGGAGGCGCTACATGCTGCTCGCCCTGCACCGGAAGAAGTACGACAAGGCCATCCGCAGCGGGGTCGACTCGCTGATACACAACGTGGCGCCAGACTTCCGGCTCTTTAACCCGGATGCCGGCGAGGTTACGGAGGCCTTTCCACCCGATGTTGCCACGCTGGCCCGTATCCAGGAGCAGGACTCGCTGGCGGCAGCGGAGCTGGCCTTCGCCAACCGGCCCGGCCCAGACAACTGGTCGGAGGGCGAGGGTTTCCTGGTGTTTTTCAGCCTCATGTTTATGTTCGTAACGACCGGGGTACTGCTCACTATCAAGCACGTGCCGGTACTACTGAAGGTGCTTCTGGGGCTGGTTTCCCTGTGGGTATTCGTGCAGGTATTTTTGGCTGGGGGGACAGATTCCAAATTTCCGGCGTCCGCCCCGCTTTCCTGGACCTATGGCTGGTCAATAGCGGCCGTCAGCCTGCACCTGCTCATTATCCGCTACCGCTACCACCAGGAATACGCCGGCGCCAGCCGCATTGAGCGGTACACGTACTTGATAAAATCGCACCGCCGCCTGGGCTTTTTGCGCTTTATGATGCCCGTTCCGCTGGTGCTGTACTGGGTTGGGCACCGCCGGCAGCTCCGCACCTTGCGCAACGAGCCCTACCAGTGCCCGGAATGCAACGGCAGCATGTACCGCCTCGCCAAAAACGTGGAGCACAACGTACTGGAGCCCAGTCAGAAGGTAGAAGAAACGATTAAGGCCCTCGACTACGACGCGTGGGAATGCTACGACTGCCAGCATCACCTGGTGCTGGGCTACCTCTACCCTAAAACCAAGGCGAAAGAGTGCCCCAACTGCTCGCACACCACCCTGCTGCGCAAGTCCCGCCAGGTTGTGGAGCGCGGCAACAGCCGGCGCAGGACCTGGGGCTGGTTCGTGTGGGAGTGCGCCTTTTGCCAGCACATTGAGCTCGTCCGCTTCGAGGAGATTGGTACCCAGACCTCCTCGCATCACCATCATCACCACCATCACCACGACCACTGTTAGCGCTATTCCTACCCGGCCGCCGGTAGCTTAGCCAACCGCGCCAACCGCAATACGGGCGGCGCATCGAACGGCGGCGGGGCTGGCAGCACTTGGTAATGCCCTACGGAGGCACAGCACCACAATACTCAAACAACAACGGCGGACGCTCCGAAAGCGTCCGCCGTTGTTGTTTGACCATCCACCACCAGATTCCGTTCTGGCGGCGCCTTACCTCACAGAGCCCGAAGTAAGAGCGAAAAGCTACTGCTTGGGCATTCTGGCTACTTGCTCCATGGTCACGGCCTTGTAGGTAATGCCAAACTGGGTAGCGTATTGCTCCACGGTGGTGGTGAAGCCGGCCTGCTTGCGGCGCCGGTTTACCTGGGCCGCGTTCTGAATGGGCCACACGAAGGGTGCCTGCCCGTTGTAGCCCATTACCTGCGTGCCGTAAAGCTGGGGCTGGCCGCCCGTCATCAGCTGGCGGTCCAGCATCATGGCGTAGCGGGAAAACGGCAGCTCCCCTTTTTCGGCGGCGGCTTTAATCAGCGGCAGGTACTGGGGTATCGTGGCCGGGGCGTGCTGAATTACGTTCCAGGCGGCCTCGTTGGTAGGCGTGCCCACCAACGACTGCCCCGGGTAGCCATATTGCTTGAGCAGCACCTGCACCCGGGCCAGGTTGGTGGCGTCGGTTTGCTGCATGCGCTGCACCAGAGTGTGGTTGAGCTCCGCTTTGGCCACGCCCAGCACCGCGGCCAGCGAATCGGGGTTGCCGCTCTGGCGCGGGTCAAACAGCATGGCCCGGTAGCGCTGGTCCACGGCGTAGAGGCTGTCCAGCTCGTGCTTCAGCGGCAGGTTGAGGCGGGATTTCGCCGTTTGGGCCGCCGCCGGAAGGGCCAGGCCGCTGAGCAGGGCCACGCGCAGAAAGTGCTTCATACTATCTATATCAGGTTAGAACAAGCGCAGTAGCACGCCCCGTAGCAACAAGAGTTTAAACCAGAGCCCCAAGGTGGCACACTGAGTCCGAAAATCAACTGTTGGCCCTTAGCCGGCCCCGACCCCAAACCCGGCAACGAACAGCGGCTGAAGCTCCTGGAAGCTCCAGCCGCTGTTCGTTGCCGGGTTTGGGGCGCCGCGCTTAGCTGGTGGGCTGCAGCAGGCGGTTCCAGCGGAGCTTGTGCAGCAGGTCGGCGTAGGGGTCCACGGAATACAGCACGAGGACGGCCTTGCCCACGAGGTGGTCTTCGGGCACGAAGCCCCAGAAGCGCGAATCCTCGGAGTTGTGGCGGTTATCACCCATCATGAAGTAGTAGTTCTGCCGAATGGTGTAGCGCGTCAGTGGCTGGCCGTGCTGGTAAATCCGGCCGTTTTGCCACGTAATGCCTTCATTGGGCTCGTACTGGGCAATGATGGTGTAATAGGCCGCCGCGTTGGCCGGCGTCAGGCTAATAGTCTGGCCCCGGCGGGGCACCGGCAGCGGACCGTAGCTATCCAGCTGCCAGCGCCGGGGCTGGCTGCTGGGCGCGGCTTGGGGGTTGTGGAAGTCGGCCACGTCCGGAAACAGCGTGGTGGAGTAGTCGGCCACGGTCAGGGCCTGCACGTAGGGCTGGCGGCGGAAGTAGGCGGCCACCGTGGCCGGGCAGCTGATGTAGAAGCCACGGCGGCCGGTAGCGGGGTCGGTACCGGCCCGGGGCACGCCGTCGGGCTCGTTATAATCGACTACGCCGTGCTCGTGCAGGGCCTGGCGCACGGCATCGTTGGGGGCATCAACTTGCATGAAGTAGGTGCTCTGGAGCTGGCCGGCCACGGCGCCGGGCCGGCCGTTGAGAAACACCTGCCCGCGGCGGATTTCCAGGGTGTCGCCGGCCACGGCCACGCAGCGCTTGATCAGGTTGGTGCGCACGTCGGCGGGGCGCTGCTGCTCGTGGGGCACGTGAAACACCACGATGTCGTTGCGCTTTACCTCTGAGAAGCCCGGCAACCGGAACGTGGGCAGCTGAATAGCGGCGGAGTAGCTCTGCGGGCCTTTTTCCCAGATGGTCTGGTGGGTCAGCGGAATCTGCAGCGGCGTCTGGGGCGTTTGGGGGCCGTAGTGCAGCTTGCTGACCACGATACAGTCGCCCACGAGCAGGGAGCCTTCCATGCTGGGCGTCGGGATGGTATAGGCCTCCACCGCCGACCAGCGGATCAGCGTGGCGGCCATAACGGCGAATACCAGGGCGTCGCGCCATTCGCGGGCGGTACTCTTGGGCGGCGCGGGCGCGGCTGGGACGGAGCGGCGGCGGAAGGGAAAGAAATTCATAGTGAAAGCCGAAGGTGAAGTAAGGGTTGCGTAGGCAAGCGTAGATGACGGCCGGAGCCGGGGCGTTGCCTAGCCCCCGGGCATTACCTGAATTAGACCCGGAATACCTATTTAATTACCTATACTTGGCGCTTAACGCCGGCCGCCGGGCCCTTCGTGTGCACCGGGCCGCGTTCCTTGTCTTACTCCTTATCTTATTCCCTTAGCCATGAGCACCTACGCCGACCAACTACATGCCGTCAAAGCCCGCTACCCATTCCCGCGCTGGGGCAAAAACTACGACCGGGGCATGCTGCGCTACTCCCCCGCCAACTGCGCCGCCATGCAGGACGCCTTCGATACCCTCATCACCGACCTTATTGCCCTGGGTGAGCACGCCCCCGAAGCCCAGAAAGTAGCCGCGTTCAAAACCGCCATTGAGGCCACCAACGTGCGCAACCAGGGCATGATTGAAACCGGGGAACGGGAAGACCTCTGCGACCTGACCTACCATATCAGCGTAGCCGCCGGCCTCGACCCCAGCAAGTACGGCAACGGCGAAGGCCTGGCCTCGGAGTGGCGCGAGTGGTAGCCAGCCGCTTTTCAGTCTGCCTTCTTTCCCATCTGTCCTCCTGAGCAGAGCGAAGGACCTTCCTCGCCTACCCCACTACCGCTAATTGCTACCATACAAAAGCCCTTTCCCGCGCCGGCAGGAAAGGGCTTTGTCACGTTGAATAGAGCTTGTCACTAAGGCGAGGAAGGTCCTTCGGCTGCGCCTCAGCAGGACAAGAAAATATGGGATACCCCGCCCGGCTACAGCTGGTAGAGCTGCTTTATGCCCTCCAACAGGCCGGTGGGCTGCCGGCCCAGGGCGGCGGCCAGGTCGGAGCTGACCAGGCTTTCCTGCCCGTGCTTGATGTCGGTCATGAAGCCGATGGTGCGCCCGATGGCTACCTCGGGGACGCCCCGCTCCCGCATGCGGGCGGCCAGCACTTCCGGGGCCACGTCGTGGTAGACGACCGGCCGGCCCGAGGCCAGGGCCAGGGCCGCCGCTACGTCGTGAAAGGAGTAAGCCGCCGCGCCGGTAAAGTGGTAGATGCGGCTGTCGGTGAAGTCCTGGAGTAGCACGTTGGCAATGGCCTCTCCCATTTCGCTGCGGAGGGCGTAGCTTACCTGGCCCTCGCCGCCGGGCAGGTTGATACCCGTTTCCAGCACCGTGGGGCCGGTAAAGAGTGGCAGCGTGTCCATGTAGAGAATGTTGCGAAAGAGGATGTAGCCCAGGCCGCTGGCTTTGAGGTAGTCTTCGGTCTGAAAGTGGCGCACCATCAGCTCGTTGGCCAGCGTGCCGGGGTCTTGCAGGGCCCGGCTGGTGTAGGCCACCCGGCGCACCCCCGCCTGCCGGGCCGCGTCGATGACGTTCTGGTGCTGCTGCAGGCCGTCGTCGTCGCCCCCGCCGGAGATGAGCAGCACCGTGTCGATGCCGGGCATGGCCGCGGCCAGGGAAGCGGGGTCGGTGTAGCTGCCCACCCGCAGGCTCACGCCCCGGGCCTGCAGGTCGGTGGCTTTGGCCGGGTCACGCACCAGGGCCGCTAGTTGGTGGGCCGCGGTGTGTTGCAGCAGCGTGTCGAGTACGGCCCGGCCTAAGTGGCCCGTGGCGCCGGTTACTAAAATCATCGTCTTCAGGATTAGCGTGAACAGGAAAACCGCCCGCGGCCCTTCTGCCCAGGGCAACCAGGCCCGGGAGGCGACTACAAAAGTCGGCGCCAAGGCCCGGCCCGGGAATGGCCGGAGGGCGGCAAACTGTGGCTAAAAGGCGGTGCCGCAGCCTAGCCCGCCTGCCGGTAGGCCGTGGGCGAGAGGCCGGTGCTGCGCTTGAAGAACCGGCTGAAGGCAAACTGGTCGGTAAACTGCAGGCCCTGGGCCACCTGGGCCACGGTCAGGGCGGGGTTTTGCAGCAGGGCCTTGGCCTCCAGGGCCACGGCCTCGGCTATCCACTCGCTGGCGGTGCGGCCGGTGGCGTCCTTGACCAGCTCGGTGAGGTGCTTGGGCGTAATGCAGAGCGCGGCGGCGTAAAACTGCACGCTACGCTCCGTGCCGCAGTGGGTTTGGAGCAGCTGCCGGAAACCGGCGGCCAGCTGCCGGGCCCGACTCTGACCCGGGTTAGAGCTATGATGCTGGCCCGACCCGGCGGGCTGCTCGTAGAGGGCCCCGATTTCGTAGAGCAGCCCGCCGAGGATGCTCTTCACGATATTGTCGCGCTGGGGGCTGGCGGCGGCGTATTTCTGCTGCAAAAACCGGAACGAGGCCGCAATACCGGCCGCCTCGGCCGAAGCCAGGGACAGCACGGGGGTGGGCGGGGCCACCAGAAAGTGCAGCTTGCCGGTGGCCGCGTGGTGGGTGCTGATAAAGTCGCGGGTGAAAAAGACGGACAGCGTTTCGTAGTCCTCACTCACCCGGCCCCACTCCTTGATAACGTCGGGGGTGGCCAGCACCAGGCAGCCCGGCGTCACGACGAAGGGCGCCAGATTCACCTTGAGCTCGGCCCGGCCCCGCAGACAGAGGCTGATCTTGTAGTAGTCGCCCCGGTAGGGCTGGTGCAGGGGGATGGTGGGCTTCACCCCGCCGTAGTCGGGGAAGTACACGGCCGGGTCCGACTCGCCGGCGGGGGTGGCAAAGGCCTGCAATTGGTAGGTGGGAATCAACTCACTCATGGCAAAGACAACAGCTCAGGCACTGATTAGACTGGCCGGACGGTAAAATAAGCAAGGAATACGTGCCGCTGCCTCCCTGCCCACCCTCCCGTACTACTACGCGGGCCGGCTGCTAACTTACCGGCCGCCCAAGCTGGTTATTCCTGGTCCCCCTAGCTTTACGGCCATGGAAACGCTATTGCACCTAATCTTTACCTTCTGCAAGATTGCCATTCAAGCCTCGGTGGTTGCCACGCTGCTGCTGAAACTGGTGCGTTGGTACGCCCCCCGCGACCCGGCCCACCCCCTGGTGCGGGCCAGCCGCCACGGCAAGCGCTTCTGGTGGGCCAGCGGGTTTCTGGTATCTCTGGCCTTGTTCGGCTTTTCCCTGACCTACTGGGGCAACCACGGCCTGGGCGACTACGCCCGCATCCCGCTGGGCCACGGAGAGGCCATGGAAGAGCTAAATGGCGTGCAAGCCTACTTCGAGCCCCTCGCGCACCTGACCGATAATGCCGATAACCCGGAGGTGCTGGCCTACCAGGTGCACGACGGAGTGCTGTGCGTCGCCCTGGGTCCCGACAGCACCTTCGTGGTCTACTACCTAGCCTCCAAGCACCACCAACTGTTTGCCGACCGCGCCGCCTACGCGGCCCACGCCCGCAGCCACCACCTGCCCCGGCCCGCCGAGTTCGAGCGTTTCAAGCAGCACTACAGCCGCTACTGGAACGGCTGGCGGTTCTGGCTGCTGGCCTAGCGGCACTTTACTTACTCCAACACGCCACAGCGGCCGAAGCGTTGGGTAGCTCCAGCCGCTGTGGCATTACTGCCTTACGATGCAGAACTACAGAGAAACGATGTGCGGACCGGGCGGCAAGGGTTGCTGGAGCAGGTGCCGGAGCGGCGGCACAAGCTGTTGGAGAGTCAGGTACGTATTGTCGGGGGCATTGAGCAGCACGACGGCAATCGGGTACTTGCTGAAGTTTTGCTGGTAGCGCAGGTTTTTGTCGAAGGTTACCAGCCCATGGAAGCCGGCGGCCAGCATTTCACGCAGGAGCTCCCCATTTTTCTTGCCCTGCCATTGCTGGTCACGTACGGTGAAGAACTCGTGCTCGGGGAAATCCTGCTTCAGGCGCTTGGGCAGGTTTTCATCAAGCAGCACTTTCATAGAGCTGCCGGAAGTTGGGCGAAGAGAACAGCTTTTCCGCTATGGCCAGCACCTGCACTACCTGCTCGTGCCGCACGGAAGGAAAGTCGTCGAGAAACTCGGCTACCGACACTCCTTTTTCCAGGTGCATAAATAGCGTTTCAACGGGTACGCGGGTACCTTGGAATACCGGGGTACCACCCAGGATATCGGGGTCGGAAAGGATGACGTCGAGGTTCATACAGAAACGATGCTGGGAGGAGGTTAAAGATACGGCATTCGGGAGCAGGTGTAGCGAGGCCGTAAGTTATAGCCGCGGCCCGGTGTACGCCCCCACTAAAAAGCGGCCGGAGCTACCTTAAGCTCCGGCCGCTTTGTAATTGTCCTTACCCGAATTAGTTACGCGGACAAGGTGGAGCGGTGGGCGGCCACGGCGGCCTTATCCTCTTCCAGGGAAGTGCTGCGGCTTTGGGTTTCCTTCAGGGCACTTTGGCCCAGCACCACTTTCACCCCGCCGCGCTTGCGCTGCTGGGCCAGGATGTCGCCGCGCCGGTCATCATCCTTCCGGCGTTCATCGACGGTGCGCTCATACTCGGTACTGCCCTCAGTGAGGGTAGCCAGGTAGCTGTCGTGGTTGGCAATGCGCACGTTGAGGCCCTTGAGCTCATCGTTTAGCTCGGTGGCCCGCTCACTGCCGACCTCGTCCTGATAATCATAATTCGACTCCTTATTGTCGAGGCGCCGAATGCGCTTGTCCAATTCGGTGGTCACCGCGTCGCACTGGGGACGGGTGAGCAGCAGTTTTACATCAATGGCCATAACTAAAGGGGTAAAAGGATGGATAGTAAGAACGGCAGGACCACCCCGCCGCCTACCAACATTACATTTTTATTATATATTATTTACAATATTTTAAAAATAAATATTCAAACTCTCTTAATCCTTACAATATTATCAACAACAGCCGCTCAGCGACAGTAGCGCGAACTTTGTAGTTCGCGTAGCCCGCGCCGTTTAGGAGTCGATAGCACGCTAGTCGTTCAGGCACGCGAACTACAACCGAAGGTCTGCGAAGCTAAGGTTCGCGCTACTGGTCCGGCAGCACCTCCACTAAGCTAAGGAGTCGGCACTACCGCCGCCGCCGGCTCCAGTAGTAGAAGCAAGGCGGCGGCCTCATCCAGCAACAGCTGGCGGCGCAGCGCCAGGTGGGCCCGGGCCAGCGGCCCCGGCCGTGGGGGCAGCGCCGCTACATCGGCCTCGATACGAACCAGCCAGGCCTCTTCCTCAGCGGCGTCATAGCCCGGACCGGCCACAGCGGGCGGGGTAGCCAGGGCCAGGCGCAGGGCCGCCACTCCCTGCCGGCGGCGCAGCAGCGCTTCATCCTGCAAAGCCAGGGTTTCGAGCTGAAAGGAAAGCTGGCGGGCCAAATGCTGGCAGCGCCGCACCCGCCGCCGAAGCAGCTCGGCCTCCCGGGCTTCCTTGGCCGAGTGAGCCACCCGCGGCGGCAAAGGCGGCAAAGCCTCGGGCGCGGGTAGCTCCGGCCCCCGCGGGGGCAGCAGGTCGGAGAGCCGCCGCAGCCGGGCTTCGGCTGGGGGCGAGAAGTTGCGCCGCCCGGCCTCCACGGCCCGTACCTGGATGCTACTCACACCCAGCCACCGCCCCAGCTCCACCTGACTAAGGGCAAAGTGCCGCCGCACGTCGGCCGCGGTGCCTTCGGAAAAAGAAGTAGGAGTACGTAGCATATGGTTGGCCGCGTGCAGAATAGCCCCTGCCCCACCGCCGAGCACCTAATGTAAGCAGCCGGTTGGTTGAGTGACACAATCGATGTTTTTTTTTCGATTGTGTTACTCTGATTGGATAGTCGCTTGAAATAGCCTCGCCGAGTGCCACATCACCATACATACCTAGTCCCGTTGCTGTAGTAGCTCTAAGCCGCTAGGGACTTCTGGATGGGTGGGCGGCTTTTTTAGGAAGAATTTACCCTGTATATGGTTAGCCCAGCACAAAAATGTAGCTTCGTTATCTAATGCTATACAGGTAGTTATAGCAGACTAAATAATCAATTCACGCTATATTCCAAAGTCACACCGAATGAACTCAGAGCAAATACTTATTGACTTTGAAAAATCATTAGATGTTAGTGGAGAATTTCTTCGAACTAAATGGGAAGAAAACTCATCTATAGAGTTTAAAAAAAGCCTCCACACTAGAAGTGAGGAAGTTGATAAATCATATCTAACTACAATATCAGGTTTAGCCAATAACAAAGGAGGAATGATTTTATTCGGCATAGAAAATAAAACAAGAGAACTTGTTGGCATAAAACCTGAGTATGAAAACCTTGATAATAGATATTTCGCATCACCAATACGTCTAGGCCTTGATGGCTCATTAGATTACTTCTTTTTTACGGGAAAGTTTCTCAATAAAGTCGTAGGATTCTTATATGTATCCGAAGCTCAATCCAAGCCTGTTATAATGAAGGTTAATGCAGAAGGTGTAGTTAGAGGCGAAATTTATTTTCGATATTCTGCCCAGACAACTAAAATTGAAGCGGCAGACTTGCGACGAATTTTAGAAGAGGAAGTAAATAGAAAACTAGATAAGACTTTAAAGGCTATGCAGAAAGTCGCTGATATCGGCGCTGACAGATTAGCGCTACTTAATACCGAAAGCGGACAGGTAGACTTAATAAACAATGATAACATAAAGGCTGTATTAAGTTATGAAGCTTTAAAAGGATTAAATATTATCAAAAAAGGTAAAATTGTGGATGAGGAAGGAGCAGCAGCGTATACGATTAGGGGAGAGTTAGAAATAGAACTAGAGGATGGTAATGACTTAATAGAAAAGCATATCCTAACTTTAACTAAAGAGACAGAAATTTATGAATCATTCTTTTCAGGCGTTTGTGAGCATCCAGTATTAATGCTACAGCAATTGCTCTATCATCGAGGTCAATATAGCCCTTTATATTTTTTTATAAACAAGGCTGATTTATCCCTCACACAAGCAAAGCAATTACTTGAAAGTATAGATGACAGGAACGTAATTCCCGCTACTAAGGACAGAATATTGGAGAGATTAGAAAAATCCGAATACACGAAACAAGGAGCAATTATTGAAGAGGTAAAACATTGCTTCACATCTTCAGAAGACGTATATCAACTTATCAACCAAGTTAAAACAGTATTAAGTTCAGGATCGAAGAACACCGAACAAAAAATAGCAAGAACTATATGCTTAAATACATTAAGATCCAAACAATATCTCCCGGAAGAAATATACAAAGTTCATTCAAAAAGAGCAATAGAAGCTATTTCACATCTAGACGAATCATTTATTCAAAATAATAAAACACTTATAATTAATGAGCTTGAACATATATATAACGTGGTGAGAAACGCTGACGTAAATTCAATCATGCGCAAGGTGATATGTAACGTAGATAAGGCACTCTATGAAACAAAGCCTGAATTAGCGCCTATACCGCTAGAAACCATAGTGCCATAAATACACCAGCGACTGAGGAGTAGACATCCCAAATACCTCGCCCTGACTCCAGCATAGCTTCACCCTGCACAGTATTGAGGCACATTGAAGACCTGAGCAAGCTGCTGGAAGGCAAAATTATACTACCTAAGGCCAGTAGCACCAAATGACCAAGGGATAATTTTAAGCTATTGTAAGAGACGTACAGTTTCTCTATATAGTATACACAACTGATAAGTCTAACAGCTTATACATCTACAAAAACCAAACTAAATCAACACAACAGCGTCACAAATCATGTTCAGCGACGGACCTACAACTTCACAACTCAACAAATTTATAGATTTTCACATATCAATAAATTCTTATATAAAATTATCAGTTGCTTCTGTTAACTTTTTATCCTCATCTAATGATGATCCGAATAAATTATCCAAACTAATTAGCGAATTGATTACCAGCGCTGGAGAAAGATGGACACAAACAACATACAATAACCCATTTAAAGAGTTAGAAAAGCTAAAATTCCAGATAACAGAATCTGCAATTGCTCGCGTATATTCTTCATTTGAAGTATTTTTAGATGAAATAAACGGCTCATTCTCCGAATACAAAAAGAACAACACAGATAATAGCAACGACAGCCTAAACAGCGTCCAATATATGTTTTCGCAATTCGATTGGGATTACAGTGAAATAGAATATCTGACACCAGCATATAATTTTTATACCCACGCAAGACATTGTATTGTACATAGAATGGGAGAAGCTAACTCTACTTTAGAGGAAATTAGCTCTTCTAAAGAATTTACAAAAGCTATAGAATCTTGGCCTACAGTGATTCCAGGAAGAAAAATTTCCCCTCCACCGATAGTAGATAGCAATGGCAAATTAACCCTCAAACCTCATCACGCAATCAGCTATTCAGATATTTGTTTAAGAATAGCCAAGTTGATTAATATCAATACAATTCAAATGATAGGTCTTAAATATTTTATAAACAAAACATATAAGAATTACTTACTCGATTCAGATAGTTTGATTGGTCCTACATGCGAGAATGTACATGAGTATATCAGATTACATATTAGAAATGATTATAACTTTGATTCCTTATCTATTTCTGATATAAAGAGCACTCTAGATGAAATAGGCTTGAGAAGAAAATACTCTGCAAGATATTCTTTACTAAAATCCAAAGTAAAATCCAATAAAAAAAACTGATACCCACTAAACTTCGTTAGTTTTTCATAACTTTGCTTTACAAAAGATTTCACATGCAGCATCTCCTTAAAATTTGGGCCGTCTTGTACGGTTTTTCCTATTCGTAGGCAATAGGCCTGGGATGGCATGATAACGTAAGACTATGCCCTCCTCGTCTGCATAGTGAGTTGTGCTTGTAGAATCTTTTTAGCTCGCTGCTAAGGCAGCGAGCTTTTTTTCTATATTCACAATTGATCATACACAACAGCGGCCGAAGCTTTTAGTAGCTCCGGCCGCTGTGGCGTTTCTGCCTTACGATGCGGAACTACAGGGAGACGATGTGCGGACCGGGCGGCAAGGGTTGCTGGAGCAGCTGCCGGAGCGGCGGCACAAGCTGTTGGAGGGTCAGGCAGGTGTTATCGGGGGCATTGAGCAGTTACCCTAGGTTACTTCATTAGGCGTAAGAACAGCTTTGTCAGGAGGCCCGGCGGCGCAATTCGGGTATTCTGGAAGGCCGCCAACTTCCAGCTGCCGCTTTCCTCTTCAATAGCTACCAGGGTCTGAATGGAGTTACGGCCCGTCGGGGCCTTCTTTTGCCAGCGCATTCTAACGGCCCCGACGCTATGCAGCAGGGCCACGGTGGGGGACAACAGCTGAAAGTCAGTGATAGAGCCGCCCACCAGCTCGGAGCCCCGCATCAGACCCTCAAACAACTCCTGATGAGCCTGCGCAATAGCGGCGCGGCCGCGCAGGTGGCTGCCGTCGAAGACAACATAGTCGGCATCCTCGGTGAAGCTGGCGGCGAATTGTGCACCGTCACCGGCTTTCCAGGCCGCGCTTAACTGGTCGAGCAATAGTTGGATTTGGTGACGGGCACTTTGAGCATTCTTTTCCATCGGTAGCAAGCTATGTGACGCTGCAAAGGTCTGGTACTGAGGCTCGGCTTGTTTATAGAAACCGAAGTTCAATTTATAGCAGCCGGATTTTTAATGGTGAAAACCCCGAGCAAGTCATCGGTGCTCAGCCTGCTGAAACGCAAAGCGGCTGAAGCCCCGGGGAGCTGCAGCCGCTTTTCTGGGTTAAACAACGAAGCGGTAGAGATGCTTCGGCAGGCGGACGCCAGATGAAGCATGACGTTCTATGCATCACTTGAGCCAGTTTTACATATGAACGGCCCGGTTCTCGGTGGCGGTGAGGTGGGCTTTGGCATATGCTGGTTGCAGAATCGGAAGCTACACGTCAGCGAACCTGACCGCACTCCTGCTGATAAACTAGTGGCTTTAACAGCCTGAAGTGCACCCGAATTGAACTAGGCCAGCCCTTCCTAATTGAACTTGACCAAGTCCTTGAAATCTTTGATGGTAAAAGACTTGGCGATGTACAGGTTCATCAAGGGCGGCTCATCGCTGAAGAGGGTACGCACTTCGCCCCCGATACTCAACCCCAGAGCCTTTTCGGTTACGTTGAAGCTTGTGCTAGCAACCGGATGGGTGCCTTTCTCTTCAAAAGACAACCCAAACAGTGGCATAATGCGCACTTCCAGGCTCGGGGTAACAATAAAGATTGGCGCACCTACCTGAATTACCTTAACGAAACGATTAACCGTGCGGTCGGGAGGTAAGGGAAAGAGTCGGTACCGGCCATCGACCAGAGCCACCCGGCTGGTGTCCCTATTTAGGAATTCATACTTGTTATTAGTGATGTACTCCCGACGGATAATATCGGTGCGCAGGGCAAAGTATATATTGACATTGCTGATGCTTTTATTCATCCCAGTCACCTTAAACTGGTCACCGTTACTCCAAAGCCGCCAACCAATCAGCGTGTAAAAGCCCAGGCTATTAATAGTCCGCGTGGGGGTATTGTTGTAGCTGGTCCGCACGACATCAATGGAGTCACGAACAATAGGAGCGCTAAAATTCCGGTCAGTGGCAAAAGCCGGCCGCCGGGTCGAATCGACGGATACATAACGGTTTTGAAACGCCCCCACGCCCAGCAGTAGGTGCTTACTGTCATCGGAAATAGGGGTAGTGAAGTCAATGTTGCCGTAAAACTTGGCGGTCTTAACCCCGTCCAGCAAATCGAGGTTGGTGCCTACCCACAAGCGGAAGGGAGAAAACTCTTTGGCGGTTGCCTCATCCTTCTTATCGTCCTCATCTTCTTTTTCGGCTTCATCTACCTTAAACGCCGCCAGCTTGGCTTCCTCCAGGGTTTTCTTAGCGGAGGCTTTGCTCTTACCGGCTTGCTCAGCCGCGGAGGCCACCTTGGTATCGGCAGCAGCCAGATTCTGGGTAGCAACCTCAAACCGGCCTTTCGCGGAAGCTGTCAGGGCCTGCTCCGCGCGCAACTTTTCAGTGAGTATAGCCCGGGTATTGTCATTAGCGCCGGAGAGGGCAGTAAAAGCGAGCTTTTCGGATTCTTGAGCGGCGGTGTATTCTGCCTGGGCTTTCTTCAGGTTTCCCTGCGCGGTGGTTTGGTCGGTTTCGGCTTCTTCCGCAGCTTTCTTGTGCTTAAGAAACAGCTCATTTGCTGCCACGGCG
This sequence comes from Hymenobacter chitinivorans DSM 11115, assembly GCF_002797555.1. Classification (NCBI taxonomy): domain Bacteria; kingdom Pseudomonadati; phylum Bacteroidota; class Cytophagia; order Cytophagales; family Hymenobacteraceae; genus Hymenobacter; species Hymenobacter chitinivorans. The sequence continues at coordinate 586,429 of NZ_PGFA01000003.1, read as the reverse complement.
GCGGTGGCCTTGCTTAGCGCGGCATCCGCTCGCTCGACTTTCTTAGCGGCGTTGTCGGCCTCGGCCGCCTTCTTTTTAAATTCTGCCGTAGCCGCTGCCTTGGCATCCGGCTTTTCCTCTTTCTCAGCTAGCTCTATGGCTAGTTTTGCAGCCGTAAGCAGCCGGTCTCTTTCTTTTAGCGCCGCTTCTTTTTTCTCTGTTGCGGTCTTAACCAAAGCGGCTGGATCGTCTGCGGCGTGAACTTTGGGGGCTAGTATCAGCAAGAAAAACCAAAAGGATAGTAGAAGTTTATTCATGAATAATTGAAGTGTGAATGAAAATTTGCCCGAATATATTAATGAAATTATATAATACCAGAGTAGGTGTAATAGCAAAAAAGAGCGTCGAAAAAGAAGGTCTCAGCTTAAAAGAACAGCGCCGGTAAATCATCAAGTCGATGATTTACCGGCGCTGTTCTTTTAAGCAATTAGGGCTTACATATGAATCGCCCGGTTCTCGGTGGCGGCGAGGCAGGCTTCCTTCATGGCTTCGGCGTAGGTGGGGTGGGCGTGGCTCATGCGGGCCACGTCCTCGGCCGAGGCGCGGAACTCCATGGCCGTCACGGCCTCGGCAATGAGGTCGGCGATGCGGGGGCCAATCATGTGGACGCCCAGGATTTCGTCGGTTTCCTTGTCGGCCAGCACTTTCACGAAGCCGTCGAGGTCCATGGAGGCGCGGGCGCGGCCCGAGGCGCGGAAGGGGAAGTTGCCGGTTTTGTAGGCTTTGCCCTGCTCCTTGAGCTGCTCTTCGGTGTAGCCCACGCCGGCCACTTCGGGCCAGGTGTAGACCACGCCCGGAATCAGCAGGTAGTTGACGTGGGGCTTCTGGCCCGCGAGGGTTTCAGCCACGAACACGCCTTCTTCCTCGGCCTTGTGGGCCAGCATGGCGCCGCGAATCACGTCGCCGATGGCGTAGATGCCGGGCACGGAGGTTTGCAGGTGCTCATCGACCTTGATGCGGCCGCGCTCTTCCATTTCGATGCCGGCGGCTTCCAGGTTGAGGCCGGCGGTGTAGGGCACCCGGCCCACGGCCACCAGGCAGTAGTCGCCCTCGAACTTCACTTCCTCGCCCTTGGGGTTGGTCGCCGTCACGGTCACGGCGTCGCCCTCACGGGTAGCGCCGGTCACCTTGTGGCTCAGGAAGAACTCGATGCCGATTTTGCCCAGGATGCGCTTGAGCTCTTTGCCCAGGGCGCGGTCCATGGTCGGAATCAGCGAGTCCATAAACTCTACCACCGACACTTTGGCGCCGAGGCGGGCGTACACGGAAGCCATTTCCAGGCCGATTACGCCGCCGCCGATGACAATCATGTGCTTGGGCACTTCGCGGATGTTCAGGGCCTCGGTGGAAGTGATGATGCGCTCCTTGTCCTGGGCAATGAAGGGCAGCACCGTGGGCTTGGAGCCGGTGGCGATGATGACGTGCTTGGTCTCAATCTGCTGCTCCTCGCCGCCCTCGGTGGGCGTAATCTTGATGTGGTTTTTGTCAACAAACGAGCCCACGCCGCGCAGCACCTCGATCTTGTTCTTCTTCATCAAGAACTGGATGCCGTCAGTATTGGCCTTCACCACCCCGTTTTTGCGGTCGATGAGCTGGTTCATGTTGATTTGCAGGTCGCTGAGCTCAATGCCGTGCTCCTTGAAGGTGTGGCCGGCATTGTGGAAGTGCTCGGTGGAGTCGAGCAGGGCCTTGCTCGGGATGCAGCCCACGTTGAGGCAGGTGCCGCCCAGGGTGGGATATTTCTCAATCAGCGCCGTTTTGAAGCCGAGCTGGGCGCAGCGGATGGCTGCCACATACCCGCCGGGGCCGGAGCCGATGACGGTAACGTCGTATTGGTTCATGCTAAGGTGAATTCAGTGAGAATCAACTAGGGGCGAAGGTACGGGGTTAATGTGCTAATGTGCTAATGTGGGTTGAATGTGCTAATGAGGGGGAATGTGGGGAATGTGCTGAATATGGAGAATGTGAGAAATGTGAGAAATGGGTCATTGCGAGGCGCAGCCGAGGCACCCGAAGGACACATTCCTCACATTCTCCACATTCAACCACACTCCCCTACATTACCGCGGGGGGCCAAGGGCTTGGATGCGCTGCCGGGCGTTGTGGTTGGCGGGGTTGAGCTGCAGGGAGCGGCGGTAGTGGGTAATGGCGGCTTGGATGTCCTGGTTTTTCTCGTCGGCTTCGCCCAGGCTGTCGAACAGATTGGCGTCGTTGGGGTAGAGCTCGGTGCCCAGGGCGAAGATGGCCCGGGCGGCGGGCAGGTCGCGGGCCTCGCGCAGGAGCTGATAGCCCCAGGTGTTCAAGTCGCCTTCCGACAAGGCAAACGTCGGCTCTTGCTGCTGCAGGCGGCGGTAGATTTCCAGGGCCTGGCCAAAACCATCCTGAGCCAGGGCCGCCGCGAAACCGGCCTGCGTGGGCACGGGGCCGGGCCGGGCGGGCAGGTGGTAAAGGCGGGCCATATGGTCTGGGACGCCATTTTGCCGGGGCGTACGGTCCAGAAACTGCTGGCCGGTGGCGTCGCCCTTTAGGGTAGCGTTGAGGAATTCGAGGGTGTAGCGGCAGGTCCAGTGGTAGGCCGTTTCCACCTCCGCGCGGGCATACTCCGTGAAGTGCGCCGGCTCAGCAAAGCGCAGTCCGATGGTCGAAAAGTCGACGTGCTCCATCGGGTTCATGACCACGTGGTAGAGGTCCGCGTACTTGGCTTCGTTGAGTAGAATGCCCGTCGTTTGCATGCCTTTGGCGCTCAGCTCCCGCACCGATTCGGAACGGCGCTGCACATAGAGCCACGGCACGGTCAGGCGCACGCGCGACACGGGTTTGGTGTCTTCCTGGGCTTTGGTCCCATCAAAGCTGACGATGGCGTCAATGCGCGAGTCTTGCGTGGCCGCCAGGGCATTGGCCAGCCCGCCCCAGCTCCAGCCCGCGGCGGCCACGTGGGCCATGTCAGCCTGGGGCAGGGTGTGGGCGTAAGACAGCAGGAACTGGATGTCCCGGGCCTGCGTATCCAGCCCCTCGGCGTCGAAATTCATGTCCTTGGTGCGCGTGCCCAGGCTGCGGCTGGCCAGCACCACATAGCCGTGGCTGGCGAGATACTCGCACAGGTCGGCGGCTTCGTGGGCGGTGCCGCCACCGCCGGCGGCATAAATTACCACCGGAAACTTGCCCGTAGCGGCCGGGGCATTGCGCACCGCCCACATGCGCTGATCAAAGAGCTGCTGGGCGTGCTTCGGGCCTACCTGGGCGGCAGCCCACTGCAGCTTGTCGGCCAGGAAGGCGGCGGCTTCGGCATCGGTTCGGGTGAAGTTGTCGTCGGTAGCCTCGGTGCGCAGGTAATCGGCATACCGGATGGGGGCCCCTGATTTCTGGGCCGGATACCACACCAGGGTTTGGATGGGCCGCGCCAGTTCGCCGGTCGTGGGTTTGCCCGTTACGGCATCGGTGCGGCCTTTGTAGGCCCGGGCATAGTCGTACTGCTGCACCACGCGGAAGCCCACGGTATGGGGCCCGGGCTTGAGGTCAGCAAAACCCGAGGCCGCCCGAGTTGTGTGGGCACAGAAAACCAGAACAAGGAATAGCAGGGTGCGAATCATTGAAACAAAAGCGTGAAAAGGAGCTCAATAATACGAACTCACTCATTCACCCATTTACCGCTAGTCTACCAGTACGCCGATGTAGTAATTGAACGTGTCGACTTCGAGGTTGTCCTTGGTGGCGCCGGGCAGGCTGATTTCCTGGAAGCGGGTACTGGGCTGAATGAAGCCGTACTGCCCGCCTTTGACGCGTACCCGCACGGGCATGTCGAAATCGGGCACGTTGGCCACCCAGCGGGCCAGCACCTTGCCTTCCTCCTGCCGGATTTCCAGGGTCGGGATGCTGCCGTAGCGCAGGTACTGGTCGAATACCTTCGTTAGGTTCTTGCCGCTCTGCTGGTTGAGGTAGCCCACGATTTGCTCCGTGGTAACCGTCTGGTGGTAGAACTGCTGGCCCAGGCCCCGCAGAATCTGCCGCCACTTCTGGTCGTCGTTGACGATGGTGCGGACCATGTTGAGCAGGTTGGAGCCCTTGTCGTACATGTCGCCCGAGCCTTCCTGGTTGACGCCGTAGGGCCCGATGATGGGGCCGTCGTTCTGGATGTTGCGCCGCTGCCCGTGCAGGTACTCCTGGCCGGCGGGCTTGCCAAACTGGCTTTCGGTGAACAGGGCCTCGGAATACGTAGTAAACGACTCGTGAATCCACATATCGGCAATGTCCTTGGAGGTGATGTTGTTGCCGAACCACTCGTGCCCACTCTCGTGGATGATGATAAAGTCCCACTTCAACCCCCAGCCCGTGGCCGACCGGTCGTGGCCCAGGTAGCCGTTCTGGTACTTGTTGCCGTAGGCCACGGCGCTCTGGTGCTCCATGCCCAGGTGGGGCGCATCCACGAGCTTGTAGCCGTCCTCATAAAATGGATAGGGCCCAAACCACGACTCCAGCGACTTAAGCATCGGCTTCACGTTGGCCGCAAAGTGCGTTTTGGCCTTGGCCAGGTTCTCGCGCAGCACCCAGTATTCCAGGCTGAGCCGGCCCTTCTCGCCATCGTAGCTGTCGGTAAATTTGGTGTAGTCGCCCACGTTCAGGGCCACGTCGTAGTTGTTGATGGGGTTGCGCACGGCCCAGTCGAAGCGGGTCAGGCCGCCCTTGAGCTTGGTGGTTTTGCGCAGCCGCCCGTTCGAGACGTCCGTCAGTCCCTGGGGCACCGTCACGCTGATGAGCATGGAGTCTACCTCGTCGGCCTGGTGGTCTTTGTTGGGCCAGAAGGCGCTGGCGCCCAGGCCTTGCACGGCCGTAGCTACCCAGGGCTTGCCGTTGGCGTCCTTGGTAAACACTAGGCCGCCGTCCCAAGGGGCACGCTCGGCCACCCGGGGCTTACCCGAGTAAAACACCGTGAATTCGTCCCGGCTGCCGGCTTTAATCGGCTGGGCAAAGGTGACGAACACGGCATTGGCTTCCCGGGTAAAGGGCAGGCTCTGGCCTTTGTACACCACTTTTTCCACCGTCAGATTGGCAAACAAATCGAACTGCAGGCGGGTGAAGTCCTGGGTGGCCGTGAAGCGGAACAGGTTAGAGCCGCTCAATGACCGGTCGTCGATGTTGAGCGTGACGTCGAGGTGGTAGTAGTTGATGTCGTAGCAGGTGCGCAGGGGCGTGAGCGTGCCGCGCAGGGAGTCGGCGCGGGAGGCACCGGACTTGGCTTGCAGCAGCTGGGCCGAGGCGGCGGAGCTCAGGCCCAGGAAGGCCGTCAGGAAAAGAAGGGTTCGAAACATGAAGAAGCAAGTAGAGCGGTATACAGACCCGGAGCCGGAGCGGAAGTTGCCAGTAGCCCTGGTGGTAGTCCTCCAAAAGTAAGACTCCGCAGGTTTCGGGTGGCCGGGTGGCGGAGTTTGCCGTAGGTTTACGGCGTCAATTTCTGCCTTATGCCGAACTCTACCGCTCCGTCGCGGGCCGCCATTCTGGGGGCCTTTGCCATCGTCTATCTTATCTGGGGCTCCACTTACCTGGGCATCCGCTTCGCCATCGACAGTATTCCGCCCCTGCTCATGGCCGGCTCGCGCTACTTATTGGCCGGGCTGATTTTGTACACTTTTATGCGGCTGCGGGGCGAGGCGGCGCCTTCCCGCCAGGGCTGGGCCACGGCCGTTATCATCGGCATCTGCCTGCTCACCTTCGGCAACGGCGGCGTCACGCTGGGCGAGCAGTACATTCCCTCGGGCATGACCTCCTTGCTGGTAGCCACCGTGCCGATGTTTCTGGCGCTGCTAGGTTGGGTAAGCGGGGTGGCGGCCCGGCCCACGCCCTGGGTGGCTCTAGGCTTGGTACTGGGCCTGCTGGGCGTGTATTTGCTGGCCCGCACCCCGGGCGTGAGTCACGTGGCCATTCCGGGTCATGAGGCCGTGGGCATTGCCCTGGTGCTGGTGGCGGCCCTGGTATGGGCCATCGGCTCGTTATACTCCAAGAAAAAGCAGGCGGCCTCCTCCCCTTTCCTGGCCGGCGGCATGCAGATGATTTGCGGGGGCCTGACCATGCTCATTATTGGTCTGGCGCGCGGCGAAGCCCATGACTTCAGCCTGGCCGCCGTGACGCCCAAATCCTGGCTGGCGTATGCGTACTTGGTTACGCTGGGCTCCATCGTGGCGTTTTCGGCTTATATCTGGCTGCTGCGGGCCGTGGAGCCCGCCTTGGCGGGCACTTATGCCTTCGTCAATCCGGTGGTGGCCGTGCTGCTGGGCTGGGCCTTCGCCGGCGAGCAGCTTACCGTGGGCATGCTCGGCGGCGCCGCCCTGATTGTGGCCGCTGTGGTATTGGTAGTGTTGGGCGGCCGACAAAACACCTGATTCAGAAGATTGTTGGGCTACCCAAAAACTGGGCTAAAACGCTTTGGCAGCTTGTGCAAACGTTTTTTCATACCCTTATTCCTATTTTTTATGATAAATATGCAGATAAATAGAGCGAATGTCATGTAACCTGCGTAAATTCGCTACGTATCTGGTACTCCACTCGCTAAGACGCCGCTCATGAAAACATCTGCTACGCTCCCCGACATTCGTACCGAAGGCGACATCAAGACTTTGGTCGACACGCTGTGCTCCAAAGCTACCAACGACACGCTGTTAGGAGCCCGTTTCGGCGCGGCGGCCCGGATTCACTGGCCTCACTACCTCACCACCCAGTACCGCTACTGGAGCAGCACGCTGCTGGGCCAGGGCACTCAGGAAGGTGAGCCCCTGCCCGAGCAGCTGGCCCTACCCACCAGCGGCCCTCACATCGAGCATTGGGTGAAGCTCTTTTCTTCCGCCGTCGAAGAGTGCTTCTCGGGCTCCAAAGCCGAAGAAGCCAAGAAACTGGCCCGCCAGATGGCCACCCGCCTCAGTCTGAGCCGCTCCCGCGAGCTGCCCGTCGACTAACCCACCCGCCTTTCCTTTCCCACCCAACCTTTTTCCGCAAATCTGTCCTGGTTTCCTTCTTTCACTCTCCCCACCCCAAACCGTAGTGCTCCACACGCTACCGGTTTACCCAAGAAAAAACCCGTACTGCAGTCCAGTACGGGTTTCTTTTTGGGGTGATGTGAGGCAAAACCGGCCCCCGGGGCTGCGCTATTCCAGTTCCTCCATGCTGTGGCGCAGCGCCTCGCGGGCCAAACCTAGGTTGGTGTCCCGGGCATTGGCTACCAAATAAATGAATTGGCGGCCATCGGCGGAAAGCTTGATTAAGTGTAGCTGAGTGCTCAGACTAATCAGGATGTCGTCGATGGTTTCCCCGCTTAGCTGCAGGGCGGCCATAGCTTTCTGCTTCTGCCGCACCACTTCGGCGTTGTAAGCTGCCGCGGTGGCCGGGTTGAGCTGGTCGGTGGCCGAGTGCTGGGCCAGCGTGTTGCCCGAGTCGGTCTGGACCACGGCGGCGGCCAGCAAACCCGGCAGCGCCTGTACCAGGCCCTGGATAACCCGACTGGCTTTGGGCTCCGCCTGTTGGGCTACTGCCGCTTTCTGGGCCGCCAAGACATGCTTACGGTAGGTTCTTGCTTTCACTTCAAGCGTAATTGTTTGCGCCTATAAGCCTTTCAACTGCGTTTTTGGGCTTACAACGACCACCAGCGCCGCGCCTTTTTCAGGGCTTTCTGCTCGGCTTTGTCGCGGGGCAGCAGCGTCACGTTCTGGGTGCTGCTGCCGCTGATCTGGACTTCGTCGTTGGTGTAGCCACCGTAGCCGTACACGAGCGTGTTCTGGCCCACGGGCACCCGCATGGAGTACGACCCGTCGGCGTTGGTGCTCACGCCCCGGAACGTGCCTTTCTGCAGCACCGTGGCGCCCACCAGGGGCTTGCCGTTCTCGTCCAGAATCCGGCCGCGCACGGTCATCGTGAGCAGGGCGCTGGATGCTTCGGCGGCCTCGGCGGAGGCGGGCAGCAGCACTACGTTTTCCTCAACGGGCTCATTGGGCAGGCTGGTGCCGGCAAATACGGCCCCGCCGAGCAGGGCTCCACCTACTACCATGGCGGCGGCCCGCTGCCGGAACCGCTTGGGCTCGGTCCGGATCAGCTCGAACTGCCGTTGAACCCAGCCCACAGGGCGCACCTGCTCACCCTGCTGCTTCATTTCGTAGAAGCGGCGCAGGGTGTCGTCGGCGCTGTGGCCATTGGTTTTCAGGTAGGCATCCACGGCCCGGGTGTGGGCGTGGGCCAGGTCGCCGCGCAGGTAAGCATCCCGGTACACGGGCAGCAGCTCACCGGTCTGCGGATTAAAAGGAGAAGCGGTTAGTTTCATACGTAAGGGGGTATAAAGGGATGAAAGGAGGAAATCCGGCCGGTGACGCGCCTACTGTCATCACCAGTAAAACTCAGGGGTACGCCACGGCTCTACTACCCTCCTACACAAGCGCGCATCACGGCCCGGGCCAGGGCCAGGTTCGTGTCACGGCAATCCACTACCACGTAGAGCAGGCGCTGGCCGTCGGGCAACAGCCGCAGCAAGTGCAGCTGCCCGCTTAGCGTAATCAGAATGTCTTCAATGTGCTCATCGGTCAGCCGCAGGGCCTGCAAGAGCTGCTGGGTTTGCCGCACCACCTCCGCGTTGTAGCCGCATACTTTGCTCAGGTTGAAGTCGCGGGAGGTGGCGTACGAGGCCAGCGCCTGCCCCGACCCCAACTGCACCACCGCGCCGATGAGCAGCTCGGGCAAATCAGTCAGGAGCTGCCGCAGAATGGCTTCGGCGGCCGCACGCTCCGGCCCGGCCGCACTCGAAATAATCTGGTGGGTAGCGCCGGAGCTGGCAAACGGCAGCCGGCTAAAAAAATCAAGCTTCATGTCAGCATCTGCCCTTCCTAGAGTGATGGCGGGCCCTGGGACGCAAGCCCGCCGGGCCTTTTTCGGGCTCCCGGCCTACGGCCCGGCACCCGAAAAAGGCCCGCATACTACGGGTAGCCGCTTTAGTTGAGCGTGGCCACGTGGGTGCGCAGTACTTCGCGGGCAATGGCCAGGTTCGTGTCGCGCGAGTTCACGACGAGGTAGATAAACTTGCTGCCGTTTTCGGTGAGCTTGAGCAGGTGAAACTGGTTGCTGAGCGAAATCAGAATGTCCTCGATTTTCTCACCGGTCAGCTTCAGGGCCGACATGGCCTTCTGCTTCTGCTTTACCACTTCGGTGTTGTAGGCCGCAGCCGTATCGGGGTTGAGGGAAGGGGAATTGGAATGCGAGGCCAGGCTCATGCCCGAACCGGCGTCTACTACTGCTACGGCAACCAGGCTCGGCAGGTCCGAGATGATGCCTTGCACTACTTTACCGGCGGGAGAATTGTCTGAGTAAGCCATTTGTGTGATTTGTAAGAGGTAAAATGAGAAGTTGAAACGCTGACGGGAGGGGTGTAAGCTACCAGCTAAGCCCGCGGACGAGCCCGTAAGACCAAGACAAGAAAAACAGGTTGAGTAGAGCGTCGGGTTATGCTCACAGGCCGTACGAGCGGGCCTGCGAACAATTAGCTTTTTTAAATAAATGAGCTAGAACAGCAAAATCATCAACAGCACGTATTCCAGGATAAGTCCTACTAACACCCTCGTTTGATAAGTCAAATTTCAAGGGAATTATCTAGTTAAAAAATGAGCTAGCTCACTTTTTTTGTTGATCCTTATCAAACTTTACTCCGCAATTCGGCCTAATAACATTGTAAACCCTGTACTTACGTATAGCTCAACCGCTCCTGCTGCTCTGCGTTAGGCAATAGCCCCAACCTTATGCCCGACTATTTAATATTCAATTACATATCATATTGCACTTATTCAACACAGATAGGCCCACCGCGGATAATATTCCGGGTGGGCCTGATTGGTAGGGGCGGGTTTTGCCGCTTTATGCGTACTGCGTACTGATTTCGACCAGCTTTTCCGGAGCCAGAATCGTAATCTGGCTGCCCTTGGCCGCAATGATGCCGTCTTCCTTGAACTCCGACAGCAGCCGGCTTGCCGTTTCCTTGGCCGTACCAACCAGGGAAGCCAGGTCGTCGCGGGAAATGGCCATGCTGAAATCTAGGGTATCAGACTCCTGGTACGTTTCCTGGAGCAGCAGCAGGGCATCAGCCAGCCGCTCGCGCACGGGTTTGTAGGCCATGTTCAGCACCCGCTGATCCGATGAGTTCAGGGCCTGCGAGAGGTGCTTGAGCAGGGCTCCGGCAAACTGCACGTTGGTTTGCACCAGGGCCAGCACGTCCTGCCGGGGCAGCAGGCACACCGTACAATCGTCGAGGGCTACGGCCGAGGTGCGGTAGGTAGTTTCGCCCCAGAGCGCGCAAATACCGACTAGGTCCCCACCCTTAGCCAGCCGGATGATCTGCTCCTTGCCGTCGCCGCCAATCTTAGTGATTTTCACTTTGCCCTGATAAAGGCAGTGCAAGCCCTGGCAAACTCCTCCCTCGGCGTAAATCACCTGTCCTTTGCTATATACCTGGCTGGTCTTGCCCGACGATAAGAGCCCTAGTTGCTCGATGTGGCAAGCACCCAAAGCTCCTTTGGTAGCCTGAGGACAGGATGGGCAGGATGGAGCCGAAAAGCTTTTAATCGTCTGTAAAAGGTGTTTCATAGCCCAACAAATTGATTCTTAGACAGGAGCGGTTATATAAAGCTATAAAATTCAATTCATCTAAAACAACAGTTTTTGCACCCACTCAACAGCATAATATGCATTCCAGCAATGAAAACGCCATTTCTCATATTGAGAAATGGCGTTTTATATAACTATATCTGATATTTAACTAGCCAGCAACTGACTCAAATCTCACCTATTTCCCATTTTGAGAGTCGGTATTTTTTTTGGCTTTAGCCTTCCTTATAGAGCTTGCCCGCCTTATCGGCCGACAGTTTAATGCCTTTGATCAGGGCCGAGCTGAAGCCGTGGTGCTCCATTTCGTTGAGGCCGGCAATGGTGCAGCCCTTGGGGGAAGTCACCTTGTCAATTTCCTGCTCGGGATGGGAAGCCAATTGCAGCAGCAGGTCGGCGGCCCCTTTGGCAGTCTGGGCGGCCATCTTCAGCGCGTCGTGGGCGTGAAAGCCGATTTCGGTGCCGCCCTGAGAAGCCGCCCGAATAGCCCGCAGAAAAAACGCCACCCCGCAGGCACACAACGCCGTGGCCGAGGTCATCAGCTCCTCATTGATGCGCACGGTCATGCCCACCGTATCGAACAGCTTTTCCACCAGGGCCAGGTCATCGTCCACATCTTGGTCACTGGCAATGCAGGTCATGGACTGCCCGATGCCGATGGCCGTGTTGGGCATGGCCCGCACCACGCGCACCGGGGCGCCCACCTGAGTCCGGATATCCAGGCAGCTGACCCCGGAAATTACCGAAATAAACAGGTGCTGCTCGGGGTTAATGGCGCTGCTAATGCTGTCGAGCAGCTTGTTGAGCTGCTGGGGCAGCACGGCCAGCACCACGATGTCGGCCTGGGCCACGGCGGCCAGATTGTCGGAGGTGGTCTGGTAGCCGGCCTGGGCCAGCGGCGCCAGGGCCGCGGCGTTGCGCCGGGTCAGAGTTATGGCTTCGGGGGCCGCCATGCCCGCTTTGACCAGTCCTTTGGCCAGTGAAATTCCAATGTTGCCACTGCCCAGAATGGCAATCTTCGTCGAGGTATTTTCCATTATATCTTCATGTTAGCAGCCCTGCCGGCAGCACCACCGACTACCGGGTAGCGGCCTAACTTACTGGAAATAGCGCGGGTTTGGTATTGCAGCGCGCTTTTAATTCGAACCACGCTGGCAATGCCTCGTTATCCCCAACAACAGAACCCGCGCGCTTTCGCACGCGGGTTCTGTTCACCAGTGGTATAATTTGGCGTGCGGAGCCGGTACTCCACCGCAGCCAGGTTGGGGGGCCAATACGCGCTGGTAGTGTGCGCCAGCGGGGAGCTTAGCCCGCGGGGCGACTTTTAGGACCACAGAACCCCTGAACACACTGTCTTATCCCCTTCAGGCTGATACCCTCCCGCAGCAAGCGTTCCTCGAATTCGCGCGACAGGTTCTTGTCACTGAGCAGGCAGGTGAGCAGGTGGCACCAGTCGTCTTTGCCTCCGGCTTGCCGTGGGGGCTGGTAAGGCTGATTTCCCCCGGGCCACACTGCCGCATCTGCCGTGTGCTCCCGGGTAAAGGGCACCCCCCGCAGCGTAACGCCCCGGGCCATAATCCGGGCCCGGTAGATGCCGGGCACTGCTGCCGGGGAAACTACTTCAAAAGTTCCCGGCTCGGTTTCGGTCAGCGGTAAGGTGGTAAGCACCCCACCAGGCCGGGTCAGCTCCACCTGCACCTGCGCGCGCTGCTCCACCGGCAGTTCATATTCCCGCAGGGAGGCTCGAACGGTAAGGGCCGCCCCGGGCTCGTAGCTGTTCTGGCTGACGCCGGCCGCCATTCGCAGATTGGAATAGGTATCAATAACGACGCTGTAGCGGGCCCCGTGGGTGGCAAACGTCTGAAACTGCTGGTCCTGCCGGCGGCGCATCCGGCTGAGGGCTCGTTTGTATTCATCCCGGTTCACTTCCAGCACCACGTGCCAGGTACCGGCCTGCTCGCCGGCGGCTACGGCGACGGGTAGGGTAAAGCGGAAAAGCTTGTTCTGAGTGCCCACCACGTAGGAAATCCCCAGCCCCGCCGCATCCCCCGGCTTGATGCGGGTTCCGTTGGGCGTTTCCAGCTGCAGGTCTACCACATTCTCATCCAGCATCAGCAGAACGGTGCAATCAATGTCGGCTTCAGTGAGCCGGAAAGGCAGCCGGATAGAGGTGTCGGGGGCAATAAAGCCCGACGGGTCCAGAATAATGTCCGTGTTGGTAACGCCCGACAGGATCTGCTGGAAATACTTGCGCAGCCGGAAATAATCGTCAATGGAAGCGCTCAGCAGCCCCGTTAGCAGCAGGTAGCCGTTGGTGTTGTGGGCCAGGGCCCGCAGGGCCGTGGTATTTACCTGGCTTTCATTGCCCAGACCAATGGCAAAGGTTCGACCGTCAATGGAGCCCACCACGTCATTAATCCAGAGCGGGTTGTTTTCCAGACCATCGGTCAGCACTACTATGGCTTTCTGGTCGTAGGTTCCGGCAGGCAGAGCATTGAGGACCTGCCGGGCCATGTCCACCCCGTCGCCCACCGAGGTGTTGCCCGCGGGGTTGACCGTATGCGCGTTTGCCGCGGCAATAGCCGCCACCCGGCCCGGGTTGATATCGTCGGTCGTAATCAGCGTGACGGGCAGGCCGGGAAAAGCTGGGTCGGCCACGGCGTAGGCATTGTGGTCGAAGCGGATCAAGCCCACGCCGTTGTTCTGCCGAATGACTTCCATAAACATCCGGGCCGCATCCTTGAGCACGTCATTGCGGGAAACGCCCGAAGTGCCCGCCGGTTGGCTCATACTAGCCGACTGGTCGAGGGCCAGCACCACCGCTACCCGGGGCCGGTTGACGGCCGTGGCCTTGAGGACAAAGGCGAATTCTTTGCTGTTCTGCGGGCACTCAAACGTGACGGAGCCATCAGCTACCGGTACGCCCGCGGCCCCGGCCGTATAAGCCAGCCAGATGCGCACGTCCGTGTACAGGTTCACCCCATGATGACTGACCACGCTCCCGGAGGCCGGGTGCAGCACCGAAAAAGGGGCGTTGGGCCCGGCCCCGGCTTTCACCCGGATGGTTACGTCGCCGCAGCCATAGACACGGAAAGTAGCAGCCCGCACCGCCGTTTCCCCCGTGGGCACTTGGTTGAAGTTGAGTACCGGCGGCGTACCCAGGTTACGGACCTCGACCAACGGGGTGGCCGTGCCATTGGTATCGTAGCAGGGCGGAAAAACAATGGACGGATGGGCGTACTGGCGGGGAATGCCCTGTCTTTCGGGCTCGGCCCAGGGCCGGATGTCGTTGAACTCGCCGTGCCCCGACGACCAGGGCTCGATGTTGTGCGCCAGGTTCTGCACATGTCCCGCCACCACCACGTCGAGGTTGGTTTCGGCCCCGTACACCGTAACGGGGTCGAGGCGGTCGGGGTGGCCCGGGGTGGTTTGCCATTTTGCAAACAGGCGGTCTACGTTCGAGTGCAGCAGAAAGACGAACGGGTCCCGGAAGGAAGTATGCTGGCTGCCCATGTTTACAAAGCCGTGCATGGCATCGTGCGAACTTTCCAGCAGGTTGCGCATGCTGATATAGGTACCGGCATCGGTAATGGCGGTATTGGTAGCCACGGTTACCGGCGCCCCGTTCACCGACCGGTTGATAACCAGGGGTGGATCGGCCGGCGTGCCGCCGGCTCCGTCCCGGTGGATGGCCGCGCCCGGAGCATAATACCCGGCACCCAGCCAGGGTTCTCCCACGGGGCTGTGGGCGCTGCCGCCGTAGCCCATAAAGTCGACCGTGAACAAATTGAGCGGCCCAGTAGTACCCCCGCCCAGGTTGGCGTTCGGAATGTTGCGCGGGTCCTGGGTCCAGTCCCAGTAGTGCAGCGACAATTGCGGGTTAATTATCCGCAGCTGGGCCTCCATGTAATTGACAATCTCCCGGTGCCAGGGCACGAACTCCGGCCCCCGGTGTACGTGGGTAGCCTGGTGGATTTCGTCCATCTTAAACCACCAGCTTACGCCACCCGGAATTACGTCGGTGCGGGTGCCGGGATAGTGGCGCTGGTTCAACTCAATTAAAGCGTCGCGCAACAGGACGCGCTCCGCGGGTTCAACGTGCGCAATATTGCGCCGGATACCATCTCCAAGTGCCATAATACAACAATGTTTAGGATGAGAGAATAGGCGACTACCGGGGTAGCCTAGATAGCAATAGGGTGTGGCGGGCTCACTCGACCGGGCCGAATCAGCAGAAGAGAGGCCCTGCCAAAGCAGCCGGAGTAGGCAGGAGCGCAGGGCGGTTTTGAATGGAAATCGAACGGGAGAAAAAGGCACTCCCTTCCTGCCCCCGATGCCCAGCCACGTCGGTTCGAACGCCTTGCGGGCGGGTTGGGCTACCAGTTGCGGCGGCAGCGGTAAAGGAAGCGAACCGGCGACAGGGGGAAATGACAGGCCAAGGCCCAGTAGGTGAGCTAGGCTGCAAGCCCGGGGGTGGTTAGGGGCCACCCAGGTCCGGCATAGTATGGGTAGTGCATCAAGGGCGGATACCTGGGCCAGGCCTAGTCCAGGGTCCGCGGAGGAGTGGGCACCATTCAGGGTTGTTGCCCCTTAGGAGGCAGCAAAGACAAGTCGAACTTACTTGTCGGCGTTGAGCAGCTGGAGTATTCCCGCAGCCATTTTTTATTTCGGAGCCGATGCCAAGCGCTCAAGGCATCTCCCTGGTGCATTCGATTCTACACCAGTAATGTTATGGAACAGTATAAATGTATCTTTATTAAATCATACATTCAATCACATGTATATGTCAAGGCCACAATGCCGGGTCCTCTTTACTATCCGGTGTGCTCGAGGACAATTGAATAGAGTAGCGCCGGCCCAAATGCTTGGCATTTCCGTACTGGAAGGCACAAAAAAAGGGCGACCCAGAAATCTGGGCCGCCCTTTTGCAAAGTTGGGTGCTGTTTTAATAATTACACGCCCAACAGCAGACGCGTCGGGTCTTCGAGCAGCTCTTTCACGCGCACCAGGAACGACACCGACTCGCGGCCGTCGATGATGCGGTGGTCGTAGCTCAGGGCCAGGTACATCATGGGCCGAATTACTACCTGGCCGTTTTCGGCCACGGGGCGCTGGATGATGTTGTGCATGCCCAGAATGGCCGACTGCGGCGCGTTGATAATCGGGGTGCTCATCATCGAGCCGAAGATGCCGCCGTTGGTGATGGTAAACGTGCCGCCGGTCATCTGCTCGATGGTCAGCTTATTGTCGCGGGCCAGACCGGCCAGGCGCACCACTTCCTTCTCGATTCCCTCAAACGAGAGTTCCTCGGCGTTGCGAATCACGGGCACCACCAGGCCTTTGGGGGCCGATACGGCGATGCTGATGTCGCAGAAGTCGTTGTAGACGATGCTGTCCCCGTCGATTTGGGCATTCACGGCGGGCCACTCTTTCAGGGCTACGCACACGGCTTTGGTGAAGAACGACATGAAGCCCAGGCCCACACCGTTTTTCTCCTTGAACTTGTCCTTGAACTTGTTGCGCAGGTCCATGATGGGCTGCATGTTCACCTCGTTGAAGGTAGTGAGCATGGCCGTCTCGTTCTTCACCGACACCAGACGACGAGCCACCGTTTTGCGCAGGTTGCTCATACGCTCCTTGCGCTGGTTGCGGTTGCCGGAAGCAGCCGGAGCTGCGGGGGCAGCCGGGGCCGCCGCCGGAGCTGCGGCAGGAGCCGGCGCGGCCGGACGGGCCTGGGCGTTCAGCGCGTCTTCCTTGGTAATCCGACCATCCCGGCCCGAGCCTTGCACGTCGGCGGCCGCAATGCCTTTCTCGCCCAGAATTTTGCCGGCGGCCGGGGAAGGCGTGCCCGTAGCGTAGCTGCTGGCGCTGGCCGAATTAGAAGCCGTAGCGGCCGGCGCAACTGGCGCAGCGGCCGCCGGAGCTGCCTGCGCGGGGGCCGAAGCCGCACCGCTGCCGCCTTCAATGCGGGCAATGGTAGCGCCGATACCGATGGTTTCGCCTTCCTTCACGGCGTGGCGCAGAGTGCCGGCACCTTCGGCGGGCAGCTCAAACGTCGCCTTGTCCGATTCGAGCTCGGCAATGACTTCGTCGCGCTGCACCTGGGCGCCGTCGGGCTTGAGCCACTTGGCTACGGTTACTTCCGTAATGGACTCACCCACGGCCGGAATTTTCATTTCGACCGTCGCACCACCGCCGGCCGGAGCTGCGGCGGTCGGCGTATCGGCCGAGCCGGCCTGGGAGCCGCCGTAGCCCGACTGGTTGCTGGCCTGCGGGTTTTGCTCACCCTGGGTTACCGGGTCGGCGGCGCCGCTGTTGCCTTCCGAGCTCTTCGGGGGAGCTACTGGGTCGTTCTGGGGCTGCGCCAGCGTGGCGGCAGCACCACCGGCGGCCGGAGCCGCGCCGTTGCCGGCTCCGTCGATGCTGGCAATGGTGGTACCGATACCGATGGTTTCGCCTTCAGCTACTTTGATTTTGAGCACGCCGTCGGTTTCGGCGGGCAGCTCAAACGTGGCCTTATCGGACTCCAGCTCGGCAATAACTTCGTCGCGCTTGACCGTGTCGCCGTCCTGCTTCAGCCATTTGGCAATGGTCACTTCGGTGATGGATTCGCCGACGGCGGGGATTTTAATTTCCAGACCCATAGGTGGGAAGTTGAGGGGTTGTGATGCCAGCAAGCCGGCAAATCGTTGAACTCTAAGGCAGCGGCTAAGCTAACGACGCTGCTGAACCGGAACAAGTAGTTAGCCTACGCGTCCTGGCTCTTATCGGCCACGGCCACGGCTCCTTTGATATTGGAGTCGGCTACTTCTTCGCGGGGCTTGTCGAAGGCGCGGGCCACGAGCTCCTTCTGCTCCTTGACGTGCACCTTGTTGTAACCGGTGGCGGGTGAGGCCGAGGGCTTGCGGGCAATAACGTCTTCCAGCTCGCGGCGCATAAAGCGCAGCAGGTAGTTCCAGTAGCCCATGTTTTCCGGCTCTTCCTGCACCCAGTAAAGCTTGGCCTTGGGGTACTTGGCCAACTCGGCGTCGAGCTGCTTCTTGGGGAAAGGGTGCAGCTGCTCCAGGCGTACCAGAGCTACGTCGGTGCGGCCCGACTTCTGCTGCTCTTCCAGTAAATCGAAGTAGACTTTGCCCGAGCACAGCAGCACGCGCTTCACCTTTTTGGCGTCGGCGTACACGTCGCCGAGCACCTCGCGGAACGAGCCCGAGGTAAATTCCTCGACCGGCGACACGCACAGCGGGTGGCGCAGCATCGACTTGGGCGACATCACCACCAGGGGCTTGCGGAAGCTCCAGGTCAGCTGCCGGCGCAGGGCGTGGAAGAAGTTGGCCGGCGTGGTCATGTTGGCCACGATGATGTTATTCTCGGCCGCCAGCTGCAAAAACCGCTCGGGGCGGGCGTTGGAATGCTCCGGGCCCTGGCCTTCGTAGCCGTGGGGCAGCTGCAGCACCACGCCGTTCATGCGCTGCCACTTGCTTTCCGACGACACGATGAACTGGTCAATCATGGTCTGGGCGCCGTTGGCGAAGTCGCCAAACTGCGCTTCCCAGATAACCAGGGCCGTGGGGTTGGCCATAGCGTAGCCGAATTCAAAGCCCAGCACCGCGTACTCACTCAGCAGCGAGTTGTAGATGCTTAGCTTTTCCTGGCCTTCGCCGATGTAATTGAGCGAGTTGTAGGGCGCCGAGGTTTCGGCGTCGTGCAACACGGCGTGGCGGTGGGAGAAAGTACCGCGCTGCACGTCCTGCCCGCTGACGCGCACAATGTGCTTTTCGCTCAGCAAGGAGCCATAGGCCAGCAATTCGCCGGCGGCCCAGTTGAGCACCCGCGTCTCGAAGAACATCTTCTTGCGCTCCTCCATCAGCTTTTCAATCTGCTTCAGCGGGCGGAAGCCTTCGGGCAGCGTGGTCAGGGCCTTGCCCACCTGCTGCACTACTTCTTCACTGATACCGGTTTCGGGCGACTGTTCGAAGTCCTCGGGCTTGGAGCGGCGCAGGCTGCGCCACTCGTTTTCCAGGGCCTGGTAGTTGTAGGGCAAGGGCTTCTGCTTCACCATATCCAGGCGGGCCTGCAGGGTTTCGCGGAACTCCTTGTCCATCTGGGCAGCCAGCTGCGCATCTACGTCGCCGCGCTGCACCAGCGTCGCGTTATAGACTTCGCGCGGGTTCTGGTGCTTGCTGATGATGTTGTAGAGCGTGGGCTGGGTGAATTTGGGCTCATCCGACTCGTTGTGGCCGTGGCGGCGGTAGCACACCATATCAATGAAGATATCGGCGTGGAACTGCTGGCGGTACTCGGTAGCCAGGCGCACAGCAAACACCACGGCCTCGGGGTCGTCGCCATTTACGTGCAGCACCGGCGCGTCGATAATCTTGGCCAAATCGGTGCTGTAGATAGACGAGCGGGCGTCCTCGAAGTCGGTAGTAAAACCAACCTGGTTGTTAATCACGAAGTGAATCGTGCCCCCGGTTTTGTAGCCTTCCAGCTGCGACATCTGGGTCAATTCGTACCCAATGCCCTGACCCGCCAGGGCCGCGTCGCCGTGGATGAGAATGGGCAGAATCTGGTGGTAGTCGCCGCCGTACTGGTGCTCAATCTTGGCCCGCACGAAGCCTTCCACCACGGGGTTCACCGCCTCCAGGTGGGACGGGTTGGGCGCCAGCTTCAGGTTCACTTTGCGGCCGCCTTCCGTATCGACTTCCGACGAGTAGCCCATGTGGTACTTCACGTCGCCGTCGCCCATGGTCAAGTCCGGCACGGCCGTTCCCTCGAATTCCGAGAAGATCTGCTCGTAGGTTTTGCCCATGATGTTGGCCAGCACGTTGAGGCGGCCACGGTGGGCCATGCCAATCATGACCTCGTTCACGCCCAGCTCGGAAGCCTTGTTGATAATGGCGTCGAGAGCGGGAATCGTCGTTTCGCCACCTTCCAGGGAGAAGCGCTTCTGCCCCAGGAATTTGGTGTGCAGGAAGTTCTCGAAGACCACGGCCTCGTTGAGCTTCTTCAGGATCCGCTTTTTGTAGTCAACGCCGGGGTTGAAGGCCAAGGAATCCTTCTCGACTTTGGCCCGGAACCAGTCCAGAATCTGCGGGTCGCGGATATACATATACTCGAAGCCAATGCTGCGGGTATAGATTTTCTCCAGGGCCGAAATAATGTCGCGCAGCTTGGCGCCGGCACCGAGGCCGATAGCCTCACCGTTTTTGAACGTTGTGTCCAAATCGGCTTCGCTCAAGCCGAAATCAGCAATGTCGAGACGGGCTTTGCGGTCCTTACGCTCCCGCACCGGGTTGGTTTTGGCGCGCAAATGGCCGCGGCTGCGGTAGGCGTGAATCAGGTTACTGACCTGAGTTTCCTTGTCGGCCGATACCGTATCCACGGCGCGAATCTGGCCGGCGCCATCGGTGGAGGCATTCGTGCTGAGCACGCCGGAGCCAACAACCTGGGCTTCCCCGTCGGCAGGATACTGCTGGGAGAAGTCGAAGCCTTCGAAGAATTTGCGCCAGCCGAAGTCTACCGACTCGGGGTCGGCCTGATAGGCTTTGTAAAGCTGGTCGATGTAGTCGCCATGGGCATTGGCGATGTAAGAGTAAGCGTCCATGCGGGTAGGAGCTAAGTGATGTGGCGTAAATGTATTACGCTTCACAATAAGGCAAAAACCTAAATTCGATTACGCAAATATGCCTGTATTTCACAAGCTTATTTTTCGCAACGTCGGTTTGGGCATATTGGTGCCGGTCAATCTATTCAAAATAAAGCGCAAAGCTTTCCAGTGGATTCGGAAAGCTTTGCGCTTCAGTCGTTTATTATTTAGGCAGGGCCAACTTAAAAATCCGGTAGGGCTGGTTCTGTTTGCCGACGCCTTTGTTCCAGGTCGGCGTTTTGTGGATGGCGGAAGTCGTGACGTACATCGAGCCGTCGGCGGTGAAGGCAAAGGTATCGGGCCACTCCAGGCGGGGGTCCTGTACCACGGCTTCAATCTTGCCATCCGGCGTGCGACGCTTGATAGAGTGGTCTTCGAAGGTGGTCAGGTATAGGTTGTTGGCAGCGTCGATTTCCATTCCGTCGCAGGCCGGCACTTTGCCTAAGTCTTCAATCTGCTGGGCAAGCTGGGCATCCGACAAGGCCGGGTTGCGCAGAGCTTCGGTTTTGATGCGGTAGAGCTTGTAGCTCGTCAGGGGCTTCCAATACAGATACTGCAGGTCCTGGCTCAGGGCAATACCATCGGCGTTGAAGCGGGCCCGCTTACCGGTAGCATCAATCATTTCGTGGCCGTCGGCCTTAATGTTGAGCGTAGTGTCGCCCATCATGGAAGGATGCATGGCCAGCAATTTGCGCGCTTTGCCCGACTTCAAATCCACGACTACCAGGCTACCCACACCCGACTCGGTGATGTAGGCGTAGTTGTTCTGGGTATCGATGCGTACGTCGTTGAGGTAGGATTTGCGCGAGGCTACGTTTTCCGGAATGCTGATATTCAGCACCACCTTGTTGGTCTTGGGGTCAATCTTGACCAGCTTCGGACCGCCGGGCACGGTACCTTTCAGGCCGGGCGAGGCCGGGTCGAGGACCCAGAGCATACCCGTTTTGTCGGCGTGCACACTCTGCGGGCAAATCCAGTGCTTTTGGGGCTCGTTGCGGACCGTCTCATTCCACAGGCACCAATTGGAATCGGGGTATCCTTTTACGGAGCCATCCTTGCCAATTTCGGCGATGGGCGCCACGGGGTTGTCGTCCCAGCGGGGAAAGTCGCCGAACACGCGGCCATCGGGCAGCACGGCTACGCCCACAATCTGGGGCTCCCGAAACTCGGCCACGACCTGCAAGGGCGAGTTGGCTGGGGCCGCCGGGCCATTGATAGCCGTCGAATCGGCGGCGGCGGCGGGGCCTGAGCTGCCCGCGGGCTGGGATGGGGAAGAGCAGCTGACGGTAAGGCAAGCCACGAGCAGCGCGCAGCTGCTTGGTCTTAATAGGAATTGTGCGAAAGAGGACATAACAAAGAATTCTAGGGTTTTGGAAAGTAGCAAGCGAGATCAAACAGGTCGTATACCTGGACTATTGCTTACGACATGCCGCTCCCTGGGTTTATCCTTTGGAAAGTTAGAAGTAGTACTTTTTGCAGTAGAGCTTGCTTTTACGGCAATTCATTATTTGATTTACACTATAATTTATTAATTTTGTCTATATTTATCTTCTCTTCGTTCGACTTATTCTCCCGGCTCGGTAACCTTTTCGCCTAGTTGAGAGTTAACCCCATCTTGCCCGCCTTCCATATAGGCAACCCATTCTCTTCGGGTCTGAAGAAGAGTCCACCAACCTAACCGTCATGTCTATTGCGTTAGTCCTACTGACCCTCCTTTTCCCCCCGCGGCCCATTTTTTCCGCAGCTCTTCCTTCTACTGTTGCTCATTTGAGCCCCCGCACAGTAGCTTTCGTTTCGGCCCCCATCATTGCCAAACGTCCACCGCGTCGCCTGCCTATTTACACCGTTACGGCTACTATTTACGAAGCCGACGCCCGGCAGACGGATTCCGAGCCCTTCATCACGGCCGACAACTCCCGCATTCCCCGGCGGCACTCCAGCAAAATGCGGTGGATGGCCCTGTCGCGCGACCTACTCAAGCCCTGGGGCGGCGACTTTGCCTTCGGCGACTCGGTTCGCGTCACCGGAATTTCCCCCAAGCTCGACGGCAACTACATCATCCACGACACGATGAACCGTCGGCACCGCCACTGCATGGACATCCTGGCCGCCAAGTCGGAGCACCTGGACGAAATGTGGAAAAACGTCAAGATTACGAAAGTCGAGCCCCAGTGGCACGCCAGCTAAACTACTTTACACCAAGCACTTGCTGTTAGTTTTGCTGCACTATTCGGCTGCAACGCCTTATTGGGCGGCGGAGTCAGCCAAGCCGTTCCAACGCTCCAGGGTGAGCGGCTCGCCTTCCCGATCATAGAGGTAGCTCAGTGGTTGCCGCGGGTCCCGCATGATTTCGGTGTAGGGAATCTGCCACCGTTTCCACATTTCCTGCAAAGAGGTGCCGTAGGCCGAGTTTTCCCAGGGGTTAAAAATCTCGCGGGTTACGTCGTCAATCAGCGTATCGAACACCAATTCAGTGTCACCGGGCTGCACGGGCCGGGGAAAATAGTCGGGCACCACGTTTAGCAGGTAGGCGCCGTAATACACCCGGGCCTTGAACTCGGCCACCTGAATGGGATGCAGGGGCCGTTGGGCATCCCGGTACACCCGACCCATGGCCTGACGCAGCAACCCATTGTCAATCAGGCAGCTGACCAGCACCGTCTCGTCGAGCTTGATGCTGAACGTCATCGTGCTCAGGTCGTCGTCGTACTCGAAGGGAATTGTGTCTTCCCCGGGGGCAGCGTCGAGTAGGAAGATAGAGGCCGGCGTGAAGTCTTCGTACACGATGGGTACGCGCAGGGCCTGAAACACTTGGAAAAAGCACTGCAGCTTACGCAGCAGCTGGGTGTTTTCGGCCAGCGGGTAAAGCGGCTTCACCAACGGGTCCAGCTCGTTGAGAATTTCGAGCAGCATCACCCCGTAGAACATTTTGCCCAGCCACAGAAACAGCGTCTTCTCGTCGAGGCTGCGTATGGCCTGAGGCCCGGCCTGCACAGCCTGAGCCACGGTGTGCTCCAGGGGCTCCACGTGCTGCTGCCGGCACTCGGCGCAGCAGGGCATGCGCAGCTCATGGTAGGCTAGCACACTCTGGTCGAGCAACTTGATCTGCAAGTCGGCCAGCTGGTAGCGTTCCAGCAGCCACTGGTCGAACACCAGCACCGAGTCGGACGGGGCCGGCGTGGGCGTGCCGCACAGAAAGCAATGCTGGGCGAAGCGCATACCCGTGAACGGGTCGTAGAGCGAGAGGTCGGGCGTGGTGGCGGGCATAAGCGGCACGAGAAAATGAAGGCGCAAAAGTACGGCACCCCCGGCTGGTATCCGCCATTGGCTGGCAACTTCGCTTGGGATGCGCCTAACAACCAAAAGCCTCCGCCAGTGTTTGGCGGAGGCTTTTGGTTGGGTAACAATCCGGAACTAGCGGGAAAGTGAGGAACCCATTTTGATTAGGAGCTTGCCCAGCTGGGTGAGCGGGCCGCTGTAGTCGTCGGAGGTTTCATCGGCGACCTTCACCGTTTCGGCCCCGAGCGTGGCCAGCGTTTCGGCAATGTCGTGAGCGGCGGTATCGGGGGTGCTGAGTTGCTGGTTGAGCGTGGCCAGCTCCTGGATAATTTTGGCCAGGCCAGGCCGCTCAGAAGCCCTTAGGACCTGCTCCCACCGGTCAATTTCGCCCAGGCCGCGCTGGTCGGCTTTCTCGGGCACCCCGCTGTTGAGCAAAGCCAGCGTATCATCGAGCAAAGCGGAATTTTGCTGGTCGGTTACGTCCAGCGGCACGGTGGGCGTGGGAGTATTTTGGGGCGTAGGCGCAGTGGAATCCATGGGAGTAGAGCAAATAAGGCGAAAGATCTTACCTGCTATACTGGCTTCTTTGCAGAAAAGTTAAGTCACCACTGCCGGGCTACTTTCGTACACTGCGCCCACCCCTCCTCCCCGGCCCCGGCCGAGGCTCCTGCTTTTTTATGTTGCACGCCGTCATTCTTAGTCCCTTCTCCTGCCCAGTCCGCCACGAGCAGTTTGAAGCCGTACGCGCGGCCCTGGCCGCCGAGCCCAACGCGCCGGCCACGCTGCTGCTGGGCAACTGGCCTTTAGCCGAGAAAGAAGTAGTGGATGCGGTGGTGCTGCGGCCCCACCTGATAACGCTGCTGTTGCTGGAGCCCCGGGGCGGGCAGCTCACCATCCGCGACTTTGCCCACGCCGCCTGGCAGCTCGACGGCACCCCGCTCACCAGCGCGGGCGGGGCCGACAACCCCTTTCAGCAGTTTGTGCAGCAAAAAGCCGCGCTGGCCCGGGTGTTGGCGCCGTTCCTGGCACCCGGTCAGGCCAACCTCAACTTTATCAGTGGCCTGCTGCTGTTTGGGGAGCCAGTTGGGTTTGGGCCGGAAGTAGAGGCGAGACTGAATGCCGAGCCAGCGGCCAACAACTTTCAACTGCTGGCCGACCCCAGCCGTTTTACCCGCCGCCTGGCCCAGCTGGCCACGCCCCACATTGAGCTTACGCCAGCCGATTTAAAGTACTTAGCCGCTGAGCTGGCGGCGGCCACTCCAAGTACTGCCGCGGCTAACCGGCCAGCCCCTGAGCCGCCGATAGAAGCTGATGCTCACCACCCCTTCTGGCAGCAGAAAGCCGCCCAGCTCTGGCGGTGGCTAGGAGCCGAAGACGTTGCTGAGCTGGATGACGCACCCTACGGATTTGCGGAAACCAGCCTAGCGGCCCGCAACCAGGAAAAGCAGGAGCTGGAACAGCTGCGGGCCACGATGCAGCAGGAACTAAGTGCCCAGCTGCGGGCTATGGAGGCCCGGGAGGCGGAGCGGGAAAAAAGCATTGCTTACTTACGGGAGCAGCTGGCGGCCGCCCCGGCCGTGGCACCCGAGGCGGCCGTGCTCCAGGCGCGCCTGGCCGCCGAAAACCGTGAAAAAGACGCCCTGGAAACTGCCATCCAGACTTCCCGGGCCGAATCGGAGGAGCGTAACCGGGCGCTGGACGCCAAGATCCAACAGCTCGAGCAGCTGATGCGTCGCCTTGAAACTCACCCGGCAGCGGGAGCAGCCAGCGCCGCCGCGCCAAGCCCGGCCGCAACGGCACCAGACCAGCCGCGGCGGCCGTTGAGCTTTCGGCAGCTGCGGGCCTGGCAGCGGCGCCTGCCCCGCCTGGCGGCCCTGGGCACGGGAGTATTGGCCATGGTCATGGTCGGGAGCGGGATTAAGTCCCTGACGGCGGGGCCACCGACGCGGTTTGGGCAGGGTAGCACATGGGGGTTGCTCGCTGCAAACGGCGATACGCTGGTTCCGGCGCGGTATCAGGCCATCGGGGAGTTTCAGGACGGCCGGGCCGTGGTGGAGCAAAACGGCAGTTTCGGCTTTGTCGACGAGAAAGGCCAGCAAGTACTGCCCCCTACCTACGACGCGCTAAACCCCTACCACGACCAGTACGCCCGGGTCCGGATTGGCAACACCTACACCTTTATTGATGAGGACGGGCAGGAATTTAGTCAATATTACTACAACGCCCGGGACTTTGCCGAAGGCCACGCCGCCGTACTCGATTACCGCGGCTGGTTTTACATCACCGGCCCCGAGGCCCCGCCCCAGGCCCCGAAGCTGTTTCGGGAGGCTTACTCCTTTCATAAAGGCTTGGCGCGGGTGCGCTTGGCCGATGGCTATACCTTTATTACCAAAGACTACCTGCGCAACCCCGAGGCCGATACCAAGCCCTTCGGGCGCTACGCCCGCGCCACCGACTTCAGCGCGGGCAAGGCCCAGGTAACCCAAAACGGCCGCACGTTTTACATTGATGCAGACGGTGACGAAGTGGAATAAGCAGGTCTAATGATGATGCTTAGGACCTTTGCCGTGCTTTTTCTTTTTGAAATGCCCCCGGCCCCGGTGCTTGTCCGGTTTGCCTGCCGGCGGCGGCCGGTAGCCAGCGGGTAGGACAAACGGCCCAGCCGGCGCCCCGGTTCGGGGTGAAGTAGCGAGTTGGAGTTTACCCTGCGCGCCTACCCTAACGTCCACCACGGCCCCGGCCAAATTGCAGCCCTGCCCTTCGGCTAGCTCCGTGCGCTGCCCGCTGCGGCTTACCACAACTCCATCGGGCGTGACGACGCGGCCGTTGGGCAGGCGCACGTCCTGGGTCATGGGCCGCTTCACGCCGTTGCGAATAATGTACATCGTGCCATCCAGCCGCTGAAATCCGTCGTTATCCGCCCGGCCCTGGCCAAGGCTAGCAGCCGGTAGCAGCAGGATGTTCAACAAAACCCAGAGGCAAAAACAGGAAAGCGACGTATGCAAAGCAGTAAGAATGAAGAAAGGTGAACCCAGTACGACTGGGGCCCAGCGCAAGTTTTCAGCCATTTTCTGGCCGGCCGGTGGGTTACTTCTGAGCTTTGGCCGTATGAAAGCGCACCTAATCTTCTAATCTAATTCCTTTTAGCCATGAAAATGTCTTTCAAAGCTCTGTTCGTTGCCGCTGCTGCCTGCGCCATGTTCGCCACCACTTCCTGCTCGGAGAAAACCCAGGAAAACGCTGAAGCCA
Organism: Hymenobacter chitinivorans DSM 11115; assembly: GCF_002797555.1. Taxonomy (NCBI): domain Bacteria; kingdom Pseudomonadati; phylum Bacteroidota; class Cytophagia; order Cytophagales; family Hymenobacteraceae; genus Hymenobacter; species Hymenobacter chitinivorans. The sequence continues at coordinate 559,596 of NZ_PGFA01000003.1, read as the reverse complement.
CGACGGAAAGCGCCGCTACCGACGCTGCCAACAACACCCAGGACGCCGTAAACGGTGCTGCTGAAGCTACCAACAATGCCGCTGAAGAAGTGAAAGCCGACATGGCTCCCGAGAAAGGCGACACGGCCGTAGTAGTAAACAAAGAAGCCGACAAGCTGGTCGAGGAGACTCCCAAGAAGTAGTTTCTTCGTCTTGCTTGATTCATAAAAAAGGCCCGTGCTGTTACAGCACGGGCCTTTTTCGTGTAGCTGGTAGTCTCTGCCTACCGGGCCGCCGGGGCCGAGAGTTCCAGCAGGACGTCGTAGTAGGGCCGGCCGACGGCCCGGGATTTCAGCCAGGCGTAGAAGCTCATGGCGTGCAGGTCTTCGCGCTCCAGAGGCAAAAAGTCGGGCAGGGCTTCCATCCGGGCCACGAAGCCGGGCTTGGTGGGCGCCGCCGGGTCGTCGATAATTTCGCGGACCAGGGCCAGGTAGCTGAGGATGTAGTGGTAGTCGCCGCCCTCGTCGCCGAGCCGCTCGCGCAGCACCCGCTCAATGGCCCGCAGGCGGTTCAGGGCCAGGTCGGGGTTGCCCATTTCCAGCTGCACCAGCATTTCGCCCAGGCTCTTATTGAACACCCACTCCAGGCCCATCTGCTGCTCGCACCACCGGTCGGAGCGGCCGATGCCGATGAGGACCTGATTGGTTTTGTTGAATTTACCCTCGGCGAAATAGTGAAAGCCCAGCCCCAGCCGGGCCGTGAGCTGGTCGCGCGGGTTGAGCACCACGTCCCGGCCCTTGAGCACTTCCTCCAGCAGCTGAATACTCTCGGTGTTGCGGCGCAAAAAGGCGTAGTTGGCAGCCAGCAGGAAAGTATACTTGGGCACGAAGTCGGCGTAGTGCCCGCGCGGCCCGGCGTACAGGGCCGTGCGCAGCTGCTCCAGGTACTCGATGGACTCGGTGAAGCGGCGCGTGCGGTAGAGCCCGTGCGCAATCATGTAGAGTAGGTTGAGCTGGTAGTAGCGGTGGGAAGAGGCAAAGCCGTGACGCTTTTCCATGAGCTTGTAGCACCGAATCACGAAGGGCGTGAAGGAGGCAAAGTCGCGGCGGGCCAGCATGGCGCTGCGGGCAATGGCCATGAGGCGGTAGAGCAACGAGGGCCGGCGGGCAAAGGCCTCCTGCAGGTCGTACTCGCGCAGCACTTCCTGCATAATCCCGTCGAACGACTCCCCGGCCCGGCCCCGCACCCGGGCCTCGCGCAGGCGCTGCCGAATGAGGCTGTGAGCAATACCGGCCCGCTCTTCTTCGTCGGCGGCCTTTTTGTTGAGGTTGCGCCGCTTGATTATCTCGTGCAGGTCGTCGGCGTACTCACTTTCGGCCTGGGCAATCTGCAGGTTGTAAATCGTGTTGAGCAGCTCGTACTGCTCGTTGGCCTGGGCCTGCTTCTCGGCCTTGCGCAGTGTGAGCCAGGCCAGGCGCGGGATACCGGCCTCAAACAGGTACTGGGCCAGAGTCAGCTGCCCGCGCACAGAAGAAGCCGCCGTCGGGTCTTGCTGGCGCTGGCGCAGCAGCAGAAAGTCGGTGACGTGGCGCATCAGGCGCTTGCGCAGGGCGTAGTAGGCCACCGTATTGGGCTCCTCCGGGTAGAGGCGGGCTACGAGCTCCTCGGTATCATATTCCTTCTGGTGCAGCAGCAGCTCATACAGGCGGGAGTCCATTCGGCCCTTCTGTTTTTTGCGCTGGCGCTGAATAAAGCGGCCAAAATCCTTGCGGTCTTCGGCCGAGAAAGTGGCGAGGGTCGTGCGTAAGTCATCCATGGGGTAGAGCGAAGATGTAAATAAATCTATAAAGTCGAATTATTAATACATAACGACCTTAATATCAAGTATATATTTTACTATTTAACTTATTTCAAAAATCCCCAACCCTTAAAACGTGGCTAGTAAACGCCCAGCTTATCCTTGCATCTTTCGGATACAAATTTTCACTCTTACTACCACACCATGCAACGAACCCTACTCACGCTTTTTCTCGTCCTGCTGGGTTTTGTGGCCCAAGCGCAGGATGTCCTCACCAAGCAGAATGGGGAGGAAGTCCAGGTCAAGGTACTGGAAATTACGCCCTCGGAGGTGCACTACAAGCGTTTTGACTACCTGGACGGCCCGCTGATTATCGTGCCCAAAGCCGACGTCTTTATGATTCGGTACGCCAATGGCACCAAGGAGCTATTTGGCACATCGGCGGCCCCAATGGGCGCGGGGCCCGGCAAAACCAGTGCGGCTCCCGGCCCGGTAGTACCCGGCGACGAAGAATCGGCCTACGACGAGGTGCATCTGGGCGGCCCGCGCATTGGCGTTACGCTCTTAAGCGGCGGTGTGGCCGACAAGGCCCGGTCGGAACACGACATCAAGCCCTTTCTGACCCAGTTTGGTTGGCAGTTTGAAACCCGGATTTTCCGCCTGCCCAATGGTACGTCGGGGCTGGTCGAGTTTGTGCCGCTAATTGGGGGGTTAGAGCAAAACAAGTTTGTGCCCAGCCTGAATGCGTTGATTGGCATCCGCGGGCCCAAGGGTCTGGAATTTGGTCTGGGTCCCAACGTGACGCCGATTAGTGCCAGCATTGTGCTGGCGGCGGGCACCAGCTTCCGCTCCCACGGCGTCAACTTCCCGGTCAACTTTGCGGTGGTGCCCGGCAACGGCGGGGCCCGCTTCAGCTTGTTGTTTGGCTTTAACTCCCGCCGTAACTAGCTATGGCACGCTCCTTTACTTTAAGCCTCAAAACGCTGCTGCGGACGGGGGCCCTGCTGCTGAGTGGCCTGTTCAGCCAGACGGCCCACGCCCAGCACGACGTTATTTTGCGCGCCGACGGGCAGGAAATCAAGGCCAAGATTCTGACGGTGAGCCCCGAAAACATTCGGTATGTTCGCTCCGATACGGTTAGTACCGATACCCTGCAGATTGCCACCGCGCAGGTTTTTCTGTTGCGCTACGCCAATGGAGTCCGGGAGCTGGTGCACCCCCCGGCCGTGAGTAATTCCACAGAAATTCCCCGCGCGGAAGCCATCAGACTGGGTGCAGCTGATGCCCGCAAATATTTCCGGGCGCCCGGGGCCTTCTGGGGCACGTACGGGGCCACGCTAGCCAACCCCATGGCCGGGGTGGTCACGGGGGTAGCCGTGGGCAGCACCCGCCCCCCCGCGCACAACCTAATCGTATCCGACCCGAATTTGCTGCAAAACCCGGACTACGTGCGCAGCTACCGTAACCAAGCCCAAAATAAGAAGCTGGGTAAGGCCGCCGCGGGGTTTGGAGTGGGCATGGCTACGTGGGCCGTGGCAGTGGTCTATTTATTAAGCATTACCACGCACTGGTAACAGCTGGGCAGGCCGCCGCTAAGATCAGCCAATAATAGTTGAGCTCTTTCTTAACTCAACCATTGGGCTTGCGTAGTAGGATAAACTGTTTTTTCCAACCAACCCACACCCACCATGGACTTAAACAACAATAACTTCGACGACAAAACCGAACTGCGGGCCCGCGGCAACTGGAACGAAATCAAAGGCAAAGCCAAGCAGCAGTGGGGTGACCTCACCGACGACGACCTGGACTATCAGGAAGGCAAGCAGGATGAGTGGCTTGGCCGGCTCCAGGAAAAAACCGGGCACGCCATCGACGACTTGAAGAGCTGGTTTAACCGCCACTTGTAAGCCCCTAGCATAAAGCAAAAGAGTCCCGGGTCCGATAAATTTTATCGGGCCCGGGGCTCTTTTTTATTGCTCAGAAGGTTTATATATAGTATTCTGACGATTGAAAGCAGCATCTCCCCTCTCTAACGTAACATTTTAGCGTTTACGGCTGAGCAACTTATGGTTATTGGCCCCGAAGAACTTCGCAAACTAGGCAACGCCGCTCTACTGGGATTGTCGAAAACGGCATTTTTTTGCTCGCGGCATTATCCCAGCAGCGTGGAGCACCCCACGTATCTGTGGGCGTTGGAGCAACGGGCCGCCGGGTGCTGCATTATCTCGGGCTTTCACTCCATGCTGGAGCAAAGCGTGTTTCGGTATCTGCTGCAGGGACCCGAACAGCCCATTATCTACGCGCTGGGGCGCGGAATTCAGCCCAACCTCCGCCTTGAGTACGAGCCCGAGGTGACGGCCGGCCGCCTGCTGTTTATCACGCTCTTCGAAGCTGAGGTGCAAACCGTTACGCAGGACACGGCCGATATTCGCAACCTGCTGGTGGCCGATTTAGCCGACCAGATCTTTATTCCCTACATGGCTCCCCACGGCAACCTGACCCGCCTACTGCAAAACGTGGCGGCTCAAGGCAAGCCCATTCTAACGCTCGACATCCCCGAAAACCGGCCGCTGCTTGAGCAGGGCGCCACGCTGTTTTACCCGAGCGGCATACTGGGGCGGCAGAGCCAGCGGCTTTGAGGGAGGAGGTTGTACCCAAACTGTGGACGGGTTCGTAAGCAGGAGCCACACTCAATCTGCCTACGACTATGACTTCCCTTTCCTCTGCTCTTCCCCACCCCTCGCCCAGCCAGGGCATCCGCACTCTGGCCCGGTTTGGCTTCGCGGCTAAAGGCGCCGTGTATCTTACGATGGGCATTCTGGCCCTGCTGGCGGCTACTGGCCAGCAGGGCGGCAAAACCACCGACAAGCAGCAGGCCGTGCAGGCCATCCAGGACCTGCCGATGGGCCGCTTCCTGCTCGGCCTGATTGCGCTGGGCCTGGCCGGGTACGTTATCTGGCGCTTCACCCAGGCCCTGCGCGACACCGAGAATAAAGGCCACGGCGCCAAAGGTATTGCCCGGCGCATCGGCTACGCGGCCAGCGGCTTGTTTTACGTAGCTCTGGCTTTTTACGCGGGCAAAGCAGCCTGGCAAAACACGGCTGTGAGCAGCGCCGGCGGCAGCGGCAACTCCAAGCAGTCGATGGTGCAAACCTTGCTGGAGCAGTCGTACGGGCCCTGGCTGTTGGGCGCTATTGGGCTGTTTATCATCGGTACGGGTATTTACCAGATCTGGCGGGCCTATTCGGGTAAGTTTGCCAAGCACGTCAACGCCAGCCAGCTGCCGGCCAACCAGCAGCAAATTGTGTTTCGCACCGGGCAGGTGGGCTACACGGCCCGGGGCATCGTCATGGCCATTATCGGCTACTTTTTCGTGCAGGCGGCCCGCCACTCCAATGCCGGCGAGGTAGACGATACCGAAGGCGCCTTCGATTTGCTGAGCAGCATGGGCCCGGCCGTGCTGGGCGTGGTAGCCGTGGGCCTCATCGGCTACGGCGTTTACCAGATTGTGCAGGCTAAATACCCGGTACTCAACGGGGTGTAGCGCTGCTTCGCAACTTCAACAAAAAGGCCCGCTCTGTGAGCGGGCCTTTTTGTTTTACCGGAGCCGAGCCTTAGTCGGCCACATAGTCGCTCAGGTACTGGTAGCGGGGCGTGAGCTGGCCGCCGCGGGCAATGGTAGCCCGCTCGATGACTTCGTCGGCGTCGTCGCTAAGCAGGTGGGGAAACACGTTGTCGAGCAGCTGGCGGCCAAAGTCCCGGGAGGCGTTGCGGGGCAGCTCACAGGGCAGGTTATCCACGGCCATCATGGTGATGTTGCCGGGGCGGGAACAGGGCTCCTCCAGCTCCCCGGTCTGGGGATTGTAGTCAAACAAGGGCTTCTGAATGCTGCTGCTGCGCTTGGTGCACGGAATAGACCCGTTCACGTCGCAGGTCACGTCGGCAATGGTGTTGATGCGGAATTCCGGCTTACGGGTGTCTTCCTCTTCAAACAGCTTGGGCGCCGTGGGGTGCCAGTAGGCGCAGGCAATGAGCAGGTCCGTTACGGGCAGAAACTTGTCGAACGTGCTCTTGTACAGCTCGGGGTGGCGGTGAAAGTCGGGCGTGTCCCACACCCGGCCGTCGATACGGGCATTGTAGTCGGAGCTGCGCAGCTGGGCGTACACGGGCTCCTTGAAGTCGAGATACAGATAGTCGTACACGCTGACTTTGCGGATGCCCATCCGGTCGAGTACTTCCAGGGCGCCTTGCGCTACGCGGCCCGAGCCGGTTACGGCAATCTTGATGGGCGGCAGCTTTTTGACCTTGAAAAACTCCTCCTGCATGTCGTCCATGTCCACGCACTGGTAGGCGGGCTTGAGGCGGTAGAGCTCGTGCTTGCGGCCGTAGGTCAGCAGGCCATTATAGGCTCCCACAATGCCGGCGTAGCGCCCGAAGGCCACGATTCGCTCCCCGTGGGCGTTGGTCAGCATTTCGTAGTCAATCAGGGTAATGTTCTTCCGCAGAATGGCCCGCAGCAGCTCCCGGTTGGCGGGCTGCTTTTTCACCGTGTGCGAAAAGAACATATACGTTTTATCCGTAATCAACTGACTCACTGGCACTTCCTTGACGCCCAGCAGAATATCACACTGGCTCAAATCGGGGCTGACCTGAATGCCCAGGTCGCGGTATTCCTGGTCGGAATAGCTGCGCACGGCGCTTTCCTGCACCACCACCGTCAGGCCGGGAAAGGTGGCCTGGGCTTCCACGCACTTCTTCGGGGTCAGGGGCACGCGTTTGTCGGGCGGATTTTTGCCTTCGCAGATAATGCCAAGGGTAACATTTCGCATGGGTTTGGGGTTGGGTGGTAGCACGTTGGGTAGGAAGGAATTCGGGTAAAACTAGCCCTTTTGCCGTAAGGCGGCCTCACCTTTTCGTCTTACCTTTGTGGGCCCCACCCTCCCATCGGGCATTTCCCCGCCATTTCTAGCCCTTTTCTATGATTCTCAAAACCAAGCCCGCCGACGTATTTGTGGACCGCCATAACGGTCCGGATGCTGAGGCAGTGGCCGCCATGCTCCGCACCATCGGGGTAGACTCGGTCGAGCAGCTCATCGACGAAACAGTGCCCGCCGCCATCCGGCTTCAGCGCGAGTTGAACCTGCCCGCTGCCCTCACGGAGCGGGCTTTTTTGGCGAAATTCAAAGGCATTGCCGCTAAGAACAAAGTCTTCAAAAACTACATCGGCCTGGGCTACCACGACACCGAGCTGCCCCAGGTAATTCAGCGCGGCATCCTCGAAAATCCGGGCTGGTACACGGCCTACACGCCCTACCAGGCCGAAATTGCCCAAGGCCGCCTCGAAGCTCTCATCAACTACCAGACTATGGTAATTGACCTCACGGGCCTCGAAATTGCCAACGCCAGCCTGCTCGACGAAGGCACCGCCGCCGCCGAGACGCTGCACATGTTCCACAGCCAGACCAAGAAGAAAAGCGCCACCCGCTACTTCGTCTCAGACCTGGTGTTGCCCCAAACCATTGACCTGGTGCGGACCCGCGCTACCCCGCTCGGCATCGAGCTGGTGGTGGGTGACCACCGCTCGGTGGACCTTTCGGACGAAAACCTGTTTGGCGCCCTGCTGCAGTACCCCGCCGCCGACGGCCAGATTTTCGACTATAAAGACTTCATCAGCAAGGCCCACGACCACGGCATTTTCGTGACCGTAGCCGCTGATTTGATGGCCCTGACCCTGCTCACGCCCCCCGGCGAGCTGGGTGCCGACGCCTGCGTGGGCAACTCCCAGCGCTTCGGCGTGCCGATGGGCTACGGCGGACCCCACGCCGGCTTCCTGGCCACCAAAGACGCCTTTAAGCGCGTCATTCCCGGCCGTATTATTGGCCAGAGCATCGACGCAGCCGGCAACAAGGCCTACCGCATGGCCCTGCAAACCCGCGAGCAGCACATCCGTCGCGAAAAAGCCACCTCCAACATCTGCACCGCCCAGGTGCTGCTCTCGGTGCTGGCCGGCATGTACGCCGTGTACCACGGCCCGCAGCGCATCCGCCAGTTTGCCACCAACATCCACGCCCTGACCCAGCTGCTGGAAAAAGAGCTGAAAGCGCTGGGCGTAGAGCAGACTAACGACTTTTACTTCGACACGCTCAACATCCAGCTGGAAAGCGCCGAGCTGCAGCAGGCCGTGAAGCGCGAAGCCGAAGCCGCCGGCATCAACTTCCGCTACTTCGGCACGTCGAACGTGGGTATTTCCCTGCACCAGAACACCGAAGCTTCGGATGTGGCCTTTATCGTGGCCGTGTTTGCCAAAGTGCTGGGCAAGTCGGCTACCGAGTCGGTCGAAATTCCTGAGGAAGTAGAGCTGACCTGGCCCAAGAACCTGGTGCGCACCTCGGAGTACCTGACTCACCCCATCTTCAACACGCACCACTCCGAGCACGAGATGCTGCGCTACATGAAGCAGCTGGAAAACAAGGATTTGAGCCTGGCTCACTCCATGATTCCGCTGGGCTCGTGCACGATGAAGCTCAACGCCACCGCCGAAATGATTCCGGTGACTTGGCCCGAAATCGGTGGCCTCCACCCCTTCGCTCCCCGGGAGCAGGCCCAGGGCTACCAGCAGATTTTCGAAGACCTGGAAGCCTGGCTGTGCGAAGTCACGCGCTTTGCCGCCGTCAGCCTGCAGCCCAACTCGGGTGCCCAGGGGGAGTACGCCGGTCTGCTCGTGATTCGGGCGTACCACGAAGGCAACGGCCAGGGCCACCGCAACATCGCCCTGATTCCGGCTTCGGCCCACGGCACCAACCCCGCCTCGGCCGTTATGGCCGGCATGCAGGTAGTGGTGGTGAAAAGCACCGAGGAAGGCAACATCGACGTGGAAGACCTCAAGGCCAAAGCCGCCCAGCACGCCGACAACCTCTCTTGCCTGATGGTAACCTACCCCAGCACCCACGGTGTGTACGAGGAAACCATCATCGACATCTGCGCCACGATTCACCAGCACGGTGGCCGCGTCTACATGGACGGCGCCAATATGAATGCCCAGGTGGGCCTCACCTCGCCCGCCACCATCGGGGCCGACGTGTGCCACCTGAACCTGCACAAAACCTTCTGCATCCCCCACGGCGGTGGCGGACCCGGCGTAGGCCCCATCGGCGTAGTAGCCGACCTGGCGCCCTACCTGCCCGGCCACGTGGTGGTGGAAGTAGGCCACGAAAAAGCCACCGGCGCCGTTTCGTCGGCCCCCTGGGGCTCGGCCAGCATTCTGCCCATTTCGTACGCGTACATCTCCATGATGGGCGGCGAAGGTCTGAAAGCGGCTACCCAGACGGCTATTCTGAATGCCAACTACATCAAGGCCCGCCTCGAGGAGCACTACCCCGTGCTCTACACCGGTGCCAACGGCCGCTGCGCCCACGAAATGATTCTCGACTGCCGCCAATTCAAGAAGGCCGGCATCGAAGTCGAGGACATTGCCAAGCGCCTGATGGACTACGGCTTCCACGCCCCCACCGTGTCGTTCCCCGTGGCCGGCACTCTGATGGTGGAGCCCACCGAGTCGGAAAGCAAGGAGGAGCTGGACCGCTTCATCGACGCCATGATTTCCATCCGTAAGGAAATTGCCGCCGTGGAGTCGGGTAAGGCCGATGCCAAGGACAACGTCCTGAAGCACGCCCCGCACACGGCCGCCACGGTGCTGGCCCACGAGTGGAACCGTCCTTACACCCGTGAGCAGGCCGTGTACCCGCTCGAATACGTGCGCGCCGCCAAGTTCTGGCCCAGCGTGTCGCGCATCGACTCGGCCTACGGCGACCGGAACCTGATCTGCTCCTGCACCCCCCTGGAGGAATACGCCGACCAGGAAGAGAAGCTGGTCGCTACCGACAAAGGCCCGTCGTACTAAACTCAGTCTGACCCCAAACAAAAAGAGCTGCCCCGAAAGGAGCGGCTCTTTTTGTTTGGGGTTTGCAAACGGGTGTGGAGCTAGGCGGCCGACCTGGAAATAGTCTAACGCTGCGGAAAGCAGGTGCGGTACATATAGCCGGTCAGGGGCTTGCCATCCTTGGTTACGCGGGCCTTCACGAAGTAGGCATCCACCGTATCCATGACCTGCACTTCCATGCCCGAGGTAACGGTGGCCAGCTGGGTGGAAGTTTTGCTCATGCCGTCGTATAGAGTACACTCTACTACGGTGTTATACGCCACGGGTGTGCGGTTAGGGCGGGTAGAAGAAGCTGACTCGCCGGCGGCGCTGCAGGAGGCCAAAGCCGTGAGACCAAAGAAATACAGTAGACGTGTGTTCATATCGTGTTGTTAGGTCGGTTAAGATAGAGCTATTTCAAGGTTAAAAGGAATTTTCCTATAAAATTTCTTCCCACCGATACGCTGCAAGCCGACTACTTGGGGAACGTTGGCCGCCCAGCTAACGTTAAATCAGCAGACCCGGCAAGCGGGGCCTTTCAGCCAGGAGTTTCGGCTGATTCTCGCTACTAGGGTTCTTCTCTCAACTATCTGCTAAACGACGATGAACCGTATATCCCGCTTTTTTGCCCGCCCGCTGGCTTTAGCCGCCGTGGGTTTCTCCCTGCTGCTAGGTGCCACCAGCTGCGCTACCTCTTCCCGGGTAGGGGTTACTTCTGATTTCGACCACTCGGTTAATTTCCGCTCCTTCAAAACCTGGGCCTGGTATCCGCAGCAGCCCCAGGACAGTGAAGGCGGCCCGGCTCAGGGCTACCAGTCCTTCCTCGACAAGCGCCTGCGCACGGCCGTAGAGTCGGAAATGGTGAAGAAGGGACTGACCCGGGTCGACAAAAACCCCGACGTGTACGTGGCCTACAGCGCCAAAGTCGAGGATAAGCAGCGCGCCAACAACGCGTATTCGCCCTTCGGCTACCCTTATTACGGCTACTATGGCTACAGCCGCGGCTTCTACCAGCAGCCGATTACCGACTACAAAGCTGGCACCGTTATCATCGACCTGGTAGATGCCAAGCGTAAGCAACTGGCCTGGCGCGGCTTCGGCGAAGCCCAGATTGATCAGCAGACGATTTCGGAGCAAGAGGCCTACCGCATTGTGGGCAGCGTGCTGAGCACCTACCCTCCAACCGACAGCCAGGCTCAGCGCTAAGTTAGATCAGGCGCTGAATCATTGACCAACAAAAAAGCCGCATCCAGGGTTGGATGCGGCTTTTTTTATGCAGTAAGCAAATTATTAGATCGGCACGTTGACGTGACGCTCGGCGTGGTAGCTGCTGCGCACCAGCGGGCCGGCCTCTACGTATTTCAGGCCCCGGCGCAGACCCTCTTCCCGGTAGTGGGCAAACAAGTCGGGGTGAATGAACTCGGCGACTTCGATGTGGCGCTTGGTGGGCTGCAGGTACTGGCCCAGGGTCAGGATGTCGAGGCCGTTGGCGGCCAGGTCGTCCATGGCCTGGTACATTTCCTCCTTGGTTTCGCCCAGACCCAGCATAATGCCCGACTTGGTCCGCTTACCGGCTTCCTTGGTCCGCCGGATCTGCTCCAGGCTTCGGTCGTACTTGGCCTGGGGCCGCACGAGGCGGTAGAGGCTACCCACGGTTTCCACGTTGTGCGACACCACTTCCTGGCCGCCGGCAATCATGGTATCTAGCGCGGCCCAGTTGGCCTTCACGTCTGGAATCAGGGTTTCGATGGTTGTAGCCGGGCTCAGCTCCTTAATGCGCACCACCGTTTCGAGCCAGATGCTGGCCCCGCGGTCCTTAAGCTCGTCGCGGTTAACGCTGGTAATCACGGCGTGCTTGACGCCCATGAGCTGAATGGCTTCGGCCACGCGGCGGGGCTCGTCGGTATCGTACTCGTTGGGGCGGCCGGTGGCCACGGCGCAAAACGAGCAGGAGCGCGTGCACACGTTGCCCAGAATCATAAACGTGGCGGTACCAGCTCCCCAGCACTCGCCCATATTGGGGCAGTTGCCGCTCTCGCAGATGGTGTGCAGCTTGTGCTCGTCCACGAGGCGGCGCACTTTGGCATATTCGGGGCCTACCGGCAGCTTCACGCGCAGCCAGTCCGGTTTCCGGGGCTTGGCGGGCACCGCCGGAGCGGCCGTTTCGGCTTGAATGATAGGCAAAGTCAACAACAGGTCATCCATACTACAAAGGTAGCAGTCAGTTAGCAGTTATGAGTACCACCCATTGCGGGATGGGTAAAAAACGAAGGACTTTTCCGTCGTCGGGGTAACAACACCCGAGCGCCAGAAAAGTCCAAATTCGGAAGTAAAAAAACGGGCGGCTGCTTAGCTGCGGTGGCCGATGTAGAGCGTGAGGTACACGGAAGGAAAGAACTTCGTGTTCAGCGTGCCATCGTTAATATTCTGGGCCCGCAGAATGGTGAGCTCCTTGGGGTAAAGCTCAAACAAAAAGCCGGTTTCGATGCCGGCTACGGCGTCGCGGTAGCGGCCGTATTCGAAGCTCAGCGCCCCGCGGAGGTGGCCGCCAATCCGGGCCTTGGTTTGATTGGCTCCCGAGAAAATCGGGGCCCGGTCCAGGATGCGGGAGGCCGAAGAGTTGTTCATCGGGTCGTACTGCTCGCTGCGGATATCTTCCTGCACCGGAGCGCCGGGGCGGTTTTCCCGCACGGTGTAGTCATAGTAGATGTAGTAGGGCATCAGCAAGCCAATGGAAGGCCCGGCCCCTACCAGGGCATTTACCTGCACCCCCGACTCGGGGGCTTTACGGAAGATAACCCGCTGCATACCGTAGGAAGGCCGCAGGACGAATAGGTAGTTCGACTTGCCATACACGAACGAGCCCCCCGAGCTTTGGTTGAGCACGCGCTGTTCCTTGGGGTGCTTCACTTCCACGCCTTCTACGCCCCAGAAACGGGACCATTTCTCGTCCAGTACGTGGGTGGAGCGCACCGCTACGCCGCCAATCAGGCCGCCACGGGTGTTGAAATTGATGCCGTAAGTAAATTCCTTGCGGTAGGAAGGATCCTCGGAAACCTGCGCCTGCGCCGCAGACGCGCCCCCGAGCAGGAGGACTACCAAGCCAAGACCGAGAGTATAGAGTTTGCGCACGGAAGCGAGGAGCTAAAAAGGTGAAAATAACCAGCCAAAAAGAGGCCCGCAGGCCCTGCTGTCTAAAGTACGTAATTTTGTGGGCAATGTCTTGCCAACTTTCTGACTATGAGCGCAGCCATTGCTCACTACGCTGGTAATTCATGCCCCGAAGCCGTTCATACCGCTTCCGGCACCATTCTTTTTTCCCAAGCCGCCCGTTGACAACCACAACCGGGGCGGGTCATTTTCGCCGACCAACCTGGGCAGGGCCGCGCTGGGGCCCGCTTGATGCCGGTATGGGGTATGGACATCGTAGCAGAACATCAGCCGCTGGACCCCAGTGGAGTCAGCTTCGCCGGGCAGCACCACGGGGCCGCCGGGCCCCGTGGTGCTGCACCGGTTGTGCAACCTTCCGCATGCCCGCAGCCCGGGCGGACAAAGAGCGGGCCGGGCTCGAAAACGCGGCCCGGACCTGCCCGGTAGCTGTAAGCCTGAACCCCGAAATCCGGCAGGAGGTTCAGTTCCTCTTCGAGTAGTGAAATAGTGAGATGGTGAGTTTCTATGTGCTATTGGCGCAAGTAGCGCCAACTGAACGACAACTCACCATCTCACCATTTCACTATTTCACCAATTCCCGCACGTCGCTGAGGCGGATGCCCATGTGGGAGGCATCGAAGCGGCACTCGCCGTCCTGAATCAGCAGCAGCTGGGGCGACTCGTGGCGCACGCCAAACTTGCTGGCTATTTCGGCCGAGATGGGACGGTAGCGCAGCAGATCCAGGTAGTAGATAGTAGCGTTGGCCAGGTCGGCCTCGGGCCACTGCCGCTCCAGCTTGCTTTTGGCCGCGGCGCTGATGGAACAGGTAGTGCTATGCTTAAAAATCAGGACCGGATGCTCGTGCGACTCGTGTACAATGTCGGTAAGCTGGGCCGCGTCGGTGAGGGGAAGCCAGGGAGTACTCATAGGGATGGGATTATTCTTTCGTCGCTTTCTTTTTCTTGCGGAGTCCTAGCCCAATGTGAGCTGGTTCGCTAACCCGGGGTTCCCCGGTTTTATCGAACTTATAACTCTCCCGGCCATCTTTAGGTTGCTGGGGCCGCCCGGTTCCACCCGGTTTCAGGGCCGATTTATCCACGGCCAGGTGGGAATCCTTGTACTCCCCGTTGAACTTGCGGGCGTCGCGCAGGGCCCGGCGGTTTTCGGCCCGCTTCCGGGCGGGGTACATATCCTCGGTTTGGGCCGCGGCCACCGTGCTGAAGCCCAGTACCAATCCAGCAATAATCCAGACGTGACGCATAAGAAGCAGGAAAAAAGAAAAGCGTGAACCGGCAGACTACTCAGCGCCCCGCGGGTTTAAAACTGAAGAGCTATTTTGTACGCAAAAGCCGCTGCCTGAGGTGCTTAAAACGCAACTAGAATGGTAAAGTAATACCCAAAAACTTGCGCTGCCCCACCTTCTTCTTCAGCCGGCGGTTCTTATACTTGGGCTTCTTCAGAATCCCATTCTTGTCGTAGCTGTTCTTGATGGGCTTGGCCTCGGTCGTCGTGCTCATGTCGCGCCCGTCGGCGGCCTCGTTTTCCACGTTTTTGGCCTTGTGCACCTTGGGCTGGGGCGGCCCCGTCGGGTTGGGAATCCGGTAGGGGTGGCAGCTGACCGACATCAGGAAGCACATGAGCACCAGCCCCAGCAGATGACGCAGACCACGAAAAGCAAAACGAATCATAAGGCGGCAATAGTCCGACTGAAGCGTATCAATCAGCCGGCAAGATAAATAGCGGCCCGGACTCCCGCCGTTTTAAGTAGCCGGAGCCCGGGCCGGGCTTAGTAGGCCAGCAGCTTCTCGACCCGCTCGCGCAGGCGCTGCTGGGGCAAAAAGGCCTTTTCCAGGGGCGGCGAGAAGGGAATGGCCGTGTCCAGGGAGGCCACGCGCTGCACCGGACCGTCGAGGTGCTCGAAGCAGTGCTCGGCAATCCAGGCCGCAATTTCGCCCCCGATGCCGCCGGTCAGGGTGTCTTCGTGGAAGAGGATGATGCGGCCGGTCTTGAGCACGGTGGCCCGCACGGCTTCCTCGTCCCAGGGCAGCAGGGTGCGCAAGTCCAGGATGTCGCAGTCCAGGTTCAGCTCGTTGGCCAGGCTCGTCGCCCAGTGCACGCCGGCCCCGTAGGTGATGATGCTCAGCTCGGAGCCTTCCCGGGCCAGGGCCGCCTGGCCGATGGGCGTGGTGTAGTAGGCATCCGGCACCGGGCCGCTGATGGAGCGGTAGAGCATCTTATGCTCGAAGTAAATCACCGGGTTGGGGTCTTCGATGGCCGCGTTGAGCAGGCCCTTGGCGTCGTGGGGGTTGCTCGGGTACACCACCTTCAGGCCCGGGGTGTGGGTAAACCAGGCCTCGTTGCTCTGGCTGTGGAACGGCCCCGCGGCCGAGCCGGCCCCGGTGGGCATGCGCACCACCACGTCGGCATTCTGGCCCCAGCGGTAGTGGCTTTTGGCCAGGTTATTCACAATCTGGTTGAAGCCGCAGGTCACGAAGTCGGCAAACTGCATTTCGACCATGGCCTTTTTGCGGCGGATGCTCAGGCCCAGGCCCGCCCCCACGATGGCCGACTCGCACAGGGGCGTGTTGCGCACCCGGCCCTTGCCAAACTGGGCCACGAAGCCCTCCGTCACCTTAAACACCCCGCCGTAGTCGGCAATGTCCTGACCCATGAGCACCAGCTCGGGGTAGCGCTCCATGCTCTGGCGTAGCGCGTCGCTGATGGCGTCGACGTAGCGCTTGTCGGTGGTTGGTTGTTGGTCGTTGGTTGTTAGTTGCAAGGAAGCGTCGGCCTCGAAGGGCTGGTACATGTCGGCCATTTCCTGCTCGACGTTGGCCGTGGGCATGGGCGTGGCGTCGGCCACGCGTAAGCCTTCCTCGATTTCGCGCTTGATGGTTTCGCGGAAGCGCATCCGGGCTTCCTCATCCAGAATTCCTTCGGCCAGCAGCCACTTTTCGTAGTTCTCGACCGGGTCTTTCTGGGCCCATTCCTCAAACAGCTCCTGGGGCACGTACTTGGTGCCGCTGGCTTCCTCGTGGCCGCGCATCCGGAAGGTCAGGGCCTCCAGCAGCACGGGGCGGGGGTTCTGGCGCAGGTCCTCGGCGAGGCGCTTCACGGTGTCGTACACTTCCAGTACGTTGTTGCCATCCACCTGCACGGCTTCCATGCCGTAGGCCGGGCCCTTGTCGATGAAGTAGTTGAAGCGGAACTGCTCCTTGCTGGGCGTGCTCAGGCCGTAGCCGTTGTTTTCGATGATGAAGATAACCGGCAGCTGCCACACGGCGGCCACGTTGAGGGCCTCGTGGAAGTCGCCCTCCGAGGCGCCCCCGTCCCCGCTGTAAGTCACCGTGACGCGGGGCTGCTCGTCGAGCAAATCGGCCAGGGCAATGCCGCCGGCCACGGCCAGCTGCGGCCCCAAATGGCTAATCATGCCCACGATGTGGTGCTCGTTGGTGCCGAAGTGGAAGCTTCGGTCCCGACCCTTGGTGTAGCCGGTGGTTTTGCCCTGCCACTGGGCAAAGAGCCGGTCCAGGGGCACGTTGCGGCCGGTGAAGACGCCCAGGTTGCGGTGCAACGGCAGGATGTACTCGTCCGGGTTCAGGGCCAGGGTGCTGCCCACCGAAATGGCTTCCTGCCCGATGCCCGAAAACCACTTGCTGACCTTGCCCTGGCGCAGCAGAATGAGCATTTTCTCCTCAATCAGCCGGGGCTTGAGCAGGCCCTGGTAGAGGTGGAGCAGTACGTCGTTGGAGTAGTCTTTCCGGTCGAAGTTCATACGGGAGGAAGGGTGGGTGGTAAGCGGGGCAAAAGTACAGGTTTGGATGAAAGGAAAATTGTTGACTTGGCTTTGTGAAATCCGGCGCCGGGCGGCATCTATCTTTAGAACCCATTTTCCTCTTTTATCCTCATTATGACCCGAATCTTACCGTTTAGAATTCTTCTGCTCACTGCTTCTGCGGCCTCCGCCGTTCAGGCCCAACAGCCGGATTCTCCGGCCCGGCCGGCCGCTGACAGCTCGCGCATTATTTCGTGCGGCTACACTGTTACCGAAGTGCATATAGGCATACCGGCCTTTACCACCATCCAACCCGCTCTTAGCCGCGTAGCCGGCGTGCAGGTCACGCCCTACTCCGGGGCACCCGGGGCCTGGGCTACGATCCGCATCCGGGGGGCCACCAACCTGACCGGCAGCAGCCAGCCGCTCTACGTGGTGGATGGCGTGCCGGTGTACAATACCGACGTGACGCCGGAGCTATGGGCCGAGCGCAGCAGCTTTTTGCAGTCTTCCAACAACGGCAACTACCCCAACATCCCGACCCCGAGCACGCCCGGCGCCAATCCGCTGCTGGACTTGCCGGTGGAAGACGTGGCCCAGATAACCGTGCTGCGCGGGGCCGCCGCTACGGCCCAATACGGCATGCAGGGCTCCAATGGAGTTATTCTGATTACGACCAGGCAAGGAGCCGACGGCCGCACCACCGCCCAGCCCTCCCTGCGGGTGCGCTACAGCGGCTGGGGCGGCGTGCAGCAGGTGCGGCAGCGCTACGACCTGCTCAACGGCCGCCAGTACGCCGAACTCGCCAACGCGGCCGCGGCTTCCAGCTTCGGGCGGCCTCTTCCCTACTCAACCGCCGACTTGAGCAGCCTGCAGGAAGTAGACTGGCAGGATGAGCTCTTCCGGCCCGCCGCCGTGCAGAGCCACAACCTGAGCGTGGACGGCCTGGCCCACAACACCCGCTACTACGCCGCCGCCGACTACCTCAACCAGGCCGGCGTCATCGTCAAGTCGGGCATGAGCCGGGGCAGCCTGCGCTTCAACCTCGACCAGCAGCTTACCCAGAAGCTTAGCGTGGGCCTGCGGGCCAGCGCCAGCCAAACCGACCAGCACTACCCCGGGCAGGAGCTGGACGCCGGCCCGCTGGTGCAGCGCTACCTGCTGGGCATTCCGGCCGTGCCGGCCCGCACCTCCTCAAGCTACTCCCCCCCGACGCCGCGCTTTGCCCTCGACGACTACTCCCAAACGGCCCGCACCCGCCGCCTCGTTACCCAACTCAACGCCACCTACCAGTTTTCGCCCAGCCTGAGCCTCACCGCCCGCGGCAGCCGCGAGAAGATGGATGCCGAAGGCCTGGGCTATTCCCCCAACGGGTTTGGCTCCGGCGCAGTGCCCGTGGAGCACACCAGCACCTCTACCACCACGGCCCGCAACTGGGTGGTGGCCGCCGCCCTGCGCTACGAGCACACCTTCCGGGAACAGCACGCCGTGACGGCCGCCCTCAACTACCTGCGCCAGCAAGACCAGCGCACCCTCGACTACACCCTCCAGAGTGTGTATGGCTTCGGTTCTTTCAAGTCCGAAGAGAAGCGCCTGGCCATTCACAGCCCCTCGGTGGTGGCCGGCTACACCTACGCGGGCCGCTACGAGGTGCAGGCTTCCATGCGGACCGAGTTTGCCTCCGGCAAGAACGCCAACGACCGGAAAGTGTGGCTGCCCGGCGGCCAGCTGAGCTGGCATATCAACAAGGAAAGCTTCCTGGCCGACCAGGACCGCCTCACCGACCTCATGCTCTGGGCTGGCTCGGGCAAGACCAGCTCCTTTTTTGGGTTCGACCGCACCACCCACCACGACGCGGGCCTGCGCGCGGGCCTGCTCGGGGGCCTGCTTACCCTGGAAGTGGCGGCTTACCAGCGCCGCACCACCCGCGCCCAGGGGGCATTCCTGGTTACTATCCCGTCCTCAAGCGGCTTCAGTACTTTCTACACGTTTCCCAACGTGACGCTGCTCAACAAGGGCCTGGAGTTTACGGCCGGCGGCAGCTGGCGCATCGGCCCGGTGAGCGGCACTTCCCAGCTGAGCGCCGCTACCAATCATAATGAGGTAACCGAGCTCAAGCCCGGCGACGACTTCATCCGGATAGTGCCCAGCAGCCTGGCCGTGGGCCAGCCCGTGAGCCGTTTCCGGGTGTATGAGGCCGATGGCACTTTCCCGGTGGGTCATCCCAGCGCCGGCCAGCAACGCTACGCCGACCGCAACAACGACGGCCGCCGCGACTTTGGCGATATCTACGACGAAGGCACCGGTCTGCCCCGCTACTCGCTTAATTTCTCCCAGCAGCTACGCCTCAAGCGCTTCCAGCTCGATGCCCAATTCGACGGCCTCTTCGGCTACCAGATTCAGAACTCCCTGCTGCTGCGCCTCGACGCGCCCTCGGGCTTTGCTAACAGCTCCGTGCGGGCCCTTAACTACTGGACACCCGCCAACCAGGCTACCTCCGTGCCCCGCCCTGGCTTCGCAGACTTTTCGTACCCCGTGCCGACCAACGAAGACCTGGAAAACGGCAGCCACGTGCGTCTTTCCCAACTCTCGCTCAGCTACGAAGTGCTCACTACCGACACCCGCAAGATCAGCGTGTGGGTGGGCGGCCAGAACCTGTTCGTCACCGGCCCCTACCGCGGCTTCGACCCCAACGTGAGCAGCGGCGGCGCCGGCCCCTACTACGCCGGCCAGGATTCGGGCGGGTATCCCGTGGCCCGGATGTGGCAGCTGGGCCTGCGCGGGCAGTTTTAACGCTTACGAACGACCAAAACAGCCTTAGCTAAGACCGAAACGGTCTTAGCTAAGACCAAAACACCGATAGCTAAGACCGAAAATGCCTTAGCTAAGACCAAAACGGTCTTAGGTATCGCCGAAATGGTCTTAGCTAAGACCAAAATTGCCTTAGCTATCGGTAAAAATGCCTTAGCTAAGACCGTTTTGGTCTTAGCTAGCACCAAAACAGCCTTAGCCTCGACCATAAAGATCTGCGCTAAGGCTGTTTTGGTTCTGGTGCCGGGCCCCAGGGCCAGCAGCTACACGGGATTCTTCTTGTTCGACTTCCGGGCGGCGGGGCGGGCGTAGTAGGCGTTGATATCCTGGCGCAACTCGCCCAGGTCCACGTTTTCGCCTTTATCACTCTCGATGTCGGCGTGCACGTTGTTGACGTGAAACAGGATGTCGGAGCCCAGCACGTTAACGGCGTTGTCGAGGCGGGTCAGCTCGGGCGCTAGTTGGTTGCGCAGGGCCGTTAGCGCCCGGAACTGCTCGATCTTGCTGCGCAGTAGCTCGGGGTCAGCGGCTTTGCGCATAATGTCAGGAGCCTGCTCGGCGGCTTGTAAGGCCAGGTCGGCCAGGGGCAGCCGCTCGGCGGAGATGGTAGCCGACGTGAGCAGGCTTTCCGGCTGCTGGGGCACGAAGGCCAGCTTGCCTTGCAGGGCCTTGATGGCGGCGCGGGCCCCGGTCAGCTCGGCATCGGCCAGCACAGCGGGGAAATTATTTCCTTTGGGCATAAAAAAGAAGGGGGATAAGTGAGAAATAGAACACCGTGCAATAGGTCAGTAGATAGTTCGGAATCAGCCAGTTGCCGGGCTGCTAATAACACTCCCTAGATACCAAATAAGCCGCACAACCTCAACCATAGCCCGAAAACTTTTCTGTCCGCCGCCGTTGTTTCGTACCTAGCGGAAGCGGGTGAGCCGCTTATCTTTGGCTACCGCACCCGCCCACCTGCCTTATCTTGCCGACTCTATGATTCAATTCGAAGAATTCACCCTCGCCAACGGCCTGCGCTGCATCGTGCACGAGGACCACTCCACCCCCATTGCCGTCCTGAACGTGCTCTACAACGTGGGCTCCCGCGACGAGGACGTGGAGCACACCGGCTTTGCCCACCTCTTCGAGCACCTCATGTTCTCGGGCTCGGTAAACATCCCCAGCTACGACGAGCCCCTGCAGTACGTGGGCGGCGAAAACAATGCCTTCACCTCCCCCGACATCACCAACTACTACCTGACCCTGCCGGCGGCCAATATTGAAACCGGCTTCTGGCTGGAGTCGGACCGGATGCTGGGCCTGGCCTTCTCGGAGAACGGCCTGGAAGTGCAGCGCAAGGTGGTGGTCGAGGAGTTTAAGCAGAACTACCTCAACCAGCCCTACGGCGACGTTTGGCTCAAGCTGCGCCCCCTGGCCTACCAGGTGCACCCCTACCAGTGGCCCACCATCGGCAAGGAAGTCGGCCACATCGAAAACGCGGTGATGGACGACGTGCGGGCTTTCTTCGCCAAGCACTACTCCCCCGCCAACGCCATTCTGGTAATAGCCGGGGCCGTCACGGTAGCCGAGGCCCAGCGCCTGGCCGAGAAGTGGTTTGGCCCCATTCCCGGCGGCACCCGCTACGAGCGGCAGCTGCCGGCCGAGCCGCGCCAGACGGCCCCCCGCCACCTCGACGTAGTGGCCGACGTGCCGGCCACGGCCTACTATAAGGTGTACCACATGCCCGGCCGCGCCGCCGCCGACTACCACACCGTGGACCTGTTGAGCGACGTGCTGGGCCGGGGCAAGTCGGCCCGCCTCTACCAGCGCCTGGTGAAGGACCAGCAGCTGTTCAATTCGATTTCGGCCTCCTGCAGCGGCTCCCTGGAGCCCGGTCTGCTCGTCATTAGCGGCCGTCTCAACAGCGGCGTGGCCATCGAAGCGGCCGATGCGGCCGTGGAAGCCGTGGTGGCCGAGCTGCGCGAGGAGCTGGTGGCGGATCAGGAGCTGGAAAAGGTGAAAAACCAGGCCGAGGCCAGCATCGTGTTCGAGGAAATCGAGCTGCTGAACCGCGCCATGGCCCTGGCCTACTTCAAACTGCTCGGCGACGCCGACCTGGTCAACCAGGAAAGCGCCAAGGTGCAGGCCGTTACGGCCGAAGACCTGCGCGCCGCCGCCCGCGAGTACCTGCGCCCCGACAACAGCAGCACGCTCTTCTACCGGGCCCAGGCCGAAGTGGCCGCCGGCACCCTCGCCACCGCCGACTCCGCCGAGTAAGCGGCTGCTTCAGGCAGTAAGGTCACAAAAAAAGCCCCGCCGGATAACCGGCGGGGCTTTCTTATGCGGTTTGCAGCAAACTGCGAGGCTTACCAGCCGCTGCCGGAGGAAGAACCCCAGCCGTCGTTCTTGGCAGGAGCCTTCTTGGCGGGAGCTTTCTTCGGAGCCGGGGCCGCGGCGGCAGCCGGAGCAGCGCCAGCGGCGGTTACTTTCTTCGTAGTCGAGGTGGAGGTCGAAGTAGCAGCCGACTTGGTAGCCGTAGCCGACTTCGCGGCGGGGGCCGCTACGGGAGCGGCTACTTCGGTCGTGGTTACGGCCGGAGCGGCGGGAGCCGTAGCTTCTACCATCGGGGCCGGGGCCGTCGTCGAGGTGTTCGTGCTTACGTTGCGCTTGATGTAGGGCGCCAGGGGCCGGCCCCGGTAGTCCATCCGCACGCGGTGCGAGGGAGCAGCGGTAAAGCCGGGCGCAATGGCGAAGCCATTGGACTGCGGGTTGGCCTCTACGCCGGCGGCGGGAGCAGCAAACCCACTGGTTGCGGCCGGGTCGGCGGCGGGAGCAGCGGCGGGTGCCGCAGCCGGGGCGGCAGGAGCAGCCTCGGCACCCCAGGTGTCGGCGGCGGGCTTCTTAGCCGATTTCGAGCGGCTTTGCTGGGCTAGTGCGTTTGAGGTGCTCAACACGGCAACCAACAAAAGGCACGAAAAAACGGGACGTAGCATAGCGAAAAAACGAGTGGTAGTAGAAAAGTTGCTCTCCCCTACTACGCAGAAACTGTAGGATTTGTGCCTGAAAGCACAAAAATATCTACTCCAACCCGAAGTATTGGACTTAGCCCGATATTTTTCTTGCTACGGCCGGCGCACCGGGGCCTATTTCTCCGACGAAATGGTGGAACTCGTGGAAGCGGGCTTGGCTACTTTCTTCTTGATGGGCCGGCCCATGTAATCGGTGCTCGGGGGCGTGGGCATGTTGATGCGCATGCCCGGGGCCAGCCGCTGCCGGTCCTCATCCGAGTAGCGCCGCGTATTCGACACCCGGGCTACGGTTCGGGAGCGGGCCGGCGAGGCCTTTTTGTGGTAGCCGCTGGCGCGTTTGGTTTGGGCTTGCGCACTAGCTACGCTCAGCAGAAGGGCCAGGCTCAACAGCCCGGAAAAGAGTCGAGGGTACCGCATCAGAAAAACAGGATAAAGTGAGACATACACTCCTGTTTCCTAATACGGTACCCCCGCGAACTTAGGCCATCTAAGGCCGGCTAACTTTTACAGTCCCGACGAAGCCGTAGTAGCAACGGTCGAGGACTTGGCAATTTTGGCGGCTACTTTGGCGTCCTGGCGCTGAGCCTTACGAACGGGGCGGCCCCAGTAGTCGGTGCTGGTGCCCCGGTAGGGAGCCGTGTTCATGCCGGGCGCAATCATCACGCCGGAGGAGTGCATCATCGGGTCGTCGCTGGCTTCGTCGGCGGTAGCGGCCTGGGCTACGGGGGCCGTGGTCAGGTTGCTCTTCGCTTTTTTCTTGAGCGGACGGCCCCACCAGTCGGTGCTGGGCTTGTCGTGCAGGCTCAGGCTGATGCCGGGGGCGCTGCTCCAACCCGTATTATAAGTAGCGGGCTCATCGGTGGCGGCGGTAGGCTGAGCGGCTTTTTCGGCGGCCTTGGGCGTGTTCATCGTCCAGGGGTCGAGTTCGGGCTGGGCCCAGTCGGTAGCCGCGGCAGCCGAGGTATTTTTGGTTTGGGCCTGGGCCGAGGCGGCGCTCAGAACTACACAGAAGAAGGCGGCAGACAGGAAACGGTTCATAATTTCAGAGAAGACGAAAGGAGGGAAATACAGACTTGGCGCGGAGCCGTCGGCGAGCAAGTTCGAACGGGTGGCGCCCCGCGTTCAGTCTTCTGTGCCGCTTGTGGAAAGGCATTTTGCAGCAATCGTACCAACTTTTTCGAAGGCCGAATTTGCCCTGGTTTATGTCCTGAAATTCAAGACCGCTACCTTTGCCGAACTATGCAGGACCAAATCAACCGCCTCCGCGCCGAAATTGAAGCGTACGACCTCTCCGCTCCCGACCAGCTGGAGCAGTTCCGCATTGCCTTCACCGGGCGGAAGGGGCAGCTGGCCGATTTGTTCGACCTTCTCAAAACCGTGCCCCAGGAGCAGCGCCGGGCCGTGGGCCAGGAGCTGAACCAGCTCAAGCAGCTGGCCCTCGACAAGTTCACCCAGCGCCAGCAGGAGCTCGAAGCCGCCGCCCAGAACACGCCCGCCGACCCCACGTTTGACTATACCCTGCCCGTGGTGCCCAACGCCCTGGGCACGCGCCACCCGCTGAGCCTGGTGCGCGAGGAAATGGTGCGCATCTTCTCCCGCATCGGCTTCAACGTGGCCGAAGGGCCCGAAATCGAGGACGACTGGCACAACTTCACGGCCCTTAACTTCCCCGAAAACCACCCGGCCCGCGACATGCAGGACACGTTCTTCGTGACCCGCAACCCCGCCGACCCAACCCACGACGCCCTGCTGCGCACTCATACTAGTACGGTGCAGGTGCGGGTGATGGAAAGCCAGAAGCCGCCCATCCGCAGCATCATGCCGGGCCGCGTGTACCGCAACGAGGCCATTTCGGCCCGGGCCCACATGATGTTCCACCAGGTGGAAGGCATCTTCATTGACGAGGGCGTGAGCTTTGCCGACCTGAAGCAGACGGTATATTACTTCGTGCAGGAAATGTTCGGCCAGGATATCAACATCCGCTTCCGCCCGTCCTTCTTCCCCTTCACCGAGCCCAGCGCCGAAATTGACATTACCTGCCTGATCTGCAAGGGCGCGGGCTGCAACATCTGCAAGCAAACCGGTTGGGTCGAAATCGGGGGCTGCGGCATGGTAGACCCCAACGTGCTGGAGCAGTCGGGCATCGACGCCGAGAAATACTCGGGCTACGCCTGGGGTATGGGCATCGAGCGGATTACGATGCTCAAATACCAGATTAAGGATCTGCGCTTGTTCACCGAAAACGATATGCGCTTCCTGCGTCAGTTCGAAGGCGTACAATAAACCGGGCTCATTGATTGTTTAGCTAAGGCACAGCCGCCCGGAACAAGAAAAGCCGGCAGCCAGTTCTAAGGCTGCTTCTGTTGTCGCCCCGGTGGGCAATGCACTTATGGAGGCATTGCCCACCGGGGCGACGCCCGTAAACCCGAATTCTATGTCGTTGTTGTCTTCTGCCCGCCTTTACATTGTCGGATTGGCCCTGGCCAGCCAGGCGCTGCTCTGGGGCTGCGGCTCCAGCACCAACGTGCAGCCCCAGATTCCGATTGTGGCCTTTAGTGAGGTGCTGTACCTGACTAACCAGGAAAACAGCGCCCTGCGCTTCGACAACGGGGCCGTATATCATAAAGGCGGCGTGAACGGGCTGATTGTGGTGCGGCAAAATGCCAGCACGTATTTGGCCTTCGAGCGGACCTGCACCTACAACCCGACCGATACCTGCGCCCGGGTCAAGATTTCGCCGTTTGTGCAGCTGTTCGACCCCTGCTGCAAGTCCCAGTTCAACTTTCAGGGCCAGCCCCAGGGCGGTCCGGCCAGCTTGGCCCTGCGCCGCTACTCAACTTCGCTCTCCGGCAACATCCTGACAATCACAAACTAGAGATTTTTTTACAATTATTTTTAGGGCAATGCTTGCAGAAACTCTCCTGGTGCACTAATATTGCACCCGCAACGACAGATAAACGTCGCCATAACCGCTTCCTTAGCTCAGCCGGTTAGAGCATCTGACTGTTAATCAGAGGGTCCCTGGTTCGAGCCCAGGAGGGAGCGCCACTACCGAAAACACCCGCCGAGACCCGGCGGGTGTTTTTGCGTTTAGGCCCTTCCCAAGCCGCAGAGCCTGGCGCCTTGGACACGGCCGTAAGCCAAACCCGGCGAAAACCCTACTCTTCCGCCGTTTTCACCTGCTGATACACCGGTAGCTCGTAAAATGGCCGCAGTAACTGCACCACGTCCAGGGCGTCGGCCAGGGCTTGGTGGGCCACGGTATCGTCGGCGAACCGGGCGCGGGCCTTGCAGATGCTCATTGTGGGCAGGCGGGTGTCTTTGCGCCAGTTCAGGTAAAACGCGGCCGGGTCGAGCAGGGCGGGCTCGTGGCGTACCAGCGTGCCCCAACCCGGCAGCAGGCGCAGAAACGGCACGTCGAAGGAGCCGATATTCTTACCCGCCAGCGTTACGGCCAGGCAGTCTTTCTTGTCGGGCCGGAAGCCGTGGAGCAGCAGAAACTCGCGCAGCTGAGGTACCAGCTCCTCGGGCAGGCAGAGCTCGGGGTTGGGCTCTTTGCGGGCCAGTTCCTCCAGCAGGCGAGCATTCAGGGCCAGGGCGCCAGCCGTGCCGGTGTAGTCGGGGTGGCGCACCACCCGCCGAAAAGCGGGCAGCTCAGGCAACGGCCGCAGGTGTTTGGTGTCTTCTACAACAGCGGCCAGCTCCAGAATCTGGTGGCGGCCGGGCGTACCACCGGTGGTCTCAAGGTCGAGGGAAATGTAGCGCATGCAACCCCAGTACGCTTCCTGGTGGTCAAGTGTTAGCGGGCCGGAGTATCCGAAGAACTGTATAAATTCCTGATTACCTTGCCCAAATTATAGAGCAGTAAGTTTAAGCGTATGTCAATCGTTACTTTCCGTTACGTCATATTGCTGGTCCTGCTACTGCCCGCCGCGGCCGGCCGGGCCCAAACGACGGCCGCTGCCGACACGGCTTTTCTGGCCACCGCCGTGACCCAGGCCCAGCAGCGCTACGAGGCCGTGAGTGGGCAGCTCCGGCCCCTGACCGGCGCCGAGTACGTGGATTATACCCGCTCCTATGCTGCGGTACAGGGTAACCAGTTTTTCGGCAACCCCGAGCAGCAGCCGAGTACAGTGACCTACAATGGCTACCAATTCGCGGCCGTGCCGGTGCAGTACGACCTGCGCTTCGACCAGCTGATTGTGCGCAAGCCCAACACTCCTTTTGCCCTGAAGCTCGTCGGGGAGAAGGTGCAGGCGTTTTCGCTGCAGGGCCACTCCTTCGTGCGGCTCAATACCGAGCAAGTGGCTGGCCAGCCACTGAGCCCGGGCTTTTACGACGTGATGCTGGATACGAGCAACGTGCGGTTTCTGGTCAAACGCATCAAACGGCTGCAGGAACAGGCCGTCAGCCAGACGCTGATTGCCTATTTCAGCGTGGCCGACCGGTATTTCCTGCAGTTGGGCTCGGCTTATTATCCGCTCAGCGGCAAGGCCTCGGTGGTGCGCCTATTTGAGCCCCAGAAAAAGGCTTTGCAGAAATACGCCCAGACGCAGGGGCTGAAGTTTAAGCCCGAAACCCGGGAAACCGACCTGCTGCAGCTCCTGGGCTACGGCCTCAGTCTGGGCCCGCCCACTGCCCC
Source organism: Hymenobacter chitinivorans DSM 11115 (assembly GCF_002797555.1). NCBI lineage: Bacteria > Pseudomonadati > Bacteroidota > Cytophagia > Cytophagales > Hymenobacteraceae > Hymenobacter > Hymenobacter chitinivorans. The sequence goes on along the minus strand of NZ_PGFA01000003.1, from coordinate 532,511 downwards.
AGCGGCCGGCCACTAGCCTTACTTACCCGTTATAAATCAGGTTTTTACCAGACTGAATGATACATTTTACCCGACTATGGCTCTTACTGGTTTGCGTAGTGCTGGCGGGGCCCGCAGTGGCCCAGCAGGCGCCCGGGCCGATGGTGAGCGGCACCTTCAGCGCCCTGTCCTTCGAGGAGTTTGCCCGGGCCGTGGAGGCCCAGACCCCGGCCCGGTTCTTCTTCGACCCGGCCGCCCTCGACAGCGTGAAAATAACCCTGCAGGTACAAAACCAGCCCCTAAAGGACGTATTGGCGCTGGTCGGGCAGCACACCCGCCTGCACTTCGCCCTCGACTCGCTCAACCACGTCTACGTTACGGTGGGGGCGGCACTGCCGCTTTCCCTGCCCGACGCGTTTTTTGAGCCCCGCAGCTTCGTACTCGTTACGGCGGCGCCCACGGCGGCGGAGTCCGTGCCGGGCGCGGCGCCGGCCAAGACCCGGGGCAGCGTATCGGAGCTGAAGGTGTACGAAATCGGGCGGGGGGAAGCGGCCGGCGGCAAAGCTACGCTGGCGGGACACATCCGGGAGCTGAAATCGGGGGAGCCGGTGATTGGGGCCACCATTTACAGCGAGGCTTCCAAGATTGGGACCAGCACCGACCAGTTCGGCTTTTTCTCCTTGACCCTGCCCACCGGCCGCCACGAGTTGCGGGTACGCGGCATCGGCATCAAGAACACCCGCCGCCAGGTGCAGCTGCGGGCCAATGGCAGCCTTGAAATTGAGGTGGAGGAAGATATTACGACCCTCAAAGAAGTCGTCATCGAGGGCGAGAAGGACAAGAACGTGTCGGGAATGCAGATGGGCCTGGAAAAGCTCGATATCCGCACGATGAAGCAGGTACCCACGGCCTTTGGCGAAACCGATATTCTGCGGGTGGTGCTGACCTTGCCCGGGGTGAAATCGGTGGGCGAGGGCAGCACCGGGCTGAACGTGCGCGGGGGCTCGGCCGACCAGAACCTGATTCTGTTCAACAACGCCACGGTGTATAATCCCAGCCACCTGTTCGGCTTCTTTTCGGCCTTCAACCCCGATATTATCAAGAGCGTGGAGCTCTACAAAAGCGCCATTCCGGCCAAGTACGGCGGCCGCCTGTCCTCGGTGCTCGACATTACCACCCGCGACGGCAACAAGAAGAAACTCTCGGGCTCGGCCGGCATTGGGCCGCTCACCAGCCGCCTTACCCTGGAAGGGCCCATCATCAAGGACAAAAGCTCGTTTATCATCAGTGGCCGCAGCAGCTATTCCGACTGGATTCTGCACCTGCTGCCCAGTGAGAGTTTCAAGCAAAGCTCGGCGGGCTTCTACGACGTGAGTGCCCACATCAGCCACGAAATCAACGAGAACAACACGATTTACGCCACCGGCTACCTTAGCAACGACCGGTTTCAGCTGGCCTCCGACACGGCCTACCGCTACGTGAACCGCAGCGGCAGCCTGAAATGGCGGCACAACTTCAGCAACAAGCTCTACGGTGTGCTCAGCGGCAGCTACTCGCACTACGGCTACGACGTGACCAGTGAGCTGAACCCGAGCACGGCCTCGCAGCTGCGCTACCGCATCAATCAGGGCACTGCCCAGGCCGACTTCAGCTTTTTCCCCAACACCCGTCACACCATCGACTTCGGGGCCAGCACTCTGCTCTACAACGTGGCCCCAGGCAGCCTCCGGCCGGAGGGCGCCGAGTCGCTGGTGGTGCCCAAGCTGCTGGACGACGAGCGGGCCCTGGAAAGCGCCCTTTACGTATCGGACCGCATTGATTTGAGCTCCCGCCTGTCGGTGTCGGTGGGGCTGCGCTACTCCTTCTTCAACGCCCTGGGGCCGCGGCAGGTGTACCAGTACGCCCCGGGCCTGTCGAAGTCGGAAAGCACGATTCGGGACACGGTGACATACGCCAAAAACCAGGTACTGGCCACCTACCACGGCCCCGAGTACCGGCTCTCCGCCCGCTTTGCCCTGTCGGACAACTCCTCGGTGAAGGCCAGCTACAACCGCACCCGGCAGTACATCCACATGCTCTCGAACACGGCCTCGATGTCGCCGACCGACATCTGGAAGCTCAGCGACTCCAACATCCGGCCCCAGGTGGGCGACCAGTACTCCATCGGCTTCTACCGCAATTTCAAGAGCAACACGATTGAGACGTCGGTGGAGACTTACTACAAGTCCATGCACGACTTTGTGGACTACAAGAGCGGAGCCACGCTGCTGCTCAACCGCCACATCGAAACCGACATCGTGAATGCCGAGGGCAAGGCCTATGGCGTGGAGGTGATGGTGAAAAAGCTCACCGGCAAAATCAACGGCTGGGTGAGCTACACTTACTCCCGCTCCCTGGTGCAGGTCAACATTGCCACGACTTCCGACATGATTAACGGCGGCAATTTTTACCCCAGCAACTTCGACAAGCCCCACGACGTGACCCTGATTAGCAACTACCGCTTCAGTCGCCGCATCAGCACGTCCCTGAACTTTACCTACAGCACCGGCCGGCCCATTACCCTGCCCCTGGTGAAGTACTACATCGGGACCTCCACGCGGGTGTATTACTCGGAGCGCAACGCCTACCGCGTGCCCGACTACTACCGGGCCGACTTGGCCATGAACCTGGAAGGCAACCACAAGGTGCACAAGCCTTTCCACAGCTCCTGGACGGTGGGCGTCTACAACCTGACCGGCCGCCACAACCCGTATTCCATCTATTTCAAGTCGGTGAACGGGCAGATCAAGGGCTACAAGCTGTCCATCTTCGCTCAGCCCATCCCGACGGTTACCTACAACATCAAGTTTTAACCCGATTGGCGATGCTACGACCGGTGCTTTATCTGCTCCAAGCAAGTGCGCTGCTGGCGATGCTCAGCGGCTGCATCGAGGACTACACACCCGAGGTGAAGAGCAGCAAGACGCAGTTTCTGGTCGTCGACGGCTTTATTAACACCCAGGGCCCGACGACGATTAAGCTCTCCCGCTCGGCCAACCTGGCTCAGACTGGCGGGCCGGTGGTGGAAAGGCTGGCCCAGGTCAGCATCGAAGACGCGGCCGGCAACCGCACTCCGCTGAAAGAAACCGTGCCGGGCACCTACGTGTCGGCCGACCAGCAGCTGGTACCGGGCCGCAATTACCGGCTTACCATCAAAACCGGTGCGGGCCGCCAGTACGTCTCGGCCTTTACGGCCGCTAAGGTCACTCCGCCCATCGACGCCATTACCTGGAAAGCCAGCGACGCCGGCGTGCAGCTCTACGTCAACACCCACGACCCCGCCGGCGCTACGGGCTACTACCGCTGGATTTACGACGAAACCTGGTTTTTCTTGTCGGCCTACAATAGCGAGCTGGAATACGTGGACGGCGAAATCAGGCCGCGCAAAGACAACATCTACGAGTGCTGGGGAACTGAAAACCCCGAAATCATCCAGGTGGGGACGACTACCGGCCTGACCCAGGATGCGGTAACCGACTTTCCGCTGACCCGCGTGCCGCGGAACTCCATCAAGCTGCGGTTTCGCTACAGCCTGCGGGCCCGGCAGTACGCCCTGAGCCAGGAGGAATATAAGTACTGGGAGACCCTGAAGAAAAACACCGAAACCCTGGGTACCCCTTTCGACCCGCTGCCGAGCCAGGTGCAGGGCAACGTGCATTGCCTGCAGGACGCCACCGAGCCCGTGCTGGGCTTTGTGGGCGCAACGTCCCTGGTCGAAAAGCGCCTCTTCGTCAACAACAATGAGCTGCCCGCCGACTGGACTTTTCTGGATAGCAACTACCTCGGCTGCCAGTATCTGGCCGACACCACTCTTTTAACCAAAGACGAAATCTTCGGCTACTTCTCCTTTATTAAGCGCACCCCCATTGCCTACGTGCGCGGCAAGACGTCCTTCTCCGGCAGCACCACTGATTGTGTAGACTGCCGGGTGCACGGCACCAACGTGAAACCCTCCTTTTGGTAACAGCAACCTCCGACCTGATGATATTTCCTTTTTCTCTTCTGCGAATAGCGCGCGGGCAAACCAGCCGGCGGGGCGGCTTGCTGGGGGCCGTAGCCCTGCTGCTAGGGCTGCTTAGCGGCTGCATTGAGGACTACTCGCCCGATGTGCCGCGCAGCAAAACCCAGTTTCTGGTCGTCGACGGCTTCATCAATACCCAGGGCCCGACGACCATCAAACTCTCGCGCTCCACCAACCTGAACCAGAACACGGCGCCGGTGGTCGAAACCAAGGCTCAGGTAGCCATTGAAGACGCTACCAGCGTGCGGGCCCTGCTCACGGAAACGGCGCCGGGCACTTACGTATCGGCCAGCCAGCAGCTGGTACCGGGCCGCAATTACCGGCTTACCATCAAAACCAGCGCGGGCCGCACTTACGCTTCTGCGCTGACGGCGGCCAAAGTCACGCCACCCATCGACAAGCTCAGCTGGAAAGCCGATAACGCCGGCGTCGACATTTACGTGGATACCCACGACGAATCGGGCCAAACCGGTTTTTACCGCTGGGAATACGACGAAACCTGGGCCTTTACCTCCGCCTTCAACAGCGAACTACAATACGCCAACCAGGTCATTAGTCCGCGCCAGGAGAATATCTACAGCTGCTGGGACACCCAGTCCGGCGGCGTTATCCGCATCAACAGCACCACGGGTCTCAGCCAGGACGTGGTGCGGGGCTTTCCCATGGCCCAGGTGCCGCGCAACTCCATTAAGCTGCGGCTGCGCTACAGCATTCTGGCCCACCAGTACGCCCTGAGTCAGGAAGAATACCAGTACTGGGAAACGCTGCGCAAGAATACCGAAACCCTGGGCACGCCCTTCGACCCGCTGCCCAGCCAGGTGCAGGGCAACGTGCACTGCCTGCAGGACGCTACCGAACCCGTGCTGGGTTTTGTGGGCGTAACGTCGATGACCGAGAAGCGCCTCTTCATCAGCCGCCCCGAGCTGCCCGACGAGTGGCGCTTCCTGGATACCAACTACCTGGCCTGCACCGCCCCCGATACCCTTTGGATTTTCCGCGGCGACTACACCATTGCCGAGTTCTTTGGCAACGCCAGCTACCGGATTCCCATTGCCCCCCTGATTCACAACGGCCGGGTGGACGCCTACACCGCCTACACACCCGAGTGCGTGGACTGCCGCGTGCACGGCACCAATGTGAAGCCCTCCTTCTGGTAATCAGCGGCTCCTTACCCCATGACTTTCGACCGTATTCTTATTCTTATGCCGCTACAATCACGCTACGTGCTGCTGAGCTTGTGCAGCCTGCTGCTGGGCCTGGCCCGGCCCGCGGCAGCCCAAACGGACTCGTTGCCGGGCATTACCGGGCCACTGGCGCGGTACCGGGCCCAGCACCTGACCGAAAAGCTGTTTTTGCACCTGGACCGGCACCTGTACCTGACCGGCGAAACCATGTGGTTTAAGGTGTACGCCGTGGATGGCACCCGGCAGCGGCCCTTGCCCATGAGCACGGTGGCCTACGTGGAGGTGCTCGACGAAAGCCGGCAGCCGGTGCTGCAAGGCAAAGTGGCTCTGCAGCAGGCTACCGGGCAGGGCTCCTTTCAACTGCCGGGCACCCTACCCTCGGGCACCTACACGGTGCGGGCCTACACCAACTGGATGAAAAATTTCAGCCCCGACTTCTACTTCCACAGCTCCGTCACCATCGTCAATACCTTTCTGGCTTCCGGGGCGGTACCCAGCCAGGACTCGGCGAGCTACGACGTGCAGTTTTTCCCCGAGGGCGGCAACCTGGTACAGGGCCTGACTAGCCGCGTGGGTTTCAAGATAACCGACAAGAGCGGCCGGAGCGTGGCGGCCCAGGGTCGGGTGCAGGACGGCACCGGCCGGAACGTGGCCAGCTTCAGCACCCTCAAATTTGGTCTGGGCAGCTTTGAGCTAACTCCCGCCGCGGCCGGCAATGCCTACACCGCCACCGTGGTGCTGCCCAACAAACGGGTGCTGACCCGCCGCCTGCCCGCCGTGCAGGAGCAGGGCTACGTGCTCCGCCTCGACGCCAGCAGCCCCGACCAGCTGAGCGTGGTAGTGCAGGCCCGGGGTGGGGCCGGCAACGGCCCGGTCTACCTGCTGGCCCACGCCCGGCAGCAGCTGGCTTTTTCGGCCGGGGCGCCACTCACCGGGGGGCAGGCCGTTTTCCGCCTCAGCCGCGGCACCCTGCCGGCCGGTATTACGCACTTTACCGTCTTCAACGCCCAGAGCCAGCCCGTGGCCGAGCGACTTTACTTCCAGGCGCCCGAAGCCCTGACCATCCAGGCCAGCGCCGATAAGCCCCGGTACGGAACCCGCGAAAAGGTGAGTTTGCAGGTGGCTACGGCAGCCGGCTCCCGGCCCATGCCCGCCAGCCTGTCGATGGCCGTGTACCGCCTCGACTCGCTCACGGCGGCTACTCCGGCCGGCATCAACGGCTACTTGTGGCTGGCCGCCGACCTGAAGGGCGTCATCGAAAACCCGGACTATTACTTTGCGCCCGGCCCGGAAGTGGCGCTGGCCGCCGACAACCTGATGCTGACCCAGGGCTGGAGCCGCTTCCGCTGGGACGAGGTGCAGACGGGCCACCCGCCGGTGCTGGAGTTTGCACCCGAGCTCAACGGCCAGCTGGTGCGGGGCCGGATTCTGCGCAACGGCAGCAACCAGCCCGCGCCCGGCATTCTGGCCTACTTGGCTTCCCCCAGCCGCATCGTGCAGCTGCAGGCTGCCCGCAGCGGCCCCGACGGAGGCGTGGTGTTCGAAGTACCCAGTTTGACGGGCCTGCACGACGTGGTGCTGCAAACCAATACCCAGCAGGATAGCACCTACCACTTCGAGCTGCTGGACCCCTACTCTGCGCGGTTTGCGGCCCTGCCCCGGCGGCCCTTTGCCGCCCCGGTGCAGCGGCGGGCAGAGTTTGCCCAGCGCCACCAGCAGGCCCAGATTCAGGCCACGTACTTCCGCAAGTTTAATAGCCTTTACGCCACCAGGGCCACCGATAGCACGGCCTTTTACGGCAAAGCCGACGAGCAATACCGCCTCGACGACTTCACCCGCTTTAAGGTCATGGAGGAAGTCTTGCGCGAGTATGTGCCCGGCGTGACGGTGCGCCTGCGCAAGGATGGTTTCCACTTCATCGTCACGGACCGGCAGCGGGGCGTGCTGCTGGAAGAGTCGCCGCTGGTGCTGCTCGACGGGGTGCCGGTATTCAACGCCAACCGGATTATGGCCCTCGACCCGCTGAAGGTGCAGAAGCTGGAAGTCGTCGACAGCCGCTTTTTCCAGGGCCCGGCCCTCTACAACGGTATTGTAAGCTTTACAACCTACGGCGGCGACCTGGCCGGCTTCCAGCCCGATGCCAAGGCTCTGCTCCAGGAATACGAAGGCGTGCAGCGCCAGCGCGAGTTTTACGCCCCGCGCTACGACACGCCCCAGGCCCGGCAAAGTCGCCTGCCCGACCAGCGCCACCTGCTCTACTGGAACCCGGCCGTAACCACGACCGGCGGGGGCAGCACGCCGCTGGAGTTTTACACCGGCGACCAGCCCGGCCGCTACCGGGTGGTGGTGCAGGGTCTATCTGGCGCGGGCCAAGCCGGCAGCCAGACCATAACGCTCGAGGTGAAGCCCGCTTTGTAGCAGGGCGGGCAGGCCGAGGCGCCACAAAGCCCGCCAACCGATGCAGAAAGCCAGGCCGGTCAAGCCGACCGACGGGTATTAGCCACGCGCCCTTTGCGCATTGGCTGCCACGGTGGTTTCAAGCCTTGAGGACCGGGTCGGCAACTGTCACCACGGGAGCCCCCCACAGCAGGCGTAGCCGGTCGGCAGTACCGTTGAACCGGTCCCGGTCGCAGTTGCCGATTACGCCCGGCACGCCCCCCGTCTCGGTATACTGCCACATCGTCCAGGGGTTGGGCCAGCCGGGCGGGCACTTCGGCGCACTAATGACGCTGTTGTACTCAGCCAGCCACAGCCAGCACTTGTGCAGGCTGTGGCTTGTGGTAGCTCCTTGCTGCTGCAAATAGCCCGTGGAGGTGTAGAGCCCCGGATACCGGCCCGTTTGCTGGTATACGTACTGCACGAAGGCCTCCGCCTGGCCGGTCGTCATTCCAGCGTTGCTCTCAAAGTCTAGCACCAGCAGGTCGGTGGGCCCGGGCTGCACTACACCCAGGAAGTATTTGGCCTGGGCGGCACCATCGTCGTTGTGCCCGAAGTGGTAAGCGCCCCAGAGCAGACCCGCCGCCAGGGCCTCCGACTTGCGCCCGGCATAGAGCAAATCTGTATTGGTCAGGCCTTCAGTAGCCTTGTGCACGACGCCCACCATCCCGGCTTGCGCGGCCGAGACGAAATCAACCGTCGGATTGTGGTGAGAAATGTCAAATACGATATCAATCATAATTATGAAAGGAGCAAGGATTGGATGGTTAAGGGCAGAGTAGTATTACCGGCACACTAGGCCCGGCCCCCACTGGGCAGGCACGAAGTCCGCCGGTGAGCGGCGGCCGGGTAACTGCCCTTGTCAACTTAGCTAAAAAATTACGGAGCGTCGGCCAGCGCATTTTGCGGAATGGAGCCGCGGGTGGTCAAGCAGGCCTACACCTGTCGCCAGCACTTGAGCTGCATCGACGTTGCGCAGCAAAAAAAGCCGCCGCACCAATAATGATGCGGCGGCAAACTCGTAAACTCAGATTACGCCAGCTCCTACTCGACCACTACGCGGCGCGTCACGGGACCGTCGGCGTAATTCACCCGCAGCAGGTACTGCCCCGCCCGCAGGTGGTGCACGGGCAAGCTTAGCTCGGCCTTGGAAGCAGGTTGGGTGAGCACCACCCGGCCCAGATTATCGAGCACCTCTACCGACTCGGGCCGGGCTGTAGCATCCAGGCGCAGGTGCAGCTTGGAGTGGGCCGGCACGGGCCAGGCCTCGGTGCGGACTTCGCGTTGCTTGTTGGCCACGGCCAGCACGTTGGGCGCAATAATCCGGGCAATAGCCGGGCGCGCCTGCCCGTATACTTGGCCAAATGTGCCCCCGATTACCAGCTTCCCATCGGGCTGCACCACCAGGGCAGCCACGGAGGCATCTATCTGGCTGGGACCGGCTATAAAGCTGTTGTCCAGCGCCCCGTCGGCGGTCAGGCGGAAAAGCACGCCCTGACTGACGCCGGCCACGAACTGGTTGCTAATGGTCCCGACGATGATTTTGCCGTCGGGCTGCTGGTACAGTGCCGATACCTGGCTGCCTGATAAGGCAGCATTCAGGGTTGGGTCCACGGTGCCATCGGCATTGAGGCGCACCAGATTGGGGCGGGCAAAGGCACTGTAACCGCTAAAGGAGCCGGCCAAGAGCACTTGGTTATTATCGACGGGCAGCACTTTGAGTATCGTGCGCAGTGTGGGCAGCGAGGCGGGCAACTGGAAGCCGGGGTCCAGCTCACCAGTGGGCAGCAGCCGCACTACCGATTCGGCAAATACGCCATTGGTGCGGGTGAAAAAGCCGGCCACGTAATGTCGGCCGTCGGGCAGCAGGGCAATATCCTGCACCGAGCCGCTGGGGCCGGTGCCCACGTTTTGCGCGTAAGCCAAATCGGGTTGCCCGTTGGGTAGCAGCCGGTGCAGGTAGGCCGAGCGGCCGTTGATGGTCAGCATCCCGCTGCCTCCTACCAAGATGGCGCCATCGGGCTGCAGAGCCAGCGCGGCCACGCCGGCGCGCACGGCAACGGGACTGGTAAAGCTGGGGTCGACGGTGCCGCTGGGCAGCAGGCGAACCAGGCTGTTGGTAGCCACCCCGGCCACCGTCGAGAAGTTACCACCCAGCAAAATCTTACCATCGGGCTGCAGGGCCAGGGTTTGCACGGCCCCGTCGATGGTGGGCCGGCTAAAGCTGGCGTCGAGGGTGCCGTCGGCATTCAGCCGGGCCACATTCCAGGCCGCCAGCCCGTTTATTTCCCGGAAAAAACCAGCCGCAACCAGCTTGCCATCCGCCTGCCGCACGATGCGCTGCACGGACCCCGAGGCGTCCAGTACCGGACGGAAGGTGGCATCTACCGGGCCCTGGTCAGTTAGCCGCACTATCGGGGTTTCCGTCATTGAGCCGTATTGCGTGAAATAGCCGCCCAGCAGCACCTGCCCGTTGGGGTGGCGCACAATGGCATTCACTGTGTTATTGGGCTGGCCCGCCGCCGAAAATTGCGGGTCCACCGCCCCCGAGGCCAAGTAGCGGGTCACGTACTGGCTGCCCACTCCCGTGCTGGACCCCGTTACGCAGTTGCGGGCCAGTATTACCCGGCCAAAGTCGTCGACGAGCAGCTTCCGGTTATTAAAGAACGTGAAGCCCACGCAATACGACGGCAACGCGGCCACGAACGACCCGTCCTGGCTGCCGTCCGTATTCAGGCGGATCAACTCCGGTGCCCCAACCAGGCCGTACACCACTGCCTGGTCCGTAGTAGGGTCGATGGCGACGCCGGCGGCCGTGGCATTGGCGTTGGTCACCAGTGGGTTGTAGCTCGTATCCAGGGCCCCCGAGGGCCGCAGCCGCAACAGGGCCCGGCGGCCCGTGTTGTTGAAATTGGAGAATGTGCCAGCCACCAGAATATTCCCCGTCGACTCCAAGGCTATGGCGAATATCTCGTTGTTGAAACCCGTGCCCAGCGCTGTCGAAAAAGCCTGGTCGACGCTGCCGTCGGGGTTGAGGCGCACCAGGCCCGGGGCCGGACTGCCGTTGAAGGTCGTGAACGGACCCGCCAGCAGCACTTTGCCATCGGGCTGCACCGTTAGGGCCCGGATGCTGCCCTGGGCCCCGCTGCCGACGCTGAAGCTGCTGGCCACCGTCCCGTCGGCGTTGAGCTTCACCGGGGAGTTATAATTTTGCCCATTAAGCGAAACCACGCCGCTGGCCGTCGTCACGAGCAGGTGCCCACTGGGCAGAACCGTCACCGTCGCGAAAGCCGAGCGGGTCCGGACGTTAGCGGCAAAGCCTTGGTCGAACGAGCCGTCGGCATTGAGGCGCACCAGCGTCGAGGCGGCTGCACCGTTAACCCGGTTGAAATTGCCGCTTACTATGTATTTGCCGTCGGCTTGCAGGGCCATGGCCGTCACGGCGCCCGTGGCATAGGTAGTGACGGGCGCAAAAGTGGGGTCTACGCTCTGGGCCCGGGTTTCGAAATGGGCCGCCAGCAGTAGCAGAAAGACAACGAGTAGTTTATGGGACATTGTAAAAACGTTAAAGAACCTTTGATTGATATATTTCCGGCGACTGGCAGCAAGTTAGGAACCGGCCCCGGCAGATAAAATAGGGGCTTTTCCGTTTGTGGGTCCGGGCAGCGGTGAGCTGGCCGGGCAGCGCCCGAGCGTTACGCTGAAACTAACTTCGGGCTCACTCGACTACCACGCGGCGCGTCACGGGGCCGTCGGCGTACTCCACGCGCAGCACGTACACGCCGGCGGGCAGGTGGAGCAGCGGCACGGTTACAATGCCAGTGGCAGCGGGCTGGCGCAGCACGGTTTTGCCCAGCGCATCGATGAGCGTGAGCTGCCGGGGCTGGGCGGCCAGGTCTAGGCTTAACGTGAGCTTGTCGTGCACCGGGTTAGGCCAGACTTCGGTGCGGGCCGAGCTTTGCTGGCGGCCTACGGCCAGCACGCCGGGCGCCGTGAGGCGGGCCAGGCCGGCCCGCGCCACTCCGCCGACGTGGGTGAATTGGCCGGCAACCAGGAAAGCGCCGTCGGGCTGCACTACCAGGCTGCTGATGAAGGCATCCGCGGGTGAGAAGACGCCGGCGCTGTTGAACGAGGTATTGAAGCCGCCATTGGCATTGAGCAAGGCCAGCGGCCCACCCGAGTTGCCACTGGTGCCGATGGTGCTGCCCGCTACCAGGATTCGCCCGTTGGCCAGTTGCCGCATTTCGCTAAGCCCATAGCTGGCCAGGCCCGTCGTAAAGGTTGGGTCCAGGGCCCCGGTGGCCGTCAGGCGGGCTAGGCTCCCAAACTGCCCGTTCAGCCGGACGCTGCCCACCAGCAGCTGCCCCGTCGGCAGGGGCAGAATTCTGGGCACCAGGTTTTCGGTCAGGGCGGCTACAAACGAATTGTCGCGGGTGCCGTTGGCAGTGAGCCGCGCCACGCCCGAAGCCGCCGAGCCCCAAACTGGCTGAAATAACCCGACACGTAATGTTTGCCATCGGCCAGAGCCGCAATGCTGTACACTATAGGAGCGGTGCCGGGAAAAGTGGGTCCGCCGGCCAGGGCCGTGTTGTAGGCCGCATCGGCGACGCCCGCCGCCGAGAGCCGGTGCAATATCCCCGTAATACCGTTGAACGTAGCCGCGCTGCCCCCACCAGCAGGCTGCCGTCGGGCAGCGGCGCCAGGCTCAGAACCGGAGTAGAGGAGGTGGAAGTGGTATAGCTGGCCGTGGTTGTGAAGGAAGCATCCGCGCTGCCATCCGCCAGCAGCCCGGCCACCAGCGCGGAGCTGCGGCCATCCACGGTAGTGAAATTACCGCCCACCACGATACGGCCATTGTCCTGCAGCGTAACCTGGGTTACTTCCGCATCAGCTCCGGTAGTGCGGAAAGTGGCGTCCAGGGTGCCGTTGGCGTTGAGGCGGGCCAGCCCCTTAGCCGCCGTGCCGTTGAGGCGCGTAAAGGTGCCGCCTACCACGTACTTGCCATCGGCTTGCAGCAGGGCATCCTCGATTATGCCGGTCTTTTCCAGCTCCACGGCGGCAAAGCTGGGGTCCAGCGTTTGGGCCGGCGCGGGGAGATAATAGCTGAGGCCTGTTACCAATAAAGCAGTGATGCGTATGAATCTTTTCATTCCTGTTGGTTAGTCTAACCATCAAAGCTAACCACTATTTGCCGCTCGTAACGCCCGCTCGTTGCGTACCTTCGCCCTCACTATGACCGACGCCACCCAACCCCGCAAAAAGCTCTTCCTGCTCGACGCCTTTGCCCTGATTTACCGGGCCCACTTTGCCTTCAGCAAAAACCCGCGCATCAACTCCAAGGGCATGAACACCGGCGCCGTGCTGGGCTTTACCAACACGCTGGTGGAAGTGCTGCAAAAGGAAAAGCCCACCCACATCGGCGTGGCCTTCGACGCGGCCAAGAAGACCTTTCGTCACGAGCAGTTTGCCGAGTACAAGGCCCAGCGCCAGGCCATGCCCGAGGACATCGGCACGGCAATTCCCTACATCAAAAAGATTATCGAAGCCTTCAACATCCCAATCCTGATTATGGATGGCTTTGAAGCCGACGACGTCATCGGCACCCTGGCCCAGCGGGCCGAGGAGCACGGCTTCGAGGAGGTGTACATGATGACGCCCGACAAGGACTACTGCCAGCTCGTCACCGAGAAAATCAAGATTTACCGGCCGGCGTTTATGGGCAACTCGGCCGAGGTGCTGGATTTGGCCCACGTGCTGCAGCGCTTCGAAATTGACCGGGTCGAGCAGGTCACCGACATTCTGGGGCTGCAGGGCGACGCCTCCGACAACATTCCCGGCATTCCCGGCATCGGCGAGAAGACGGCCAAGGCGCTGATTAAGCAGTACGGCTCGGTCGAAAACCTGATTGCCAACGTGGACCAGCTCAAGGGCAAGCAGCAGGAAAACGTGCGCAACTTCGCCGAGCAGGGCCTGCTGAGCAAGGAGCTGGCCACGATTCACGTCAACGTGCCCATTCCCTTCGAGCCCGAGGAGCTGTGCTGCTCCGTGCCCGACGAGGAGAAGCTCACCGCGTTGTTCGACGAGCTGGAGTTTCGGCAGCTGGCGGCCCGGGTGCTCAAAACCGGCCCCGCCCGCACTTCGGCCACGCCGATTAGCCCGGCCAAGGGCAAGAAAAGCATGATTCCGACCGGAGCCGGCCACCAGGCTTCCCTGTTTGCGCCCCCGGCGGGCATTACCGAGTTTATTGAGGACGACGAAGCCGACGCGCTGCCCACCACCCGCCGCACTTTGGCCGAAGTGCCCCACAATTACCACCTGATTGATACGCCCGCCCTGCGCCAGGACTTGCTCAAGTTCTTGCTGCAGCAGAAGGAAGTCAGCTTCGACACCGAAACCACCGGCCTCGACACGATGACCTCCCGCCTGGTGGGCCTCTCCTTCTGCTGGCTGCCCGGCGAGGCCTACTACGTGCCCGTGCCCCACGACGACGACGAGGCCGCCCAGGCCCTGGTCGACGAGTTCCGGCCGTTTCTGGAGCACGAGGGTATTACCAAGATTGGGCAGAACATCAAGTACGATCTGACCATTCTCAAGCATTACGGCATCCGCATCGGTGGGCCCCTGTTCGACACCATGCTGGCCCACTACCTGCTGGAGCCCGACATGCGCCACAACATGGACGTGCTGGCCGAAACCTACCTGCATTACACGCCGGTATCGATTCTGGAGCTGATTGGGCCCAAAGGCAAAAAGCAGAAAACCATGGCCGACCTGCCGCCCGCGCAGGTTTCGGACTACGCCTGCGAAGATGCCGACGTGACGTTGCAGCTCAAGCACGTCTTTGAGCCCAAGCTCGAAGCCTTAGGCCTGCTCAAGCTGCTCAACGAAGTGGAAAACCCGCTGGTGCCGGTGCTGGCCGACGTCGAGTACGAGGGCGTCCGGATTGACTCCAGCGCCATGGGCGAATACTCGGCCCAGCTGCAGGGCTACATTACCGACATTGAAAAGCAGATTTTCGCGGCAGCCGGGCAGGAATTCAACATTGGCTCTCCCAAGCAGCTCGGCGAAATCCTGTTCGACAAGCTCCAGCTCGGGGGTGGCAAAATCAAGAAAACCAAGACCGGGCAGTACGCCACGGGCGAGGAAGTGCTCAGCGTGCTGGCCACCGAAAACCCCGTCGCCGCCCTGATTCTGGAGCACCGCCAGCTCACCAAGCTCCGCAGCACCTACGTCGAGGCCCTGCCCCAACTCGTGTGTGAGGCCGACGGCCGGGTGCACACCAGCTTCAACCAGGCCGTAACCGCCACCGGCCGCCTGAGCAGCACCAACCCCAACCTGCAGAACATTCCGATTCGGACCGAGAAAGGCCGGGAAATCCGCAAGGCCTTCGTCCCACGCGACGCCGACCATATCCTGGTGGCGGCCGACTACTCCCAGATTGAGCTGCGCATCATGGCCGACTTCTCGAAGGACGCCACCATGATTGAGGCTTTCCGGCAGGGTATCGACATTCACAGCAGCACGGCCAGCAAGGTGTTTAAAGTGCCGCTGGAAGCCGTGGACTCGGAAATGCGCCGCAAGGCTAAAATGGTCAACTTCGGCATCATCTACGGCATTTCGGCCTTCGGCCTGGCCCAGCGCCTGGGCGTGGGCCGCAAGGAAGCCGTGGAAATCATCGACGCCTATTTCGAGGAGTTTCCGGCCGTGAAGCAGTTCATGGACGCCAGCATCAACAAGGCCCGGGAGCTGGAATACGCCGAAACCCTGCTGGGCCGCCGCCGCTACCTGCGCGACATTAATTCCCGCAACGCCACGCTGCGGGGCTTCACCGAGCGCAACGCCATCAACGCCCCGATTCAGGGCACCGCCGCCGACATCATCAAGATTGCCATGATCCGCATCCACGAGTGGCTGGACAAGGAAAACCTGGGCACCAAGATGATTCTGCAGGTGCACGACGAATTGGTTTTTGACGCGCCCAAGCAGGAAGTCGACTACATCATTCCGCGCATCAAGGAGCTGATGATTGGGGCCCTGCCCCTGAGCGTACCGATGGAAGTGGAAGTGGGCACCGGTCAGAACTGGCTGCAGGCCCACTAACACACCCGAAACGCAACAAGCGAAGCGCTTTACCATAGCGCTTCGCTTGTTGCGTTTTCTACTGAATTAAACGTAACTACCCTTGCACGGCCAGCGCAGGAGCCGGTTCGGAGCTAGCCGGGACTGCGCCCCACAGCCGCCGCAAGTTATCGGCCGAGCCGTTGAAATTGTCACGGTCGCAGGGGCCGATGCCATCGACGGCGAAGGGGGGCAATCCTGTTTGGCCATTGGTGTGTTGCCAGAGCGTCCAGGTGTTCCACTGGGGCGGGTGAACTGGCTCGGCTACGGCGGCCCAGTCGGTTATCCACAGCCAGCATTGCTGCAGAATAGAACTGTTCTGGGCATCGTTTTGCAACAAGTAGCCGTTGGTGGCATACAAGCCCGGATAACGGCCGGTAGCCTGATACACTTGCTTTACGAAGTCTTCGGCCTGCTGCAGCCCCATGCTGGCCCCTGCTCCGGTGTCTTCAAAGTCCAGCACCAGCAAATCGGTAGGGCCGGGCTGCACCGTGCTCAGAAAATGGTTGGCCTGGGCCGTGCCATCCTCGTTATGCCCCAGATGATAGGCGCCCCATAGCAAGCCAACGCCCAAGGCCAATGGCTTGCGGCTGGCGTACAGGGGGTCCACATCGGTAAGGCCCTCGGTGGCTTTGTGAATCAGACCCAGAATTCCGCTACTGGCTACAGTGGCAAAATCAATGGTCGATTGGTAGTGCGAAACGTCTACAACGGCGTCAATCATGGTGAAATAATTAAAAGGTGAATTATGTAAGCAATACCTCACTCAGTAGCTGACCAGCCGCGAACCGGCGTGCTGCTGAATGACACAAAGGAACAGTGCGCGCCCCCCGGGTTTCAGCGTATAAACCCCTGAATTACACTTGCAGGTACTATTACCTGCATCCCGTAGAAACACCTGAAAATGCCCTCGCTACCCTTCCGATGGGGGTAGTGCTCGGCTTGCCCTGCTATGGCCACCCCCAGGCCGGTTCGGCTCCACGCCCGTGTACACTACGGTCGGCTACGACGAGCTGCTGCGTGTCTTTAAGCAGCGCGGGCGCCGTGGCGACACGCTGTTGGCGCCGCCAGTTATCTACCGGGGCAGTGTGTACAGCGGAACCGTTACCTGCCAAAAACAACCTCAGTTCGAAGTGCATCTGGCGGAGCAGCCGTTGTTGTCGCAGCGCCAAACCGTCCGATTAACCAACCCGTTTGGCGGCGCAGAATACCCGGCCTCTTATTCCGTTATCTACCGGCACTGCCTGGTGGTCCTGGTTGCGCCCGGCAAGTTTGCGTGTTACCGGCTGCAGGATTTGCGCCGCAATGAGCTGCTGGAGCAGCAGCTTTAACACCCAGCGTTTCGAGCAGCACTGGATTTCCAACGACCAGCTCATTGGCTGGCGCACTAAGCAAGCCTACGCTTACGACACGATTCAACATGCTCGGCACACGGCTAAGCCAGCCTTGCCTTTTGCCAAACAGCCGAAGCTTTTCGAGGACGAGCGTTTCGTTTGCTCAATGGAATGCAGCGGGGAATTTGGGGTTCCTGTATTTCTACGACAAGCAAACCCACCGGACGCACTACGCCGACGCCACGTGTGGCACTTTAGTCTGGAAGCAGGACGGGCAGTATCATGTGCTGGCTTCCCTGGCCCACATGATGGGCAGTGCGGGCAGCGCCGTCATTCCGGCTCCCGAAAAGCTGCCGCTGGTTTCGGTGCCGCGCATTGCCGCCCAGGACGGGCAATACAGCTTTCCTTCCTCGGTTCCCAATCCGGCGGTTCACCGGGTTTTTCCTTATAAGGAAAACGAAGCAGCGTGCCTGCTGCTTGATAACAGCTGCGTTGGCAAAGTAGAGTGGGCAAGTCGCTAAGAACCGACTCTTACTACCGGCGCCCCGTATAGCTGAGCAGCACGCCTCCACTCTCAGCTCAAAGCTCATGACTTCTCAGCCTTCCACCACTACTGCCCAGAACGTGGCCCGCCTCGGCCTGGGCGCCTTTATGATCGTAGCCGGCCTGAGCCACCTCACCGTGGCCCGCCGCGAGTTTCAGGCCCAGGTCCCCGATTTCGTGCCGCTCGACAAGGACACGGTGGTGCTGCAGTCGGGCGTGGTCGAAATCGGCCTGGGGCTGGCCCTGCTGCTCTGGCAGCGCCGCCGCCGGGAAATGGGCCTAGGGCTAGGACTGTTCTACGCGGCCGTATTTCCCGGCAACGTGCACCAGTACACCCACCATATTTCCGCCTTCGGCCTCGACACCGACGCCAAGCGCCTCGGCCGCCTCTTCTTCCAGCCCGTGCTCATCGGCACGGCCCTGTGGTCGACCGGGGCCCTGCAGGGGCGGCAGCGCCGGGCGTAACGGCCCCAAAGCTTCTACTGCACCCCGAAGGTCGTGAGCGTCACTACGGTCTGGTCGGGCTGCACCACGGTGCTCTTCAGCACCAGCCGGCTTTCTTCCAGCGTCACGATGTCCATTTGCACGGCGGCCACCCGGCTATATTCGGGTAGTTGCAAGCTGATGGTGGTATAGTCGGGGTGCACGTCCCAGCTGCCTTTCGACTGCTGGGGCTTGTCGGCGCAGCGGTTGGCACCCTCGTTTTGTTCCAGGGTTTTGTCGGCGCTGAAGCGCAGGTAATTGTCCTTTTCGCAGGGCTGCAGCAGGGCGTAGCCATCCACGGTGCCGGCCTGGGCACCGGTAGAAGTAATGGAAATGGCTTGGACCTGCCAGTTTTTATCGAGCAGCAGGGCGGCTTTCGAATCGGTTTTCTCCTTTTTGCAGCCCGCACTCAAGCTTAGTGCCAGGCAAACCAGCCAAAACAGACGTACACGTTGCATAACAAGCCAACTGCGGGATGAACTGCCAAGTTACGCAGTTTGGTCTGGAACCCAGAAGTTGCATCCTCCCCCCGTCAGGTAGAACCCGCTGGTCTTCCTTAAGCCAAGCTGGCCCGGGCGGGTATCTTCGCTTTTTTGTAAACCAGAAGCAAAGCTCCCGGGTATTAGACGTGTTATGCTGGAAAATATCAATTCTGCTGCCGCGCCGGCCGCCTACGACGTGGTAGTTATCGGGGCTGGGCCCGTGGGCCTGGCCTGCGCCCTGGAAGCGCAGCGCCGGGGCCTGAGCGTGTGCGTGGTCGATAAAGGGGCCCTGGTCAATTCCCTGGTGGGCTACCCTACCAACATGGAGTTTTTCTCCACGCCCGAGCTGCTCGAAATCGGGGGCTACCCTTTCCCCACGGCTCATTATAAACCCCTGCGCGAAGACGCCCTCGACTATTACCGCCGCGTGGCCGTGGCCGAAAACCTTACCCTGCGCCTCTACGAGCGGGTGTTACGCCTCACCGGCACGCCCGGCGCCTACGAAGTCGTGACGGAGAAAGGCACGCTGGCCACGCGCTTTGTCATCGTGGCGACTGGCTTTTTCGACGTGCCCAACCGCCTGGGCGTGCCCGGCGAAGACGCGCCGCACGTGAGCTACTACTACAAGGAGCCCTACGCCCACATGGGGCAGTCGGTGGTGATTATCGGGGCCAAAAACTCGGCGGCCAAAGCGGCGCTGCAGCTCGTGCGGGCCGGGGCCCAGGTCACGCTGGTGGTGCGCGGGGCCGCCGTGTCGGAGTCGGTGAAGTACTGGATTCGGCCCGACTTGCTCAACCGTATTGCCGAAGGCCGAATTCGGGCTTTCTACCACACGACGGTGCAGAGTATTTCGGCGGCGGGCGTTACCGTCGTCACACCCGGGGGTGAGCAGCAGCTGCCCGCCGACTACGTCTACGCCCTGACCGGCTACCGCCCTGACTACAGCCTGCTCGAAGCTCTGGGCGTTTCGTTTCAGGACGACGCGGCCCGCACGCCGACCCACAATCCGGAAACCTTCGAAACCAACCGGTTGGGCGTGTTCTTGGCCGGCACCGTGTGCGGGGGCCTCAACACCAGCCGCTGGTTTATCGAAAACGGGCGCCACCACGCGGCCATCATTGCGGCCCGCCTGGCAGAACCACAAGCAGACTAATCCCCACGCCAAAAGGCCCGTTCTGGTAGCAGAACGGGCCTTTTAGCGTATGGGTGCGGCAGCGCTTTACAGGGCGCTAAACGTGTAAATTTCCGAGTAGGAATCGGCGCCCAGCGTTTGGGTAATGCGAAGCTTCATGGTGTTGGCACCCAGCTCAACCAGCTCAAAGGGAATCACTACTCCCCCCAGGTCGGGCGAGTCGAGCAGAAGCTTGGTTTGATCGGAGTTAAAGTCCCAGGTGCCGCTGCTTTGCTGGTCGCCATTCGGGTCGCACTTGAGCTTGCCCTCGTCCACGGTCACCTTTTTGTCGGAGCTGAATTTGGTGAAGTTGTCTTTCTCGCACTCGTCGTAATCGGCAAACTCATCGTAGCTCGTGGTTTTGCCGCCGCTAGTAATGCTACTCACGTCAGCAATCAGCCGCCAGTTGCGGGCGGTGAGCAGCGAGGTTTTAGAAGGAGCCGCTTCTTCCTCCTTCTTACAGCCCGTAAAAGCACAAGCCAAGGCCAGAATGGCAATAGGTAAACGTTTCATAGAAAATGATAAAAGGTAGAACGACTTGCTGCTGGCCAGGCCAGTGCACAACGCCTCCAAACCAGTGTTGGGGAGGCGGGGCCCAGCTAGAGCAGCCTACAAAGCTAGCAGAAGATAAATGCCGGCCCATTCGGCACCGGACCTAGCTCCCCGGGGCGGCCCACCACTACCGGCAGGCCACCCCGGGGGCAAACGGCCAGGCTTACTTCTTGGCGTAGGTATACGTAAATTTGTACTCGGCATTCTCAATGCGGCGAATACCACTTAGCTTCAGCGAGTTATCATTGAGCTCCACGAGGTTAAAGCTGCTGTTGCCCAGGCTTTGGATGCTGGTTTTGAGCACGGTTTCGTTGCTCTCGAACGACCAAGTGCCGGCATACTGCTGAGGACTGGTGGGCTCGCAGCGCGAGGGGCCTTCGTTGAGCACGCAGCTGCCGCTGGTTTCGTAGCGCATCAAATCGTCCTTGTCGCAGTCGTCGAGGTAGGGAAACAGGTCGGTTACGATGGTGCCGTCATCTGCCCGCAGGCCGGGGGTCACGGTCTGGCCCGTCAGCACCCAGTCTTTGCCCGACAGCATCTCGGTTTTGGTTTTGGGAGCGGGCTGGTTTTCCTTGTCTTTCGTGCAGGACGAAACCAGAGTAGTAGCGGCCAGCAAAGCCAGCATTGGGAAGCGGAAGTGCGTTTTCATAGCGCAGGTAGGAAGAAGGAGGTTGGGAAAAAGTATTGTTGCCCCGCCAGCAAGACGCCGGCTGCGAGTGTGCAACAAAGGTAGAATGCCGCCTCCGCGGCCCGCAAAAACGGCTCCTCACATGATTCGGCCCTAGCAACCTCCAGCGGCTCCCGCTATACATTTAACAATATTTTATTGCATCACATTTATATGTAGCCTTTCTCAGTTTCCGGTAGCCAGTCGGGCCCGGGGCGGTAGCAATCTGGTGTAGGGGCATAAAAAAAGCTCCTTCCCGGAAACCGGGAAGGAGCTTGTTAAGGCAGAAAGCACCCTTTATTGGGGGAACCGCACGCCCCGGTAATTACCGGCATTCACGAACGGCACCGAGGCCCCGTACGTCGCGTTGATGGCCTTGATCATCTCGTTGGCAACAATGGCGTAGCCACGGGGCGTGGGATGCACACCGTCCAGCGAGAACAGGTTGCCGGTGATGTAAGCCGACGTGTTGTTGATGTTATTGGTCACGATACCGCCGCCGCTTACTACCGTGAAGAAGGTGTTGGCATCGAACAGAGCCAGACCTTTTTCAGCCGCCTTGTTGCGGATAGTCGTGTTGAAAGACGTCAGCGCCGTGCGAATTGCGTTTTGCTCCGAGTCATCCAGTATAAAGGCGCTGGGAATCGGGTTTTCGTTGGTTACACCAAATACCTTGGTCGTATCGATGCCATAGGCTGCGAGGAACAGCGGGAAACCAATGGCGGGCTGCCCGCTCTGCCCGTAGATGTAACGCCAGGGACGACCCGTAGGCGTACCAACCAGAGGCAGAAACGGCGCGGCGGTCAGGGTGAACAGCTGCCGGCCAGTGCCGGCGGCATCCTTGATATCTGCCGTCGTGATAGGCTTGCGGTTAGTATAGCCCGGAGCACCACCGGCCGCCGAGCCCGACATTACGATGAGGCCAGGAACCTGCTTCGACTGCAGCGTGGCCTTAAACGAGGGGCCTACGGTGGTGAAGAACGGAATGGTCGTCACGTCGGGAATGGTTGCCAGCACACCTTTGGCACCATTGGCCGTCAACACGTTCACAATACGGTTGTACTTGAGCCGGAAGGTATCCGTGTTGGTAATGGTAGAAGCCGCGGCCGTGGAAGCCCCACCAGTGGTAGCGTAGCCCAGCACGTCGTTGTTGCCGAGCCAGTTAGTGAAGAACGTAGCAGTGGCGGCCTCGGCCTTCACGCGCTGGAAGTAGGTCTGGGTGGCGCTGGCCGTGGGCGTAATCCGCTCGAAGTAGGGGTTGCCCTGGGTGCTGCCGTAGCCCGGCGTCTGGATGTCGGCCAGGCGGATGCCAGGCACGCCCAGGTTGTTTACGGGGCCGTCGTAGCGCGTGTAGAGCAGCGGCGAGGCGCTGCGCACGGCCAGGTTGCTCGTCACCGAAGCCGTTACCGGGCTACCGTTGACAATGCCCACCAACCGCAGGTAGCCCGAGCCGTTGCTTTGCGCTTCGGTGAACAAAGGCTGGTTGAAGTCGCCGCCGCCGGCTTGCTTGAACTGCCCGGCCAGCAGGTTGGGATACGAGCTGAGCTGGCCTTCCAGGTACAGGCCCCCATCGGAGTAGCCGGCCGTCAGGGAGTTGCCCACCGAGATGTAGCGGGTGAAATCAGCCGAGCCTTTGCTGACCGGGTACTGATCCTCGATGTCGGGCTGACAAGCGGTAGTAAAACCCAGCCCCAGCAGTGCCACCGGCACCAACTTGCGAAACAATGTAGTATTCATGAGACGAGAGGCGATGGGAATTAGAAGTTATAATTCAGGCCCAGACCCGGAATTACGATGTTGGTCTTGTAGGTGCCGGCAATCCGGTCCGTCGTTTGGTTGTTGATCAGGTCCTGCTGGCTCTGGCTGCGCTTCTGGAAAGTCACAAACTGCGTGGAGAGGTCTACGCTGAAGTGCTCGTTCACCGCGTACGAAGCCCCAACGGTACCGCTGAAACGGTCGGCGTCGGGCGTTTCGGGCGTTACGTAGCCGTTTTTCACCGGTGAGTTGTCGTAGGCGCCACCCACGCGGGCCGTAAACTTATCCGTGACCTTGTATTGGCCGCCGAGGCGGAAGGTGAAGGCATCCTGATAGTAGCGCTTCGAGGTCGAGAAGTTCGAGGGGCCCACTACGTCGTTGAAGGCAAACTCCAGGTTGCGGTAGGCGCTCCAGTTCACGTAGTTGATATCGGCCCCGATGGTCAGCTTCTCGGTGGGCATAATCCCCAGACCCAGGCTGGTGGTAGCCGGCAGCGGCAGCGTCGCGCCAAACTTGGTGGCTTTGAACGACGAGGCGAAGGCCGCGCCGATGCCCGTGAAGGTTACGTCGCCGTCTTCTACCTGAGCGTCAATCTTGGACCGGTAGCTGATGCCCACCGACAGCTTCGAGGAAGGCTTGAAGAATACGCCGGCGTTGTAGCCAACTTTGGTCTTGGCTTTGCCGTCCAGCTCAATGTGGCCGTAGGAATCGGGCAGGGCAATATCCTTTTGCAGGTTTACGGCGCCGTAGGCCAGCACCGTCACGCCCACGCCCACGCTCAGCTGCTCGGTCAGGGCGTAGCTGAACGTTGGCTGCACGTAGATAGACTTCAGGTCGATGTCGGTCAGAGCCGTGCGGCCTTCCCAGCCTTCGGCATACTTGAGCGTGCTGCCGAAGGGCGTGTACACCGCAATGCCGGCGCGGAACTTGCCCTCGGCGGGACCGAAGCTAGCAAACAGGCCGAAGGGCGTGCTGATGGAATTGCGCAGCTCGCGCTGGGTAGTGCTACCCTCGGCCACGAAGGCGTTGCGGGCAAAGGTGAGGTTGCCGCCGAGCTGCACACCCCGCTCCCGCACCATGGCGAGGGCACCGGGGTTGTAGAACATGGCTGCCTGGTCCAGGGAAAGGCCTACACCTACGCCGCCCATGCCGTTGTTCTTTATCCCGGCCAGCGTCACTTGGTATCCACCCGCTGAGGCTGCCGTACCCGAGAGCAGCGCACCACCCGCGAGGAGTAGAGTTTTTAAATTCATAAAAAAAGGGGAAAGGGTGAGAATGAGGGGTTACTGGGATTAAATGTAGGGAGAAAAATGAATTAAATAGTCGGCGTGCCGACTATTTTCATTGGTGGGCAAACAGCGTTTGCAGCCCAAAAATGCAGCTATTATTCCTCATTTACTACCTGCCGGGTTTTCAAATTGAGCCGTTGCCCGCTCACTAGCAGGTGCACCCGGAAATCCTGGGCGGCCACGGGCTCCCCGCGGCCGATGCGGCCCAGGTTGTTGCCGTGCATGTGCTTGCCATCCACGGCCATCACCACGCCGTCGCCAAACACTTCGGCTTCCTGCCCCCGCCGGATGATAACGCCGGTTTCCTCGGCCAGGCCCAAGCCCAGGCACATGGAGTGCGTGAGCATGGCGTGGGCCAGGCGCCCAAAGCGGCCCCGCTCCACGAAGTGCTGGTCGATGAGCACGCCGCTGATCAGGCCCAGGCCGTGGTCGGTGCGGATGCCGCCCTTGCGCAGGGCCCGCCAGCCGTAGCCCGACACGAGCATGTGCTCGGGCATCACCGACGCCCCCGCGCTGGTACCGGCCACGATGAAGTCGGCCTGGGTGTGGTAGCGGTGAATCAGCTCGCGCAAAAACTCGGTACCACGCAAAAACTCGGTTATCATTTCCTGGTCGCCGCCGGTAAAAAAGACCAGGCGCGACTCTTTTAAGCGGCGCAGCGAGGCGGGCTTGTCGGCCGAGTGGCGCTCGTCGATCTTGACGTGGCACACGTTGGTGGCGCCCAGCTCCTTGAGGGCCTTGCTGTAGTTGCCGGCCGTCACGGTGGCGTCGCTGGCGGCCATGGCCAGAATCAGGATGGGCGCGGCCGGGTCGGCCAGCATATCGACGAGCAGGGCCAGCAGGGCATCGTCGTCGCCGCCGCCGAGGGCCACGAGCGTTCCGAGGGGTGACGAGGACGACTGGGGCATAATAAAAGGAGTAAGCAGGTTCAAATGTACACGGGATATCGATTTCCCAACGGGGCTGGCCGTGGGGAGTTGCCACCGTTGAGCTACTTAATAAGGTGGGTAGAAAGGGAAGGGCGTTACCAATTTGATTTATCGGGCCTTACCGAGCGGGTTATGCAAACATTATTTTTTCGAGGTGACCCAGGCAAAACCACGGCGGCTGAACCGGGCGCTAGGGCCGGCAACAGCCCTTGTCGGGCCGGCGGCAAGGGCCCAGAACCGGGTAGCAGCAGCTCGGCGGCACCGAAACCAGCCACCGCGGATAAGTCCAAGATTTGCGCCCGGGTCCGGGAATTGCCGGGCCAGGTTTGGCGTTACGGAAAATGATGGACTACCGCGCGGCCGGGCCAGTTTTTTGGTCTACTTTTGCGCGCCGAATTACTCACTCAATCTGCTGCCTAGCGAAGCACCTCCCTCCTGACTTTTTCCATGAATCAGCACCCGACCACTGACCAAATTACGTCCCTGATTCAGGAGGGCGAGTTTTTCAAATTAAAGGAAGTCCTCAAGTCGTTTGAGCCCTCGGAGCTGGTCGAGCTCATCGACAACGAGGAGGAGCGTGAGCAGCTCATCATCTTCCGCCTGCTGCCCCTCAAGCTGGCCACCGAAGTATTCGAGTACCTGGACCTGGACATTCAGCGCCACTTTCTGGCCAACCTGTCCCAGGACAAGATTTCGGACATTCTCAACGAGATGTCGCCCGATGACCGGACGGCCCTGCTGGAGTTTCTGCCCGACGACTTCGTGAAGGAGCTGATTCAGACCCTCTCGGAGCCGGAGCGGCGCGTGACCCTGGAGCTGCTGGGCTACCCCGAGTACTCGGTGGGCCGCCTGATGACGCCCGACTACATTGCCATCCGCGAGAACTGGTCCGTGCAGCAGGTGCTCGACTACATCCGGCGGCACGGCGGGCAGTCCGAAACCCTGAGCATGCTCTACGTGACCGACAACCGCGGGGTGCTCATCGACGACATCCGCATCCGGGAGTTCTTGTTGGCCGAGCCCGACCGGCGGGTGAGTGAGCTGATGGACCGCCGCTACGTGAGCCTGAACGCCATGCAGGACCAGGAAGCGGCCATCGACGTGTTTCGCAAAAACGACCGGGTGGCCCTGCCCGTCGTCAACGACGACGGGGTGCTGTTCGGCATCGTGACCATCGACGACATTCTCGACATCCGGGAAGAGGAAGACACCGAGGACATTCAAAAGCTGGGGGGCTCGGAGGCGTTGGATGAGCCGTATCTGGCCACGTCCATCTGGAGCATGGTCAAGAAGCGGGCCGGCTGGCTGGTAATTCTGCTCATCGGCGAGATGCTGACTACCTCGGCCATGCACCACTTCGAGGACGATTTGCAGAAGGCCGCCGTGCTGGGTCTGTTTATTCCCCTCATTATTTCGGCCGGCGGCAATGCCGGCTCCCAGGCCACGTCTCTCATCATCCGGGCCATGAGCCTGGGCGAGTTTACCCTCTCCGACTGGTGGCTGGTCATGCGGCGCGAAATCATTTCGGGCCTGCTGCTGGGTGGTATCCTGGGCGTGGTGGGCTCGTTGCGCATCATTCTCTGGGCCAACTACATTGACCCGGGCTACTTCGGTCCCTACTGGCTGCTGATTGCCGTTACCGTGGGCTTTTCCCTGCTGGGCATCGTGCTCTGGGGCGCTTTATCGGGGGCCATGCTGCCGATGCTGCTCAAACGCCTGGGCCTGGACCCGGCCACTTCCTCGGCCCCGTTCGTGGCCACGCTCGTGGACGTTACCGGCCTGATTATCTACTTCTCGGTGGCCACGATGGTGCTGCGCGGCACTTTGCTCTAAGCCGCCGCCGGGAGCAAAACGTCGGAAGTCCTTGCCGAGAATGCCGAAGCCCTTTACGCTGTCCAGAAAGTCACTTTCGCGGCCTCGTTAACCACTAACGTATCGTCATTAGTGACTAAGGCGTGCTCGGTAGTCATTAATGACGATACGTTAGTGACTAATGCTTCCGCAGAAGTGGCTAACGTATGTTCGGTAACCACTTTCCCTTCCCCGTTAGTGGCTAACGCGTCCTCGGTAGCCACTAAGGAGGAAGGGAAAGTGACTTTCAACGGCAAGAGAAGGGTTTAGCTGGCGGTCAGAGCCAGAATGTCGGCTTTGGAAGTTTACGCCAGCCTTTCGACAAAAGCAGCGCAAGATGCTTGAACCGCCCGGCAGCATCCTTAA
Organism: Hymenobacter chitinivorans DSM 11115; assembly: GCF_002797555.1. NCBI lineage: Bacteria > Pseudomonadati > Bacteroidota > Cytophagia > Cytophagales > Hymenobacteraceae > Hymenobacter > Hymenobacter chitinivorans. The sequence continues at coordinate 505,312 of NZ_PGFA01000003.1, read as the reverse complement.
TGAAGCAGTGGGCCCGGGGCCGCGAATACGCCGCTTTGCTGCGGGCTAAAAATCCAGCTTGCCGCGGTTAGCCTTCTTTTCGCCGTGCTTTTTCTTGGACTCCAGGCGCTGCCGGACGGCGCCTTTGCTGGGCTTGGTAGCCTTCCGGGGCTTGGGCTTGTGCAAAGCCTTGCGCAGGGTGTCGTAGAACTTCTGGACCACGATTTCCTTGTTGCGCAGCTGGCTCCGGTCTTCCTGGGCCGTAAGCAGCAATTCACCTTCCGTCGTCAGCTTCGAGGCCAGCTTTGCCAGCAAGGTCTGCTTCTGCTCGTCCGTGAGCAGCTGGGAGTTGCCGAGGTGGAAGCGCAGCTCCACCCGGGACTCTACCTTGTTCACGTTCTGGCCGCCTGGTCCGCTGCTGCGGCTGGTTTGGAACTGGAGCTCGGGTAAGAAGGCGTCGGCGGGAGGAAGCATAGGGCAGAAACGGCGGAAACGCGGGAAAGTTAACGGAATACGGGTGGGTTAGAGCTGCTGCCAGAGCAGGAAGCTCAGCACCAGCAGCCGCAGCGTCCAGGCCAAAGTACGGAGCCAGTTGGTGCGCACCAGCCCGTCGATGGTAATGTAGTTGTAGCCGTCCCGGGTCAGGCGGTTGTGAAACGGCACCGAAATAAAGAAGGTCACCAGCCAGATACCTACTACCAGGGCCAGGCTCCACCACACGGCCGGGCCCAGCGCGCGGCCCACCCAGGCCAGCCAGCCGCTCAGTCCCAGCTCGGCCACCATCGGGCCCATCACCACCCAGCCCATGCGCCGCAAATGCGCCTGATGAAACGCCCCGAAGCCCGCGGCCGGCACCTGGGCAAAGCCGGGGTAGTGGGTGAGCTGCACCATCCAGATAACGCCGGTGAGGTAAGCCGCCAGGACCAGGTTGAGCAGCAGTAGTTTGAGGAGCATAGGGTTGGTGTTGCCGGTGAGGTGGCATCCGGGGCCACATACGCAGAAAGCCGCGGCGTGGCGCCGCGTGGTTAGGGAGCTTGCAGGGCCGCTACCACCACTTCCAGGGCTTGGTTCAGCTTCTGCTCCATGTCCTGAAAGTCGGCGGGCAGGTGCAAGCTCCCGTTCAGGGCAAAGCGGATCAGCTGGTAGAGTGGGGCAAAGGCCACGGCCCAATATACTTCGACTGGCAACTCCCGCAGCTCGCCCCGTTCCCGGGCGTGGCGGTAAAAGGCCCGGCGCTGCTCCCGAAACTCGGGATTCTCGCGGGCCGCCACGGCCGCAAAGTGGGGTGAGTTGATAAACTGCTCGGTGAAGGCAAACTCCAGCGGGTGCGCCACGAAGTAGTGAAAGGTATTGTGCCAGAGCACGCGCAGGCCCGTAGCCAGCGGCATCGTGGCGTCGAAACCCGCCAGCATGGCTGCATCCCCCTGCTGCCGCACTTCAAGGTAAAGGGTGTCGAGCAAATCCTGGCGGTTCTGGAAGTAGAGGTAAATAGTGCCGGGGGCAATGCCCGCCCGGGCCGCGAGGCGGGGCATACTCAGGCCGTGGAATCCTTCCTCCACTATCATAGCCAGGGCCGCCTGCCGGATAGCCTCGGCCTTGTCGAGCTGTTTCTGCTTAGCCATTATACAAAAATGAAAGACCTTTCATTTTTAGTTTTATCTTTGTTTCTCATCCTGTTACTCAACCTTAACTCCTGACTATCATGCAGCTCAACCACCTCAACCTGCCCGTGCCCGACGTGGCCCGGGCCCGGCAGTTTTTCGAAGAGTCCTTCGGCTTTACCTGCACCGACGTGAAGGGCGACAATGCCCTGGTGGTACTCCGCGGGCAGGATGACTTCCTGCTGGTGCTCATGCCCCTGCCCGAGGCGCAGCCCACTTACCCCAAGGCGTTTCACATCGGGTTTATGTGCGCCACCCCGCAGGAAGTGGAGCGCAAATATCAGCAACTGCAGGCCGCCGCGGTTCCTGTTGAGCAACCTCCCCGCAATCTGCGCGACACTTATACCTTCTACTTTCAGGCGCTGGATTTCCTGCTCGTGGAAGTAAGTGCCCCCGCCGCCTGAGCCGGCCGCTGGAAAGATGAGCATTTCCCGGCGAAGGAATGCGGGCGGCGCAGTATCTTGCTCTGACTATTCTTCCCCTTCTCAGCCTTTTCTATGCTTTCTGTTTCCTCGTTCCGGCCCTGGCGGCTGGCGGCTCCCCTCCTGCTGGGCCTGGCCCTGACGGGCTGCAACTCCGGCAACAAAGCCGGCGGCGCGGGTCAGCCCGACCTGCTGCAAGCCAACCTCGACACCACCGTGCGCCCCGGCGACGACTTCTTCACCTACGCCAACGGCGGCTGGCTGAAGCAGCACCCGATTCCGGCCTCCGAAAGCTCCTGGGGCATTGGTAAGGAAGTGCAGAACGAGGTGTACGCCCGCCTGCGCGCCCTCAACGAGGAAGCCGCCAAGGCCAACGCCGCGGCCGGCACGAGCCAGCAGAAAATCGGGGACTTCTGGGCCACCGGCCTCGACTCCGCGGCCATCGACAAGCAGGGCATTGCGCCCCTGAAGCCCGAGCTGGACCGGATTGCGGCCATCAAGTCGGTGGCCGACGTGCAGAGCGTGGTGGCCCGCCACAAGGTGCTGGGGGTGAATTCCCTCATTGGCCTCTACGTGGCGCAGGACGCCAAGAACAGCGACAAAATGGCCCTGCACCTCTACCAGGCGGGCCTGGGCCTGCCCAACCGCGACTACTACTTCAACAAGGACTCGCGCACCAGCAACATCCGCAAGGAGTACGTGCGCCACGTGGCCCGCATGCTGCAGCTCACCGGCCAGGACTCCGTAACGGCCCAGCGCCGCGCCGGCCAGATTATGCAGCTCGAAACCCAGCTAGCCGGCTCCTCGCGCAAGCTGGAAGATTTGCGCGACCCGTACGCCAACTACAACAAGCGCGCCGTGGCCGACCTGGGCAAAATCACCCCCGGCCTCGACTGGACGCCCTGGCTGGCCCAGATGGAGCTCAAAGCTGATACGGTGATTGTGGGTCAGCCCGAGTTTTACCAGAAAGCCGGGCAGCTGCTCAAGTCGGTGCCCCTGGATCAGTGGCAGGCGTATTTGCAGTGGCACCTGGTGAATGCCTTTGCCAGCCAGCTCAGCCGCCCCATCGACAACGAGCATTTCCGCTTCTACGGCACTACTCTGCAGGGTAGCAAGCAGCAACGGGCCCGCTGGAAACGGGTGCTGGACGAAGAGGAAGGCGGCATGGGTGAAATCCTGGGCCAGCTGTTCGTGAAAGAATACTTCGCCCCCGAAACCAAGGAGCGCTACGCCAAGCTGACTCAGAACGTGGTGGAAGCCTTCCGGGAGCATATCCAGGCCCTGACCTGGATGAGCGACTCGACCAAGCAGAAAGCCCTGGTGAAGCTGACCAAGATTACGCCCAAGGTAGGTTACCCCGACAAGTGGCGCGACTATTCCAGCCTGGAAATCAAGCGCGACTCGTACCTGGCCAACGTGATGCGCGCCAACGAGTGGCAGTACCGCTACAACATCCACAAGCTGGGCAAGCCCGTGGACCGCACCGAGTGGGACATGACGCCCCAGACGTATAATGCCTACTACAACCCCAGCAATAACGAAATCGTGTTGCCGGCCGCCATCTTCGCCATTCCCGGCCTGGAGGACAAAAACGCCGACGACGCCATCATCTACGGCTACGCCGGGGCCAGCACCATCGGCCACGAGCTGACCCACGGCTTCGACGACGAAGGCAGCCAGTTTGACGAGAAGGGCAACCTGCGCAACTGGTGGAGCAAAAAGGACCGCGCCGCCTTCCAGCAGCGCGTCAATGGCATCGTGCGGCAGTTCAACGGCTACACCGTCCTGGATTCCTTGCACATCAACGGCAAGGCCACGGCCGGCGAGAATATTGCCGACCTGGGCGGCATCGTCATTGCCTTCGACGCCTTTAAAAAGACCGAGCAGTACAAGAAGGGCGAGAAAATCGGGGGCCTGACCCCGACCCAGCGCTACTTCCTGGGCTATGCGCTAGGCTGGCAGAATCACCAGCGCAACGAGGTGCTGGCCCAGCGCATCCTGACCGACGTGCACTCCCCGGCCCAGTACCGCGTGAATGGCCCCTTCGCCGACGTGCCCGAGTTCTACGAAGCCTTCCAGGTGAAAGAAGGCCAGAAGCTCTGGCGCCCCGACAGCACCCGGGTGAAAATCTGGTAGAGGAAAAAAACCGGCCCTTGCGTGACAAAACGTGTCATTGCGAGGAGGCACGACGAAGCAATCAGTCCTCTGCGCAGTACGACCTGCCCTTTACCCAGAAAGCCCTTTCCCGCACGAGCAGGAAAGGGCTTTTTATTATCGGGATGTAGAGACGCATACTTGCGTCTCGTCGTTGAACGACGTAGTGGTTACACCGCGAAATAAATAACATCAGCAACGATTGAGACGCAAGTATGCGTCTCTACACGCAACGGGAAGGGCCTTCTGCGAGAAGAACGTTTGTTGCTAGCAGCGGACGAATTGCCGCTCTTCGCTCGCAATAACAGGCTACACCCCACGTGAAACCTTGAACTGCTGCAATCCTTCGGCGGCCGACTTGCGCACTTTGCTTTGCAGAAAAGACGTCCAGCCCAGCAGCCAGCCGATGGGGCCCAGGGCCTGCCGACTCCAGCGCCAGAAGTTGAACTGGTCGTGGTGGGTCAGGATCTTGCCGTCCTTGAAGGTGAAGCGGGCGTTGATGTGGTTGTGCACCCGCCGCTTGGTTTGGGAAAACGAGTAGTGCGCATCCCACACGGCCCGGCCCTGCTGGTCGTCGGCCTGGATGTGGTTGTAGGTCAGCTGCATGTCTTTACCCCGCTCGATGAGCATGCGCCACATGAGCCCGATATCCGCGCCTTGCAGCGAAAAGGCGGCATCGTCGAAGGTGGCCTCGGGGTGGTAGCAGGAAGCCATGGCGGCATGGTCGCGGCGCTGGAAGCTTTGGTAGAAACGGTGCAGTAGCTCTTCGTGGGGATGCATGGCGGGATGCGCAAGGTGGAGCTTAAAGGTGAACATTTTACTTCACCTATGCTTCACCGGCGGCCCAGACTTTTGCCCGCACTTCCGGCCTTTACTCTCCTGGACATGCCTACTTTTCTCCCGCGCCGAGCCGTCCTGCTCAGCGGCGGCCTGCTTTTTACCGCCGCGCTGGCCTCGGCCCAGGTAACGCCCCCGGCGGCCAGCTCCCCGCCTACTCCGCCGCCCGCCGCCCCGGCCCAGCAGCCCATTCAGGCCACTGCCACTCCCGATTCGACCCGGACCCAGCCCTGGAGCCTGCACTTTCAGCAAACCATTATCGACCAGTGGCACTCGGGCTTCTCGGCACCTTACTCGGGCCCCTACAGCCTGCAGGAGCACGAAAGCGCCAAGTTGTCGTTGACGACCACCGCCTTTATCAGCCGGCGGCTGTGGAAGGGCGGCACCGCGGTACTGAACCCCGAAGTGGCGGGCGGCAGTGGCCTGAGTAGCGCCCGGGGCATTGCGGGCTTCACTAATGGCGAAACGTTCCGCATCGGCGACCCGGCGCCAGTATTGTACCTGGCTCGGCTGTACCTGCGCCAGGAATGGGCTCTGAAACCCGAGCTACAGCCGGTGGAGGATGACCTTAACCAACTCGGCGGCGCCCACCCCACCCACTATCTGGCCCTCACGGCCGGCAAGTTCAGCGCAGCCGACTTCTTCGACCAGAACAGCTACAGCCACGACCCGCGGACCCAGTTTCTGAACTGGAGCCTGATGAGCAACGGGGCCTGGGACTACCCGGCCAACACCCGCGGCTACACCGTAGGGGCCTTACTGGAGTACGTGACGCCCGCCTTTGCCCTGCGCGCTGCCTCCACGCTGGTGCCCCAGCAGGCCAATGGCCCCGCCCTCAACTACCACTACGGCCAGGCCCACGCCGAAACCCTGGAGCTGACCTACTCCTACCACCTGGCCCACCGCCCCGGTACCGTGCGCCTGCTGGGCTTCCGCAACGTGGCCGGCATGGGCGACTACCGCCTGGCCACCCAGCGCCCCGACCACGACATCACCCAGACCCGCCAGACGGGCCGCACCAAAACCGGCTTCGGCATCAGCGCCGAGCAGGAGCTGACCTCGGACCTGGGCCTTTTTGCCCGCCTCAGCTACAACGACGGCCGCCACGAAACCTGGGCCTTCACCGAAATTGACCGTTCGGCCAGCCTGGGCGCCGTGAGCACCGGCCGGCGCTGGCACCGCCCCACCGACCGGCTGGGCGTGGCCGTGGTAGCCAACGGAATTTCGGACGAGCACCGTGCTTACCTGGCGGCCGGCGGCTACGGCTTCATCATCGGCGACGGAAACCTGAATTACACGCCGGAGCTCATCAGTGAAGTCTACTACAGCTTTGAGCTGCCCCGCTACCACGTGTCGCTCAGCCCCGACTACCAGCTAGTGCTCAACCCCGGCTATAACCACGACCGGCCCGGCCCGGTGCAGGTGCTGGCCCTGCGCCTGCACACCGAGTTTTAGGGGCCGAAGGGTCGATACAAAAAAGCCGCTACCCGGGCGGGTAGCGGCTTTTTCTGAGGAAGTAGGAAGGCTTACTCGATAACTACTTTCTGCGTGGTTACCCCGGTAGCGGCGGTAAGACGGAGCTGGTATAAGCCCGCGGCTAGGCCGGGCACGCGCAAGTCATACTCGGCAATGGCGGCGGCGGGCAGCTGCTGGCGGTACACCACCTGGCCCTGCAGGTTGAGCAGCTCCAGCTGGGCCGGGTCGGCGGTGGTTTGCTGTACCCGTACGGAAAAGGCGCCGTGGTTGGGGTTCGGGAACACCGCCGCCGTCAGGGTCGTGGGCTTGCTCACCCGCACCACCACTACGGGCGAAACCGATTCTTTGCCGTCCTTGTCAATCTGGCGGAGGCGGTAGTAGCTCAGGCCGGGCAGCGGGGCCCGGTCGGTGAGGTGGTAGCGCTGGGTTTGACTGCTGTTGCCCACGGCCGGGCGACTGTCCACGGGCTCAAAAATGACTCCGTTGCGGGAGCGTTCCACCAGGTACTTCAGGCTGTTGACTTCCTGGGCCGTGGCCCAATCAATAACCACGGAGTTGGCCGCGGCCGTGGCCTCGAAGCGCACCAGTTGCACGGGCAAAGGCTGACCAGTAGTGCCGGTGCAAGTAGCGCTGCCGGGCACTACCTGCCGGGCAATACTGGGTCCTTCGTACTCGAATACCAACCGGTTGGCGCCCGTATCTTCCCCGAACAGCAGTACAAAGTCGTGCAAGCCCGCCTCCAGCGGCAACGTCACGGAAGCGGTGGTAGGTCCGTGCCGGCCGCCGTTGTTGATGGCAGCCTGGTACACCCGCGGCGGCGACACCCGGGCGGCATTGTCCAGCCACAAGTAGGAAGCATCGTCGGAAGTGAGGTAGAACGTGTAACTGCCAGCCGTGGGCAGGGAAATACTGCCGCGGTACCGGGCGCTGTAGTGGTCAGGGTCGAGCAGGGTATTGTCGGCCGGCGGCAGCACGTTGCCCCAGCCGTCGTCGGCGCCGTAGTTCAGCCCGGGCTCCAGGCGCGTGATGAGCGGGGTATTATTTTCGAAGAAAGCCGGGTTATCATCAAAATAGCCCGCGTAGTATTCCCCGTACAGGCCAGCCGTGGGTGGGCTGCCATTCGGAGCACTCACCGAGCAGCCGGCGGGTGGTGGCGGCGCTACCGTGAAAACAAAGGCATCCTGAAAGGTAACGCTGCCCGCGGCGTTGGTCACGGCCACGTCTACGCTGTAAGTGCCCAGCGGCACGGTAGTATCCACGGCGAGGCGGCCGTTGTCGATATCAATGCTGATACCGGCGGGCAGGGCTGCGGCATTGGCCACGACGAAGGCTACGATGGCGCTTGGTGAAGCCAGATTTGGCAGCGGCGAGGCGCCGGTAGTGCCGGCCACCTGGGCCGCCATATGCGGTGAGTAGGTCAGATTGGAAGCCACGGGCCGCAGTGGCTGCACACCTGAGCACAGCGCCCCGGTGGGCACCACCTGCCGCGCCAGGCCGGGGCCTTCGTACTCCAGTACCAGGCTGCTGCCGCCGGTAGCTTCGCCGTATAGAATACGCACGTTGTGCAGGCCCGCGGCCATATACACATTGGCGGCCTGGGTAACGGGGGCGTGCAAGCCCCCGTTATCAATGGTCACGTTGGCCAGGCTGAGCGGGGTGCCCAGTGCGGCATTGTCCAGCCACAGGTAGGAGGCATCGTCGGAAGTAAGGTAGAACGTGTAGAAGCCCGGGGTGGCAATGCGCAGGCTGCCCCGCAGCTGGGCGCTGAACTCGTCGGGGTCGGCGGGGGTACCGGAGGCCGCCACCCCGGTCAGGTTGCCAAAGCTGCCGTCGGTTTCAAAATTGACCAGGGGCTCAATGCGGGTCAGGCCGGGGGTGGTGCTAAAAAAGCTCAGCGCATTGTTGAAGTAACCGGCGTAATACTCGGCGTACAGGCCGGAGGTGCCACTGTTGCCGGCCGGGTCGTAGCCGCTGCAGCCCGGCGGCGTGCCCGCAATTACCTCCACGGTCAGCACATCATCGAACGTACTGGTCCCATTGGCATTAGTTGCGGCCACGCTCAGACTGTAGGTGCCCAAGGGCGTATTGGGCGCCATGGAAATAACGCCGGTGGTGGGGTGAATGCTAATACCCGCCGCCACCGGACCCACCAGGGCATAAGCCGTTACTGCCGCGCCCCCATCCGTCACCGTGGGTGCCGCCGACGACCGAATGCTGCCCACAAAGGCCTGCAGAGTGGCCGGAAAATACGTTAGCGCCTGGGGGGGCCGGGCCGACTGGACCGTCGTGCAAAACAGCGTGGCGGGCACTACCTGCCGGGCAATGCCGGGCCCTTCGAACTCCAGCACCACAATATTGTCGCCGGTGGCCTCGCCGTAGTGCAGCAGCAGGCTGTGGACCCCGGCCGTGAGCGTCACGGTGCGGGACACCTCCTCCAGGGCATGGTAGCCGCCGTTGTCGATGGTGGCCGCGGCCGGGTCGGCGGGCAAGGCCACGGCGGCCTCGTCTAGCCACAGGTAGGAGGCATCGTCGGAAGAAAGGTAGAACGTGTACTGCCCCGTAGCCGGAATAAGGATGCTCCCGCGCAGCCGCAGGCTGAAGTAGTCCGGGTCGTCGACGGGGCCCGTGGCCACGCTGGTCAGGTCGCCAAAGCTCAGGTTGTCGGCGAAGTTGATTTGCGCGTCGACCCGGGTGAGCAGGGGCGGCCGGGTGTTGGTGGTAAAGAAGTCCGGGGCATCGTTAAAGAAGCCTGGGTAGTACTCGGCGTACAGGCCCGGGGCCGCGGGCTGCCCGGCGGGGTCACTGCCCGAGCAGCCCCCCGATTGAGCCCTGACCGCAAAGCTCAGCAACAAGCTTAACAGCAGCACAATACCGAAGCGAAGCAAGCGGACAGCAGAAATGAGAGTAAGCAACAATTTCATACTTTAGCTTTACATAGTACAACAAAAGAGCTACTTACCAAAGCTAAGCATTTTATAAATATTTGCAAGTTTTTAATTTTTAATTGGATTAAATAGTTTATAACTCCGTGATTCTATGGGCGCTGTTAGCTTGCTTCACCCGCCTACTGCTCCCGTTGGTCTACTTCTCTGGCTTTCTGAATACTTACTACTTGATTATCATATATATAAACCTGCTATTATTGCAATACCTTCTTACCCCAACACCTGGCCCGGCCTTATCCAAAAAAGGCGGCCGACGAATAACCGCTGATTTTTACCGGACTTACCGCGGAGCTGGGCTATTCCGAAACCGCGCTGTTTATTTGTGAAGACCTTACGGCTACCGGTTGCGTGGCCCTATTTCCTTATGGCCCACTCCCACGCTAAGCTTTCTGCCTGCGCCAACTGCAGCTACTCCTTCCCGGCCGAGCAGCCCGATGAGTTCTGCCCCCGTTGCGGGCAGCAGAATCAGGAAGTCAGCCTTTCCCTGGGCCACGTCACGGAAGAGTTTCTGGAAGGCATCTTTCACTTCGACAGTAAGGTATTTCGCACCGCCAAGCTGCTGCTCTTCAAGCCCGGGGAGCTGACCAAGCGCTTTTTGGCCGGCCACCGCATGCCCTACGTGCCGCCCATCCGGCTCTACATCTTTATCAGCTTCGTCTTTTTCTTTCTGCTGTCGATGAGTATCGGCCACAGCTCCAGCCGCCCGTCCAAGGAGCTTATGCAAAACAACCGGCTGCGGGCCGCGGCCGACTCGGCCCGCCAGAGTTCTAGCGGCCCGGCCAACATCATTGTTTTCGATAAGTACGATGACCGCATCGGCCTGAACGGGATGGATTTCAGGCAGGCCGAACTCATCAGCCTGAGTGAGAATCCTACCTCGGCCCGCATCGACTCCGCCATTCGCAGCCGGAAGCTAGAGCCCACGTTCATGCGCCGGCTGATGCTGCGTCAGACGGTGCGTACGTTGGATATGTCGCCGGATGAAATGACGCGGAAGTGGCTAAAAAACCTGCCCCTGCTCATGTTCGTCCTCATGCCGCTTTTTGCCCTACTCCTCAAGGGCTTGTACCGGCGGCAGCGGCAGTACTACCTCTCCCACCTGATTTTTTCGATTCACTTCCACTGCTTTGTGTTCGTGCTGTTCATTCTCAATCTGGGGGTGGGCCTCTTCACCAGCAGTGATTCAATGGACCTGCTGCTGATGCTACTGCCGGCCGTGTATTTCTTCCTGGCCCTGCGCAACAACTTTGGGCAGTCGGTGGGCAAAACCCTGGCCAAGGTGCTGCTGATGATGACCAGCTACGGCGTGGTACTGTTCACCGGCATGGTGTTGTCGGTGCTGGTGAGCGTGCTGCTGCTGTAGGTTTAGAAGTCGAACAGGCCGCGCCGCTCGGTGGTTTTCTCCTTCTTTTTGGGCTTATCCTTTTTGTCGGACTTGTCTTTGCCGCCGCCCAGAATACCGTCGAACAAGCCGGTTTTCTTTTCCTTCACAAACACGTAGCGCACCGAAAACGCCGTCGGGAACCGGGCCCAGTCGGCCGAGTTGAACTCCACGCTGGGTTTGAAGTCGAAGGACAGCACCACCGGGACAAAGGCTACTTTGTACTCGGCTCCCACGATGCCGTCGAAGCCGCCGAAGGCGCCGTCGTCCTTGTGGTTGCCCAGGTGGCCGCCGGCCCCGAGGTAGTAGTTGAGGCTGGGCCCCAGAATACCGAAGTGGCGCTCGGCCAGCACCGTGCCCGAAACCTCGCGGGTGCCCACGATGCCCAGCCCTTCCAGAGTTACCTTGTCCAGAATTTTCTGCTGCACCGTCACGCCGTAGCTACCGGCGCCCAGCCGCAGGCCCGCGGCCGTCCGGTATTTCTGGGCCTGGGCCGTGGGAGTGAGCAACATACACGCGGCGGCCAGCGCAGCGCCGCTGAGGCAGCGCGGAAAGGTGGAAGGAAATGTCATAATCTTTATGGGAAGTACTACCAACTCCGGTCGGTCATTGAGCGTTTGAACGTCCGGAGGCTGCTCAAAGTACGCGCCAACCGGGCAAAAAGTCCATTTTTCACCGGGCGCGGCGTACCTTGCCACCTCTTTCACCTGTTCTCCTACGTTTCTTTTTCCACCCGTGTACATTCATCAAGTGGCGGCCTACCTGCCGGCCCAAGTTATTACCAACGAGCATTTCACGCGGCTAAACGGCCTGTCGCACGAGTGGATTATTGAACGGACGGGAATTCGGGAACGGCGCAAGGCGGCCGTGGGCGAAAACACCAATACCATGGCCGTGGAGGCCACCGAGCGGGTGCTGGCCGACGCCCCGTTGTTTCCCGCCGCCGCCGTCGACCTGATTGTGGGGGCCACCTACACGCCCCACGACACGATTTATACCCTGGCCCACGCCGTGCAGCGCGCCATCGGCGTGACGGATATTCCGGTGGTCAGCATTTCGTCGGCCTGTTCGTCGCTGCTCAACGCCATTGAAATTGTGGAGGGCTATTTTGCCATGGGCAAGGCTAGCCGGGCGCTGGTGGTGGTGTCGGAGCACAATACGGCCTACAACAACGAGCAGGACACCGTGGCCGGCCACCTCTGGGGCGACGGGGCCGCGGCTCTGCTTATCAGCAAGGAGCGCCTCTCCCCCTCCGACTTGCTCGTGCGGGACCTGATTACGGCCGGGGCCGGGGGCATTGGTAAAGCCGACGAGGCCGTGACCCTGACGCCGGTGGCCAAGGGCATCATTATGCCCTACGGCAAAGACGTGTTTATCCACGCCTGCCAGTATATGGCCCGGGTTACCCAGCAAATTCTGGAGCGCAACCACCTGACCACCGACGAGTTGAACTGGCTGATTCCGCACCAGGCCAACCTGCGCATCACCCGCAACGTGCTCCAGACCCTGGGCTTGCCCGAGGAGCGGGCCGTTTCCAACATCGACCGGCTGGGCAACACGGGCTGCGCCGGCGCCGCCATTGCCTTGTCCGAGCAGCTGGAGCAGATTCAGGCCGGGGAGCGGGTGGTAGTAACCGTATTCGGCGGCGGCTACTCCTACGGGGCCATGCTGCTGGAGCGCTAGTTGATTTTGACGAAGTTGGTCGTGCCCGAGTTACCGTTGGAGTCGCGCCAACGCAGCACGTACCAGCCCGGGTGCAGGCTAGCCACGCTGATGGATGTCACGTTGGTGCCCGCCCGGCTGCTGATACCCTGGGGCTGGTAGCGCCGCCCCACTGCGTCGTAGATAAACAAAGATAAAATACCCTCGGCGGTGCCCGTAAACAGGAACTGCAGCTGCGTGCCCGTCACGGGATTGGGGAAAATCTGCAGGGCGGAGCGGCTCCCGGAGCCATCCTGCACCAAGCGAGGGGCCACGTTGTCGAGGCTGCCGTCGGGGCGGCGCACCCGCAGGCGGTAGTAGCTCAGGCCCGGCAGCGGCTGGGCATCGACCACGCGGTAGCTGTTATTGGCCGCCCCAGCCGCCACGGTAGCCACGGGTTGCCAGGCCGTGGTATCGGCGGCGCGCTCCACTACAAAGCTGCTCACTAGGCACTCGGCCCGCGTGGTCCAGGTTACTTCCGTGCCTGAGCCACTCACAAACGTGGCCGCTACTTTGGTCAGCGGAGCCGGCAGCATGGGCGAAGGGCCACAGCCGGCCGTCGGGAAGCTGCGGGTGCGCAGCACCAACTGGGCCCCGGTCTTATCATTAGCCGTCAACGTCCGGTTGGAGCGGCCCCGGCTTACGCCGAAATACATAACGGCCGTGTTGGTAATGACGTGGCCCAGCTGCTGGGCGTGCCCCAGCTCGTGCAGCACCACCGTTTCGAAGTCGAACTGCTGGGTGGTAGGCAGGGCCGGCCCGAACTGCCAGGCCACGCCGTCGTCGAACTGCATGTCGATTTCACTGACCTGAAAGCTGATACTACCATTGCTACCGATGCACCCTTTGTAGTAGCTCGTGGTGCGGCCCAGTACACTGGCCGGCAGCTCACTGCCGTTATCAAAGCCCACCGAGTTTTCCCCGTCGGTACCCGTGGTGGTCGTGGTGCGCACGGCCCCCACCGTCCAGTTGATGCCGGTTTGGCAGCGCCAGCCCGTTTCCAACGCCCGGCTGAAGGCGGCGGCAGCGGGCTGGTTGGCCGCAAAACCCGGCTCAAACCGAAACGTGTAGCCGCCTTCCCCATTCTGGTTGATGTGGTTGGGCCGCACAATGGTAGCGGCCCCCTGCACCTGCACGTTGGTTGCGGCATAGGGCACAATGACCGAAGCGCCGCTGGTGGCCTGCAGACTAGCCCCCGTAGTGACCCGCACCGGACCCGAGCCGGCCGGACTACCCGTGGGGCTATACGAAGGCACTCGCACCCGAATCTGGGTGTCGGTCCAGCTGAGGTAGTCGGAGGGCTGGGCCTGCACCAGGGAGGCGCCCCCATCGTCGGCGTTGCGAAACTCGACCCGGCCCGTGCCCTGGGTGGCTCCGAAGCCCGAACCGCTGATGGTCAGAACACCTTCCACGCCGGCCGGTACCACCGTGGGGCTGAGCGTGCTGACAACCGGCGCCTGGCCTTTGGCGGCTACCACGGGCTGAGTGCGGCGCTGCTGGGCCTGCTGCAGCGCCTCGTTGGGCTGTATCACCCGGCGGGGCTGGCCCAGGCTGGCGGCCAGCTCGTCGTAAAAACCAGCCCCGATAAGCGGGTAGTGGCGAAATGGCTCCGCGGCCGACGCATCGGTGAGCTGGTAGCGGATAAACCCTTGCTCACTGGCGTAGGGCGTCCAGGAGGCCGGGACGGTAGTGGCAAAGCCGGCCGATGTCAGGAAAAATACGCCCTGGTCACCGGGCTGCAGCTGCAGGGTGTTGGTCAGGCGCTGCTCGTCCAGGGCTACCCGGCCGCCCTCAGTAACGATGGTGAGCTGAGCGGGGGCCGTGCCTTTGAGCACGCTGAACACCCGCAGCTGGTGGGCTGTGTAAATGCGCTGGTGCCGGGTATCCCAGAAGCCCCGGGCATCCAGCACTTCGGCCTCCACGACCAGCGCCGCCCGCCGGGCCCGCTCGGCCGGCGCTACGGGTACCAGCAGGCAGTGCCCATCCGGTTCCTGAACTTGGGCCCGGCCCGGGGTAGCGGGCAAGCACGACAACACCAGCAAACCGGCGGCAAACCGGCGAAGAGTACTCCAAAGCTTCATAAACCAACGGTAAGGCAGCAGAACAGACGGCGTAGCCCAAGGTACGTTAATTCACGAAGTCCGGGTAGTGGCTCACCCTGGGAATCTGGTCCGCCCCCGGGGCTGGCAGTCATTTAGAACAAGCTGCCCTGCACCGGCTGCGGAATAATCTGCGGGGGCGCTATTGCCAGGCCAGTCAGGGCGTGCAGCTTCTCGATGAAAAACTGCGCCCAGAGCGGGGAGTGCATGATGTCTTTCTGGTGAATAAAGAAATACACCGTCTGCAGCCCGGCCTGCAGCCAGCCCGCAATCCGCTCGGCCCAGGCCGTGGCCCGCTCGTAGTCCGAGCCAATCAGGCCGTGGCCGTTGAAGCGGATAAAGGCCGTGGGCGTGGTCAGGCGCTGGTGCAGCACGTCGCGGCGGCCGGCTACGTCGGTCAAGACCAGGGTTTTGCCCAGGGCTTCGAGCATGGCAAACACCGAGTCGCGCACGGTGGTATTGGTGTACCAGGCCGGGTGGCGCAGCTCCACGGCCAGGGGCACGTAGTCAGGGAAGTCGAGCAGGTAGCGCTCCAGCCGGGGCAGGTGCTCGGGGCCAAACGTGGGCGGCAGCTGCAAAAAGGCCAGGCCCAGCCGCTCCTCCAGGCCGCTGATAGAGCGGCAAAAGGTCGTCGTCAGCTCGTCGGCGTTGTACAGCTCCCGGTCGTGGCTGATGCTCTGCGGAATTTTGGGGCAGAAGCGGAAGCTACTGGGCACCGCGTCGCGCCACTTGCGCACGGTGGGCGCGTCCGGAATCCGGTAATGGGTCGTGTTCAGCTCGATGCTGTTGAACTGCCGGGCGTAGTGGTGCAGGTAATCGGCGTCCTTGATTCCGGCCGGAAAATACGAGCCCAGCCAGGCCTTATTCGTCCAGATCGGACACCCTATATATATACGGGGCGCGACCGGGCCGGCCGCCTGGGCCCGGGCCAGCACGGCCGCCGTTTCGGGGTGGTCGGGCGGGAGGCGAAAATCAACGTAGCGCAGGTCGGAAAGACGGCCAAAATCCATGGGGCAAAGTACGGCAAAACCACCCAGCCGGACGCCTTACACCCTTAGCAAAATTCCGGGACTTTTACAACCCCGCTTCGAAGATAGCTCGGCCGTGAATGCCAAAATTTTTTTACCCCCGCATACTCTTATTTCTAACGCCGTTCGCCAAGCCTCTATTAATAGTGCAAAATCCGCCTTAATGAAACACAATCGGCTATTTTCCAAGTTTGAGAACAATTAATTAAATGCAAATTTTGTCAAAAAAAGACAATTTCACGCGTAGCAGCTTGACTAACGGCGTTGGAATCAGCTAGGTGGTTTGGAATCCTCTTCTAGATTTGTTCTGCTCACCAACCAGCAAACGAATGAAGTTGACACCGACACGACTGCATGTTTCCGGCTTGATGATGGCCTTGCTTTTTGCATTGTTCACGGCCCTCCCTCAAGCAGCCCGGGCTACGCGTTTCGAAGAAGAAAAACCGGCCTCGGCCTCGGCTTCCCGCGCCGTTGTGCTGCGCGGCCGGGCTTCGTGGTACGGCCGCGAGCATCAGGGCCACCGGACCAGCAACGGCGAACGGTTTGACCGCTTTAAGTATACCTGCGCTCATAAAACCCTGCCCTTCGGCACTAAGCTCCGCGTAACGAACCCCTCCAACGGCAAATCCGTGGTAGTGCGCGTTTCGGACCGCGGCCCGTTCCGCCACCAGCGGATTCTGGATTTATCGGAAGTAGCGGCCCGCCCCCTGGATATCGTGCGCCGCGGCGCCGTATCGGTCGTGGCCGAAGTAGTACCCAGCGACACGCCCCTGGGCCCGACCGACGCTCCCGCAAACCTGGCCGCTTTGGCCACCGACTCGGCCGTAACCACCCTGGCCGCCGTCACGACGCTGACGGACGTAATAGCCGGTGCTACCGAAGCCACCGACGTAGTGGTGGTTCCGGCCCCGATTCCCACCTTCGTGGTGCAGGCCGGCACCTTCGGCGACCCGCGCAACGCCCAGAACGTGCAGGCCAAGATTCAGGCCCTGGACGAGAAGCTGACCGTGACCATTGCCGAAAGCACCCAGAATGGCAAGCCCTACAACCGCGTTATTGTGGGCCAGTTTACCGACAAGGCCGAGGCCGAAGCCCTCAAGCTCCGCCTCAAGGAGCTGGGCATTGCGGGCCTGGTCCGGCAAGCCGAGAATTTGTAGCTCCGCAGGTATTTCTTCCGGAAACAGTAAAAAGGCCACTTCATGTGGCCTTTTTTGTTTTGCTTCGCCCCCAATTACACCTGTTCATCCTTTCTTTTTCATGAAAAAACTATTTGTTACCGGGGCATTGCTAGTAACCGCAACCAGCGCATTTGCCCAAACCGAGAAGGGCAGCCTGATGATAGGCTCTAATATTTCCGAGCTGCAGTATGCTTCCTCCAAGGGCGAGTCGAAGGAATTTGGCGTGGTCCTGACTCCCAACGTGGGCGTGTTCGTTGTCGACCGGCTGGCCCTGGGCGCGGAGCTTACGCTGGCCTATACTTCCACCAAGCTTCCCTCGTTTGGTACCACCTACAAAACCAGCGCCTTTACCTACGGCGTGGCGCCTTTTGCCCGCTATTACGTGGCCGATGGGCCGAAGCACAAGTTTTTTGGGCAGGCGCAATACGGCATTCTGGGCTACCGCATCAAGTATCCGGATGGGGGCCCGGCTCCGGTGGTCAAAGACTCCTACGGGCAGCTCGGGCTGAGCGTGGGCTACAACTACTTTATTTCCCCGAACGTGGCCCTGGAAGTAGCCCCTTATTACCGGCACGCCAACACGGATCTGGAGGCCGATACCCGCGCCAACCAGTGGGGCCTGGCCGTGGGCTTCCAGATTTTCTTCCCGAAAACGGCCGCCGCCGCGCAATAATCGTTTTTAACTAGTAATTATACTGGCCGTGCGGAGTTTTCCGGCGGCCAGTTTTTATTTTTAGCTACGCCCTGCCCACCCGGCTCATGAAGTGGATTAAAGCTCTCTTAGCTACTGCTCTTTCCCTGGCCCTGACCTGGGTGCTCAATACCAAACAGGGTGATATTCCACCTTTCGGCAAGTTTCTGAGCCCGTTTCAGGGCTTTTGGCGCAATGCCGAACCCGCCAACGGCTTTCCCGTGGCCCAAACCCTGACCCTGCCCGGCCTGCAGCAGCCAGTGCAGGTGCGCTTCGACGACAAGCACGTACCCCACATCTTCGCCCAGAACGACCACGACCTGTACTTTGCCCAGGGCTACCTCACGGCCCAGGACCGGCTCTGGCAGATGGACTTCGTGACCCACGTGGCGGCCGGGCGGCTGTCGGAAATCGTGGGGCCGGCCCGGCTTGAAACCGACCGGTTTTTTCGGCGCATGGGCCTCAAGTTCGGGGCCGAGAAGTCGACGGCAGCCATGCTGGCCGACCCCACGACCCGCACCGTGCTGACCTCTTACTCCGACGGCATCAACGCCTACATCCAGAGCCTGAGCCCGCGCGACTACCCCTTCGAGTACAAGCTGCTCGATTACGCGCCTGAGCCCTGGGAGCCAATAAAAAGCTCGCTGCTGCTCAAGTACATGGCCTTCGACCTGAGTGGCCGCTCCGACGACTTGCGCCTGTCCAACGCCCTGGGCAAATACGGCCCGGCAGTGGTCCAGGACCTGTTTCCGGACTACCCGCAGCGCGAAGACCCGATTGTACCCGTAGGCACGCCGCTCGATTTTAAGCCCCTGCCCGCCCCGCCCACGCCGCCTTCGTTTACGGCGGCCATGTCGAACAAAGTAGCTCAAAACGAACCCGACCCGGAGCTGGGGTCCAACAACTTCGCCGTGGACGGGAAAAAGTCGGCTTCGGGCTTCCCGATTCTGGCCAACGACCCGCACTTGCAGCTCAATTTGCCCAGCATCTGGTACCAGGTGCAGCTCTCGGCCCCGGGCGTGAACGTGTACGGCGTCACGATTCCGGGCGCCCCCACGGTTATTATCGGCTTCAACGACCAGGTGGCCTGGGGTGTGACCAACGTGGCGGCCGACGTGCTGGACTTCTACCAGCTCAAGTTTAAGGATGCTTCCCAGCGCGAGTACTGGCACGACGGGCACTGGAAACCGGTGCGCCGGGTGGTAGAGCACATTGTGGTGCGCGGGCAGCCCGACCGTTACGACACGGTGCTCTACACCCACCACGGCCCCATCGTGTACGACAAGGACGAGAAGCCCTTCATGACCCAGACGCCCACCCGCCACGCCATGCGCTGGACGGCCCACGACGCCGATAATGAGGTGCTGGCGTTTTATAAGCTGAACCGGGCCCGGAACTACCAGGACTACACCGCGGCCCTGAGCACCTACGGCTCCCCGGCCCAGAACTTCATCTTTGCCAGCAGCCAGAACGATATTGCCATCTGGCCCAACGGCCGGTTTCCGCTGAAGTGGCGCAACCAGGGCAAGTTCATCCTCGACGGTACCGACCCGGCCTACGACTGGCAGGGCTGGATTCCGCAGCAGCAGAACCCCCACGTGAAAAACCCGGCCCGGGGCTTCGTGAGCTCCGCCAACCAGTTTTCGGCCGGCCCCGACTACCCGTATTACCTCAACTGGCAGTACGGCAGCTACGAGCGGGGCCACCGCATCAACGAGCGGCTGGCCCGCATGACGCGCGTGACGCCCGACAGCCTGCGCCTGCTCCAGACCGATAACCTCAACCTCAACGCCCAGCTCATGCTGCCCCGAATGCTGAGCCTGGTGCAAGGGCAACCGCTGCCCGCTGCCCAGCAGAAAGTGTACGACGAGCTCAGCCGCTGGAACTACTTCTACGAGGCCGACGCCATTGGGCCCAGCATCTTTGAGCTCTGGTACAGCAACCTAGTGAAGCGCCTCTGGGATGATGATTTCGGTCTGCAGGCTACCGGCCTGGAAATGCGCGCCCCCAGCCGGGACCGGACCAACACCCTGCTACTGCAGGAGCCCACTTCCCGCTGGATTGACGACCGGCGCACCCCGGCCAAGGAAACCCTCGAAACCCTGGCCCGGCTGTCGTTGCAGTTTGCCACCGACTCGCTCACCCGCAAGTTTGGCGCCCTGGGCCCGGAGTGGCGCTGGGCCCACCAGAAAAGCACCGACATTCTGCACCTGGCCCAGCTGCCCGGCTTCGGCCGCCTGGATTTGAATGTGGGCGGCGGGGCTGGCATCGTCAATGCCACTTCCGAGCGGAACGGGCCGTCCTGGCGCATGGTTGTGGCGCTGGGCCCGCAGGTGAAGGCCTACGGCGTGTACCCCGGTGGGCAGTCGGGCAACCCCGGCTCGGCTTACTACGAGAACCTGATTGACACCTGGAGCGCCGGGCAGCTCACGGAGCTGGTTTTTCTGCGCAGCCCCGACGAAAAGCACCCCCGCGTGCAGGCCGCCTGGACGCTGCAGCAGAAATAACGCAGAACCCCTATCTTACCCTCGTTATTTAACCCTTTAACCATTACCCGTTATGCGTTTATTTCTAGTAATCTTCGTCTTGTGCGCCGTAGCGCAGTATTTCCTGCCCTGGTGGATTGTTACGCCCCTGGCCTTTGCCGCGGCTTTCGGGCTACCGACCTCCGGCGGCCGGGCCTTTATGGCGGGCTTCAACGGGGTAGGTATGGGCTGGTTTATGCTGGCCGTGTGGTTCAACGTCAAAAATGAGGGCCTGCTGGCCTCCCGCGTGGCCCAACTCCTTCCGCTCGGCGGCAGCAGCTGGGCCGTGGTTATTCTGGCGGCCGTGCTCAGCGGCCTGGTAGGCGGCCTGGCCGCTCTGGCCGGCTCCTGGACGCGCCAAGCCCTAGCTCCCCCGCCCGTCGCCCCGGCCCGCTAGCCGCCCGCAGGCCCCCACACAGAAGCGCCACTGCCCAAACCGGACAGTGGCGCTTCTGTGTGGGGGCCTTACTGCCCCTTAAAAACGCGGCTATGGCTTAACCGACGGGAAATAACGCGCGGTAAAAGCGTGGGCGTACTCGTTTACCAGGTTGCTGGTATGGTGGGCAATATCGACGCCGTCCTGCTGCATTACGGCAATAGCCTTCGGATTCACCCCGTGGGTTTCGATGCCGGCACTGTACACGGCGACTTGCTCGGCTAAGAGCCGGCTTAAGTATCCGTGCAACAGCTGACTACGGCAGGAATTGCCGGTGCCCAGCACCAACACGTTTGGCTTGTGGGACATACGAAGTAGCGAAAAATGACCGTCGGGGCCTGCAAAGCAGTGGTGGGTACGCCGGGTCGTTTAGTGTTAGCTTAGGAAAGGAAGGCGTAGCTGAGCGGCGGGGCCCGGCCGGCTTACCCTTCCGCGGCGGCCGGCCGCTCGGTGGTAGCCGGTAGCGGCGGCTCGGCCCCGACCACCGTGCTGCGGCGTTCCAGCAGCAGCGTGTCGCGCCAGAGGCCGTGGAGCTGCCCGATTCGCTCCCGGCGCCCCACCTGCCGAAAGCCGTGGGCCTCGTGCAACCGCACGCTGGCGGTGTTTTCGGGGAAAATGCCCGCCTGCAGAGTCCACATACCCTGCTTTTCTGACTCGGTAATCAGGGCCGCCAGCAGCTGCCGGCCCACGCCCAGGCCCCGGGCGGCAGTGGCCACGTACACGCTGACCTCCCCCACGCCTCCGTACACGCAGCGGCCCGAAACCGGCGACAGCGCCACCCAGCCCAGCACCTGCCCCGCCTCATCGAGAGCCACGAGGCGGCTGTGCGCCAAGTGGCCCTGGTCCCACTCCTCCCAGGCCGGGGCCGTGGTTTGAAAAGTAGCATTGCCGGTAGCGAGGCCTTGCTCATAAATAGTCCGCACCTGTTCCCAGTGGGCGGCGGCAAGAGGAAGAAGTTTCATACTGCAGACGATAATACATGATAAGACAAGCCCCACGCCGGGGCGGCCACGCGCGTGGAGCCGGCAAGTTAGCAGCAGGCCGGATCCAGGGCCAGCGTAGCGGGAGTACCGCAGCCGCAGCCCGGCTCGGCAGCCGGAGCAGTGGCGGCTATGGGAAAGGCCATAGCCTCGGCGGGAGCAAAGTGCAGCTCGGCGGGCACCTTGGCCGGTGGCGCAATGCAGCACTGCGAGGCGCTGGCCTGCTGGTACTCGTCCTGGTAGCGTGGGTCGTTAAATTCGGCGTCTTCGTGAAAGTAGTACACCTCCCACTCCACCCCGTCGGGGTCGTTTACCCAAAACTTGTCTTGCTTGGCGTAGCAGCAGCTGGTACCAATTTCTTCGCGCTGCACTAGCCCCGCCGCCCGCGCCACGGTCAGGCGCTCATCGAGCTCGGCCACGGTTTCTACCTGAAAGCCCAGGTGCCCAAAGTGACTGGCAACGCGCTGGGCATTTTCGACAAAGGAGATGATGAGCGAGGGTCGGTCCAGCACGTATTTGGCGTAACCCGGCCGGATTTTGGTGGCCGGCTGGCCAAAGAAGGTATTGTAGAAGTTGACCGTGGCCGTCAGGTCGGCCACATACAGCGAAACGTGCATCCGGGGGAAAACAGAGGCTGCCATACGAGTAGGGGTAAAAGGTGGGAAAATGAGAATCAGCAGGCGCAGGCGGTATCGGGCGCGCAGGGCGACGGGGCCGTGGCTTCCTGGAAAAAGGTCATAAACTGCTGCTGCACTTGCCGCAGCAGAGTCGTATTCAGGCAGTAGCACACCGTTAGGCCGTCGATTTCGCCCCGAATCATGTCCAGGGCTTTGAGCTCCTGCAGGTGCTGGGTCACGGTGGTGCGCGACAAGGGCAGCTCGGCGGCAATGTCGCCGGAAATGCAAGTGGTTTTGCTGGCCAGCAGCTGAATAATAGCCACCCGGGCCGGGTGGGCCAGGGCTTTGGCTACCCGGGCCAGCTGCTGCTGCTCGGTCGTAAAGGCGGCGGTTTTGGCGTGTGTCATAAGAAAAGCAGTGAACTATGTCGTAAACATACGACATTCTATGACGCATGTTTACGACATAGGCAAAAATATTCTCAACGGTTTCTCATCAGCCACCCAATTTTAGGCGCGCATACCTTGCGCAAAAGCACTCGGGCCAGGCTGTTCCAACAACCTGGCCCGTACTATAGGCTCCCTACTCAGCTCCGTGGCAGCCGGCTTACCGGCTCGGCTTAATGCTAATGGCCGTGCCACCCCCGGGGGCTAGTTGCAGCTTGAGCGTGGTTTTACTGGTTACTTTCTGCCGGCGAATCTGGTAGGCCTGCGGGTTTTTATCCCAGCTGCCGCCTTTGCCGTCGGCGTACAGAATGGCTTCATACTGCTGGCCCGGCGTCAGGAAGTCGAGCTTTATTTGCTGCTGCCGGGCCTGCTCGTCGGTGATGCTACCCACGTACCACTCGTCCTTGCCCTTGGCCTTGCGGGCGGTGGTAATATACTCGCCGGGCTCGGCCAGCAAGATGCGGGTATCGTCCCAGTCGACGGGTACGTCGCGGATAAACTGGAAGGCGTCGAGGTGCTGCTCGTAAGCTTCGGGCAGGTCGGCGGCCATCTGCAGGGGCGAGTACAGCGTCACGTACAGGGCCAGCTGCTTGGTAAGGGTGGTGTGCACCTGCTTGCCCTGGTTGCGCTGCGGGTTCCAGCCTTCCAGCTTGATCTGGAAGATGCCGGGCGTGTAGTCCATCGGCCCGCCGATGAGGCGGGTGAAGGGCAGAATGGTTTCGTGCTCGGGCGGGTTACCACTGCTCCAGGCGTTAAACTCGTTGCCGCGGGCCGCCTCACTGGCCAGCCAGTTGGGATACGTGCGGTGCAAGCCCGTGGGCCGCACCGACTCGTGCATGTCGACCATAATGTGGTTATCGGCCGTTTTCTGGGCCGTGCGCACGTAGTGGTTTACCATCCACTGCCCGTCGTGGTGCTCACCGCGCGGGATGATGCGGCCCACGTAGCCGGTTTTCACCGCGTCGTAGTTGTGCTCCTTCATAAAGCGGTAGGCCGCGTCCTGGCGCCGCTCGTAGTTGGTCACCGACGAGCTGGTTTCGTGGTGCATCATCAGCTTCACGCCCTTGCTTTGGGCGTACTGCTGCAACTCGGCCACGGCAAAGTCGGGGTAGGGCGTTACAAAGTCGAATACTTCCTCTTTCCAGTTGTTGGCCCAGTCTTCCCAGCCCACGTTCCAGCCCTCGACCAGCACGCTCTGCAGGCCATACTTGGCGGCAAAGTCAATGTAGCGCTTCACGTTGGCCGTATTGGCGCCGTGGTGGCCGTTGGGCGTGAGCTTGCCCCAGTCGGTATCGGCCAGCTTGATGTTGCTCACGTCGGAGTAGTTCCAGCTGGCCTTGTTGACGTGCATTTCCCACCACACGCCCACAAACTTCTGGGGCTGAATCCAGCTGGTTTCGGTCAGCTTGGTGGGCTCGTTCAGGTTGAGAATCAGCTTGGAAGCCAACACGTCCGGGGCCTTATTGCTTACAATAATGGTGCGCCAGGGTGTGTGTTCGGGCGCCTGCAGGTAGGCTTTGGCTCCGGTACCGGTGGCATCGGGCACCAGCTGGCTGCTCAGCCCGAAGGTTTTGGTATCCACGTTCAGCATCAGGGCCGGGTAGTTGACCAGGGCCGCCTCGTGAATGTTGATATAGAGCCCGTCGTCCGACTTGAGCATCAGCGGCGTCTGCACCCGCTGGGGCGCCGATTTGAGCTGAATGGCCTCGATATTGGCCGAGTTGACTTCGCTCAGGCGGGTAGTGCTGTAGGTGTACTCATTGGAGTCGTAGTCGCCCGGAATCCAGAAAGCTTTGTGGTTGGCGGGCAGGTTAAACTCGGTTTTTTCGTCCTGCACGGTGAAGTACTGCAGCGCGGACTGGGCCGGAAACTCGTAGCGGAAGCCCACGCCGTCGGCAAATACCCGGAACACGACGTCGAGCTGCCGACGGGGCGGGGCGGGCTGGCGCAGGTGCACCGTGAGCTGCTGGTAGTGGTTGCGGATGCTCCGAACCTCACCCCACACCGGCCGCCAGGTCTCGTCTACCTCTTTGGTTTCGCTGCCCACCACTTCCAGCGGTCCGTCGAATCCCTGGCCGTCGGCCAAGGCCAAGCCCAGCCGGGAGGGCTTGAGCACGGCTTGGGCACCATACTGCACGGCGTACGTGGGTTGCCCCCCGGGGCCCAGGGCAAAGGTGAGGCCTACTTGCTCCATCCGAGCCGTCAGCGGGACCGTAGTTTGCCCGTATCCGCGCAAGCCCGCGGCCAGGCCCAGCACAATCAGAAAAGTCTTCTTCATTCAATGTAGGAGTGAAATTCCAGTACCCCCTGCCCGCCGCCAGGCGAAGCACAGGTAGCCGCGTGCGTGCCGCCCGCGGGGCTTTTACCGCAGGAAAAGCGGCTACCAAAAGTAGGGAATAGTTGCGGAGTTTATTTAGCCTGCTCCCCCACCCACGGCCGACTGGCTCTACACGCAAAACGCCCCGCCGGATGGGCGGGGCGCGTTTTTTGGCGGGTAAGCTGGTCTGGCTAGCTCAATGGTCTATCCTGCGGCCAGTAGTGGTGCGCTCAGCTCCCGGCTGTAGCCCACCAGGCTCTCCAACAGCTCGTGCGGAACATTGCGCAGGCACGAAGGCGCCGTCGCCAGAAAGGCCGCGGCGGCTTCCCGAAACCGGGAGTACTGCCGCTGGTAGAATAGCTGCACCACCAACAGCCACTGCTGCAGAAACTCCTCCTGCGGTTCGTGCAGCACGAATTCCGGAGCTGCGGCCAGAATGGGGGTCATAAACGCCTCACTGTCGCGCACAAAAGACTCCGCATCGGTGCCTTTCTGCAGGTTGGTCAGCGTTTCGCACAGTATCAGGGCCAGCAGCGAGTACCGCATCTGAATCAGGTCGGCGTTGTAAACTCCCAGATAGTTGCGGTTCAGATCTGTCAGCACCCGGGCCCGCCCCGTCATCAGGAAGCAAATGGAGTCCGACAGAATTTCGAATCCCCGCTCGGGCTGCTGCAAGCCGAAATACACCTTGGCCAGGTTGTGGTACTGCGAGACCCGGTCGAAGACCAGGAACTCGAAGCCGTTGGCTTCCAGCGTAATGTTGTTGACCAGTGCGTTGTGCACCAGTTGAATGGCCTCGGTGGGGTTGCCGGTCCGATAATGGTAAAACGATTTGGAACGGTCGTAGATATTCGACAGAAATAGCTTCAGAACGGGCTTCTCTGCAGGTATTGCAGCCACGTACTTTTCTCCACGCTCAAAAAGATGGCGAGCCAGGTGGAGTCTTCGGCCCCCGGATTCGGCTGCTCCGTCGGCGAAGAGCTTAGAAACAATGAACAGAGTTTGTCGATCATGAGCAGGAAGAATACGGTTGAGGGCCTCAGTATAAACTTTGATATAGGTATTGGTTTCAATCAGCTGACTGCGGTTCCACTTCATCTTGGCGGATACCGGCGTGTTGGTCGTGGCCATACTAGCAGGATCTAACGAGGTTATACTTCAGCTCTACCTTCTTCATAAAGTTCTGCACGAAGGCGGGGCAGTCCTGGTCGTGGGCCTGGCTCTTATCGGGCCGGCCGCCGCACATGGGCAGGTAGATGCACGCCGAGCAGCGAATTTGGTGGGCCCGCAGCAAGCCGCTGATGTGCTCGTCGTAGAACCGGCGGGCCGCCAGGTTTTCGGCCGTATCCAGCTCTAGCGGGGCATGGTCCAGCTTCAGCACGGCCGCCGGCGTTTCGGCCCGGGCGTGGTAGAATTGGCCGGTATGGAAATAGGTATTGGTTGGGGCCGGCAACAGATTCAGGCACACCTTGTGCGCGCCCACCTCGTTGAGCCAGGCCAGCTCCTCTTGGGCGGCAGCCTCCGTCTTGGTCGCCGCCGCGGGCAGCAGCTGCACAAACAAGTCGGCCCCCAGCGCGTGCTTGAGCTGCTGAAACTCGTTCACAATCTCCACTACTTTCGTGCTGGCGCTGGTCGTCAGCAAGTGAATGGCTACCGGGGCCGTGGGCTGGCCGGCCATGGGGGCCTGCAGGGCCCGCAGCTCCTGAAACACCAGCGGCACCCGGGCCTGCTCCACCGGCAGCACCACCGAAACCTTGGTTATGCGGGCCTTCAGCACCCCGGCAAAAGTTGGCGCGGGCGCGGCATTTCCGGCTCCCAGGCTCACCAGCTGAAATTCCTTCGCCAGCTTGGCCACCAACGGCACATGGTCCAGAAAAGCGCTCAGCCAGTGAATGCGCTGCACGCCCGCCGCCACCGAAGTGCCGGCCACGATGAGTACCAGCTTCTTTTTCGAGGCCGCCCCGTGCTGGTCGAGCAGGTCGGCCAGGGTTTGCTGGAGTTGAGCATCCAGCACGGCCGCCGAGCCCAGGTACACCGACAGTTCAGCGCCGCTCGTGTCCAGGGCCATAAGCTGGTTGCGGGTAATAACCTCTTCCAGCTCGTCCTCATCCTCGGGCACAATCAGCTCGTGGTACATCAGCACGTTGAACAGATTGTCGGGAATAGCGGTGAAGTTGCCGGCCTGAATCAGGGACCAGACGTAGTTGGAAATGGTAATTCCCATTCCCTTCCGCGTCGAGAAAAGAATGCGCTTGGCCGTTGGGCTTTCTTCCGCTTCGAAAGCCTCCGATATCAGCGCGTATCTGGATTTCTTTAACTGCATACCCGTGTTCTTTTACACTGTAGAGTAAGATTTAGACCTGTTCGCCAAAGCACAGCGGCATATGCGCCGCTAAGCCTTACAGCGCCGGGTTCCAGCTTACGTGGAGCTTCACGGCCGCCGGGCCGCGCTGCACGTAGGGTGCGGTGCGCCACACGGTGCCGCCCTGCACGGGCGTGTAAGCCGTAGTGCGGGCAATGAATTTGCTCAGGGCCGTGCCCGCCTGCAGGTGGGCCAGGCGCGCGCCAATGCAGCGGTAGGCCCCCGTACCGTAGCTCAAGTGCGCCGGTTTGCGGGTCAGGTCCAGCCCATCGGGGTTGGTAAAGACGCTGGGGTCCCGGTTGGCCGCTCCCACGCAAATCAGGATCTGGCTGCCGGCGGCAATGGTTTTGGGGCCCAGCTGAATCGGGGCTTTGGCAAACAGCAGAAAGAACTGTACCGGACTGTCGTAGCGCAGCAGTTCGTCCACGCAGTCATACGCCCGGGCGGGTTGCTCGCGCAGGGTAGCCTGCTCCGCCTGGTGCTTATCCAGGGCCAGAATAGCGTTGCCCAGGAAGTTCATCATGTTGTCGTGGCCCGCGTAAAAGAGCAGGATCAGCATCGACAGGATAAACGACTCGTCTTCCTCTTCCCGGCGGCAGGCGTCTATTAGGGCACTGCACAGGTCGTCGCCGGGGTTGGCCTTTTTGTGCTCAATGAACGTGCGCAGAAAACTCAGAAACAATCCGCCGGCTCCCGTCGCCACCGGATTATATATCAGGCCCAGATACATACCATCTAGCTCGGCCACCGTAGTGCTGAGCGCCGGAATGTCCTCGTCGGGAATGCCAATGATCCGGCTGATGGTTTCGAACGTCAGCGGGTGTGCATAATCCCGGATAAAGTCAATTTCCTCCTTGCCGACCAGCTTATCCAGCAGCTTATCGGCCTGCTCCTGCATGGCTTTGCCGTCGAATTTTAGGTTTTTACCGGCCAGAGCGTGCATCACGTTTTTGCGGTAAGGCAGGCCGCTGTCGGGCGCAAAGGCAAACAGGGTTTTGGCTACTGCACTTTTCCCCGAAAACAAAATAGCCTGCGTCTCCGAGTCCTGGCCCCAGTGGGAGCACAACGGATTTTGC
The DNA here is from genome assembly GCF_002797555.1 of Hymenobacter chitinivorans DSM 11115. NCBI lineage: Bacteria > Pseudomonadati > Bacteroidota > Cytophagia > Cytophagales > Hymenobacteraceae > Hymenobacter > Hymenobacter chitinivorans. The sequence continues at coordinate 477,001 of NZ_PGFA01000003.1, read as the reverse complement.
AGCAGCGACATAGCATCTTGATACCCCGTAATTACCCACTGCGTAGGCGATACCCGGTAAATTGGATTTTCCTTGCGCACTTTATGATAGGCCGGATACGGGTCAACCGTGGGAATGGGCATGGGGGCGCCTACCAGGAAGGAGGATGCTTTCGTGTTCATAAGAATAGAATAATGGTAAAATAATGAGATGGACTAATGTTGCACTAGGATATTGGGATGGCTACCCTGCCAGCTAATTCAGCCGAGTAACCGACTGGGTAGCCCTTAGCTGTAGCGTAGGAATTCTTCCTCGGCAAACGCATTTTCGAAGGCCGTCAGCACGGCGTCCAGCTCCGCCCGCGGGGTAGTAGCCAGCAGGTATTTAAACTCTACTTCCTTCTGAATATTAAACTTATACGGAGGACAGGCCGGAATTCCTTCCACCCACGACTTCGGGCAGCTGCCCCCGCAGATGGGCAGCAACCGGCAGCCGTGGCACGGGAATTTATCCGTGTCGCGCACGAGGCCATACCAATCGTTGTGGGGCTTGGAGTCGAACGTTTTGAGCGTATCCTGCTGCAGCGTACCGAGCTTATAGTTCTTATCCTCGTAAAATTCGGAATAGGATACTTCCGTGCAGTTGAAGATATTACCAAAGGCATCGTACAACTCGCCCTTGCCGCCGGTAGCCATGCAGGTGCTTTTCTTGCGCTTGTGCAGCACGGTCTGGAAGGGGTAGCCCAGCTTCACTTGAAGAATTTCCCACTGCAGCTTCAGGCGCGCAAACTGCTCCTTGGTCAGCGACTTGGTCTGGGCGTCATTGCCGCCCCACGAGTAAATTCCGATGAAATACAGGCTGTGAATCCGCCGGTGCAGGTTGTCGTCAGCAATCAGGCGAATCAGCGGCTCCACGCCTTCCACGTTGTTGCTATCCACGTTGCAGCGGATAATCATGCGGGTTTTGGCGGGGTCGAAATCGGCGGCGGAAACGATGCGCTTAATGTTCTGATAAATAATCTTAAAGGAAGGCCCGCCGGCCTTGGTAAAGCGGTGGCTGTCGTGGTACTCCTCGGCCCCGTCCAGGGTAATTTCGAACGTATCCACGTTGAGCTCCTGCACGAGCTCGGCAAAGATATTCTCCTTCAGGCTCAGGCCATTGGTTACAATTTTGCCGCCGATGTGCACGCTTGGGTCGGCAATGCGGGCGGTGAGGCGCCGGTAAATAGCCCGCATCTGGGGCAAGCCCATCAGGGGCTCAGCCCCAAACCAGCCAATATAAATTTTCTTGTAGCTACCCTGGGTAAACTTGTGGTAGATACGCTCGACGAGCTTCTCTACCAGCTCATCGGAAATACTGCTTTTCACGTGCTGCTGCCCGCAGTAGTAGCAGCCGAGCTGGCACATGGCACTGGGCTGGATTACTTCATTGAGCTGCCCTTGCTCGGATTCCCCAAAATCAATGTTTTCGTTGATAACGCTGGCCAGCTCATTTTCCTCCGCTGGTACCAGAATGCCGGCTTTGATCAGCTTTTCCTGAATATGTACCGGAATACTGCCCGCCAGATCATTCTTCAGAAAGTCGTGGCACAGACTGCTAAGTGAAACTACCTGCCCCGTCCGGGTTGCGTAAGCCAGTCGGTTGTTCTTGCTGTCGATTGGCTTCGTGATAATGGTATAATAGGAAAGCTTATACATATAGTACGGAACATAAATAGTTAATAAAATAATCCTAAACTTCTCGTAATCAAGCCCCGACGGTTACTGCTTCGGGTTGGGCCGGAGCCCGGTCTGCAAAATATTTGTCTTTTACGCCGCTAATAATAGACTTAATCAACATATAGTAGAAGACGAAAGGTACAAATAGTTTTGTAATGTTGCTCTTGAACCACAAAAAATCTATTTGCTGAAAGTCAAATAGCAGGCGGTGAACAAAGGAGTACAGATTAAGTGGGAAATACAGCAGGGAATGGTGGTTGAAAAGCAGCATGTAGCCGGCAAAGGCAATGAAGGCACCGGCTGAGACAAAGCCGTAGGCCGTCAGAAACAAAGCGCGGCGGCTATGGTCCCAGTTTTTGTTGATGCCGATGCACATACCAAAAAACTTACCCAGGGCCGTCATCGACTTGCCCTTCAGGTTGGAGATGTTCAGCGCGTCGCTCAGGGCCCAGTAGCCGTCGTAGCGCAGCAGCGGGTTGAGGTTGGCAGCAATGGAGATGCCGATGACGAAGGATACGTACAGCAGGGACTTTTCGTGGGTGAGGTAATACGCGCCCGTCAGCAGCACGCACATGAGCAGCTGCATATAAATGCCCCCAAAGTCCACAATCAGGCGCTGGTGGCGCTTCAGGCGCCAAGTGTCGGTTACGTCGGCGTAAAACACGGGCGTAAAGGCGTAGAACCCGAACCCAATGGCTCCACTGTTGGCCCCGAACCGCTCACAGGCCGCCGCGTGCCCAAACTCGTGCAGCAACAAGCTCAGGTACACCACCGAAATCAGCACGCCCAGCATTTTGGGGTTGGAATCGTGGTAAATGGCCTGAATGTCAATATTGAGCAGGAAGTTGGCCGCCAGAAACAGTAAACTGCTGATAAACACGACGACGAACAGCTTGACGTTGAAGAGAAACGTCAGGAAGGGAGTAACCTTTTTAACTACCGAGGCCGGCAGCAGCGTTACGCGCAGCTTGAGGTATTCGTCCTGGGCCTTGATGCGGTCCAGGTTGTCGGTATCGAAGATGCCGTAGCCCACCAGCTGCTTGTTGAAGATGGACACGATATCCTCCACCGAGAAGTTGACTTCGTTAGCCTGGTTAAAGGCGTAGGTGATATCCTCGATGTTGCGGTTGCCGTCAATCTGCTCGAGCAGGCTTTTGGTCAGCTGGTTGACATTCAGCTTAATGGGCGTAATTCCATCAATGCACAGCACGTAGGTATTCTTGTCGAACTGCACGTAGGTGTACTGTTCGGCCAGCTGGGGGACGTATTCCTTACTAATTTCCATAAGTGGCGGTATCTAATTGGTTATAGCGCTGCAGGGCCCGGAGCGAAACCGCAGTAGAAAACAGGTTGGCAATTTCCCCCGTAATGGAGTTACCGCCCCCGGCCTTGTTGATCTTGAGGCGCTTTTTGGACTGGTACCAATTCAGCGTCGTCGGGTTGGGAATCACCAGGAAGTTGGAGCCCGTAAAGCCCCCGTCCTCGTACTGATTGGCCAGCAGCCAGTCTTTCATCCGGGTTGCCGGGGCCTGGTAGGTGGCAAACAGCGCCGGCGAGGCCGAAATCGTGTCCAGCACCAGGGCGGTGTAGAACACGCTCTTCTGCTTTAGAATCTCGCACGAGAAGCTCCCATCCTTGTTTTGCTTGCGGATGATGTAGTCCAGGGCCTGCGTAATTTCGGCGGCGAAGTCGTCTTCGTCGCGCAGCATGGCCTGCACCACAAAGCAGGTAGGATACAGGTAGGAGGTCCACCAGTAGGGCTGCCACACGCCTTTCGCCGACTTGTTTTCCAGGATGTAGGCTTTCAATGCGGCCCGTTGGGGCTCGAAGCCGCTGCGGTCTTCCAAGTGGTTGAGGAAGTAGTAAGCCAGGGCACTGACGCAAATGTGGGCGCTGGTCCAGCCGTTGAGCTGGGTCTTTTTCAGGCCCAGCTGGCTTACCAGGTTAAAGGCCGTATCGGAGTAGGTGCGGAAACCGCCGGTGCTGGTTTGGCCCTCAAACCACGGGACCAGATAGGGCTGCACGGGCTGATCCGCGTTGTGCAGGGCAAATAGCACGCAGGTAGTCGAGTCGAAATCGAACACCCAGTCGGTATTATAGCCCCAGAGGTGGTCTTGCTGGTTAGCGAGCAAAAACTCGGTGGCCTTTACGAGGTTAGGATTGTCTTTTTCCAGGTAAGAAGCCACAAACCCCGTGGCCCAAACGTTGCTCAGGCCTTGCATGTTGGTTACCTCAAACCACGACCCATCGGTGCCCTGTAGGCGTTCTATATATTTTTTGGAGCGCGTAATGGCTTCTTGAATGCTTGTTTGAATGCCGAATTTGGTGCTGATAATCTTGTCCAGCAGCTTATTAACCCGGTAGGCTTGCACGTTGACCTTGTAGAAGTTGATCTTGTTTCTAACCAGGTCAATGATTTTGATGTAGTCCGTCAATTCGGCGCGGTAGGGCTCCACCTCGTCGATGGCCCGCTGGTAATAGCTCTTCGAGAGAGTCATCATCCGCTCGGCGGTTTCGGAGGTGAAGAGGTAGCGCTCCAGTACTTCCGGCGCATAGTCCTTCAGCTTCTTACCATTCGATTTGAGCCAGGCTTGCAGGAAAATATGGCCGAGGTTGTTTTTCTGGTACTGCAGGTCCTTTTTGAAGTCCTCCAGGTCGTCCTGGATGCAGCGCGCAATCGAGAAGTAGTCCAGTGACTGGGTCAAGGCCCGGTGCAGTTCGGTCTGGGTGCTGTTTTTGGCGTAGTAGGCATCGGCCCCCACTTTCGAGAAGGCGCACTTATTGATGGCCAGCCGGGTGTAGGTATCGAAGCTCATCTGCACGTTGTACTCCTTGTCGAGCAGAATACTGGCCAGGAACTCGTAGTTGCGCTGGTTCCACAGCACCCAAAAGGCGTCCTTCTTCCCAAAGTGCTTGGAAAGAATCTTCAGCGACTCTTCGTGGTAGATGTGGGACTGTAGCAGCAAGTGGCTCTCCCGCTCGGCGCTGGCCTTGCCGGAGATGTCATCCTTGTCGTGCATGGCGTCCAGGCACAACAGGTATTTGAAATAAAAGAAACCCGAGACGCACACTTGGTGAACAAACCAGCTGTTGCGTTCCCCAAAAGCTTTCCGGAATAAATAGGGAAAGGTTAAGTAATACTCCGAATCGAAGAAGGAATTAGGGAAAGCCAAATGCTTCAGACCACCTGGAAGTGAAACGTTGTCGTCTAAATAAGTTAAAAATGACTGGCGCAGATTCTCAGTTGTCTTTTCCAGATGAGAAAATCGCACTTTGCTAATGTCAATCATATAATTATTGTAAAAAACAGTTTCATAGTATTCTAACCAGCCCAAAATTCCTTTTCTGCAGATACCCAAAAAATGCTTAACAGTTTGCTGTTGCAGTTTACTGTTAAGCATTTTTTTACAAGCATCCATTTCACCGGCTGCGGACTACGAGTTACCTAGTCCACAGCCGGTGATTTAGATTAACCGATCCAGCATACGCCGTTAGCGGTGGCGTCAACCAGCGCTTCGGCGGAGGCCGTCATTTCCAGACGGTTTTCGAGTTCTTCTACGCTGAAGAGCTCGAGCTTCTGGTCTTCCGACAGATCCGTGATTTTGGACAGCAGTTGGGTTTGATCGTTGTTCATAAAAAAAGGAGTTAGAAAGTGGAAAAAAGGAAAAAAGGGTAAGCGGTAAGTAGATTCAGATTAACCGATCCAGCACACGCCGTTGGCGGTGACATCAACCAGCGAATCAGCCGAGGCCGTCATTTCCAGACGATTCTCGAGCTCTTCTACGCTGAAAAGTTCGAGCTTCTGGTCTTCCGACAGATCCGTGATTTTGGACAGCAGTTGGGTTTGATCGTTGTTCATAAAAAAGGAGTTAGAAAGTGAAAAAAAGGAAAAAGGGAAAAGGAAAAAGGTAAGCGGTAAACTAAAACCTAGCCGATCCAGCACACGCCGTTAGCGGTGGCGTCAACCAGCGCTTCGGCGGAGGCCGTCATTTCCAGACGGTTTTCGAGTTCTTCTACGCTGAAGAGCTCGAGCTTCTGGTCTTCCGACAGATCCGTGATTTTGGACAGCAGTTGGGTTTGATCGTTGTTCATAAAAAAAGGAGTTAGAAAAGTGGAAAAAAGAAAAAAAGGTGAAGTGCGTATTCTGTAAAAGCCAGCGACTCTTTACAGCAGTATTAATTAGACGTTTTGTGTAGTTACACGAGCCAGATCATGTCGGAAAAGCCGTTGGTTTCGGGGCTTACTGTAGCATCAGCGCCGGCAGTGCGTTCAAGGCGCTGCTCCATCTCTTCGGCATTGAAGAGTTTAAGCTTCTAATCTTTCGATAGGTCAGTGATTTGGTTCAGCAGCTGAACCTTGTTTTTGTGCACAAGAATATTGGTATGGCAAAAAATAGGAGTGCGAAATGCAATAAGAACCTTGAGCTTATATAGCAGACTGGCTTTGCCCGGTACTTCGCGCTAACCGGGGTGGGTTTAGCAAGCTGGCGTAGCGGCCACCAGAATGTCGGGGGCCATAACCCAGGGCTCGAACCCGTACTTCTAAAATCCCTCGTTGAGCGTAGCGGATGCTCCCCAAAGGCCTGAGTGGAGCGTGGCAGGCCTCTTTTGAGCTACTATGGGTGGGTGTGGAGAGGCCTGGTCCTACGCACCAGGCGTGGCAACTTGCTAATCAGGTATCCGGAGAAGAAAAGCGGCCTAAGATTTTCAGGTGGCCGCCGGTTGGCGCACTATACGCCCAGCGGTAAATAATATCCCTGTCAGTAATCAAATATCTATGCAGTAAAACTATTTATATTTAATTAAAAAACAAACTATTTAATTAAATATTTTCTATAATTTTTTAATTATTTTCCGAATGAATATTCAGCCAAAATTAAAAATAAATTACGCATCGATATTATAATTGCAGGCTATTATCCATCACCACTAATAATTTAAAAACCACCACTTAATATTGAAAACCAGCCCGAATAGCACTAGAATGTGTCTGCCATAACGCAAACGCGTGGAGTAATTACTCTTCCCGCAAGGATAGGGCTGGTCGGATGCCGGTGGCCAGCTGGCTAGGATAGAACGCGCACAAGGTTACTAGTCCGTAGATGAGGCCCAAGCCCAGAGCTATGGCTAGGAAATACACGCTGGCGGGCACATTGAAGACCCCTAGGATGGGAAATTGAATGACGGCCAATACTCCCAAACCCAGACCGAAGGTGGTGATGATTAGAATCTCGCCCAGAATCTGGCCGCTGATGGAGCCCGCACTAGCCCCAATGGCGCGGCGCAGGCCAATTTCTACCCGGCGGCGGCTGATATTGAGCCACATTACCCCAAAAATACCCAGGGCTACGTTCATCGTCAGGAACAAGCAAACGATACCGAGCATAGTGGGTAAGGCCAGCAGCATCTTGAGCTTGGCCAGGCGCTGTTCGCCCAGGGCCACAATCGTACTGTTCCAGGACGGGCTAGTCGAGTGAATTTGCTCCCCAAGCTGTTTTTTCAAAGCGGCTCCGGCCCCGGGAGCAACGCGCACCAGCAAGGTTGACAAGGCTTCCGTGGTATCATTGGGGCTTACGTAGAGCATGATGGCAGGACGGGGAGTGCTTAGCTCGCCTCCGGCGCGGTAGGAATTTGTAACCCCCACTACCTGCCATTCCTCCTGCAGCCCCCGCACGATCTTACCGATGGGCGACTCATTGGGAAACAAAGCGGCCCGCGTTGCTTCCGTAATAACAACCGGCCGGCGGGTGGCTGCTTCGTCGCGCCGGTCGAACCACCGGCCTTCGGCAATCTGCAGGTCCAGCACCTGCTGCAGCTCGGGACCCGCAAAGTAAATGTCGGTGCTGGGCGACTGGCGCTTGTTGGCGCCTTCGCCGGCGTCGAGCTTGGCGGTGCCGTTGTTAAAGGAGAAAGGCGTGTTTTCCCCGCTCCGGGCCACGCTCGTCACACCCGGTGTGGCTTTGAGGCGCTGTACTACTTGCTGCAAAGTAGCATACCGCTGCTCGCTCTGGGCTCCCTGCTTCAGGTTGATCTGCCACACGTCCTGGTAGTGAAAGCCCAGGGGCGTTTGGTAGTTCTGCCGCATGTACATAATCAGGCTAGCCACGGCAAACACCGCAATGAAGGCCAGGAATATTTCGGAAACGAGCAGGCCATTGGCCCGACGGCGGTTCCAAATGAGGGTAATGAGGTGCCGTATCATACCTTGAAATCTGCTTTGAGGGCCTGTACAACAGGCATTTTGGACATTTTATAGGCGGGGTAAGCCCCCGACAGGGCCCCGAAGAACAGGGCCGTTAGAATTCCGGCCCCGAAGACCCGCGCGTTCAGGGCGAAGTCGGAGTAGGGCATGAACTGGCTGTAGTTGAGCAGCATCAGCGCGCCGGCAGCCAGGGCCAGGCCGAGCAGCCCCCCGAGTAGGGTCAGGAAGATGTTTTCGAACAGGAACTGCGTGACCAGGGTGCGGGATGTGGCTCCGAAGGCCTTGCGCACGCCAATTTCGGAGGAGCGCTCCAGCATGCGGCTCACGTTCACGTTTACCAGGTTCAGGGCGGGCAGCAGCATAAAAAGCAGGGCCATTACCAGCGACACCTGCATCATGCGGCCCACGCCGCCTTCCGCGTCGGCGTTGTTGTTGAAGCGGGCCGTGAGCGAGGCCAGCAGCGTACGGGCATACGAGTGCACGGCTTTGTACTTTTTGGGGTCGGGCAGCGGTACTTGCCCCACAACACGCTCATACTCCTGCTGAATAGTTGCCACGTCGGAAGATTGCCGGGCCAGGGCAATAGCCTGGTAGTTGCCGATGTAGCCCGGGTCGCGCAGATCCTCGCTGGTTGTAGTCAGGGGCACCCAGAAGTCGGCGTAGGAGTTGGAGCGCGAAATCGGGACGTCGCGCACCACGCCCACGACGCGGTAGTGCACGGCGCCGGCCTCAAACGTGCGCCCGATGACGTTCGTGGTGGTGCCGAAGTACTTGCGGCTGGTGCTTTCGTTGATGACGGCCACCAGGGCGGCCTCGCGCACTTCGGCGGCAGTGTAGGGCCGGCCGGCTACGAAGTCGAAGTTGAGCACCTGCCAGAATTCACTGTCGGTGAGCTTGCGGTCCAGCTTCAGGGTGCTTTCGCCCACGTAGGCTTCCACGTTATTGTAGTTGCCTTCGCTCAGGGATATTTTCTCCGGGGTGCGCATGGGCCGCACGTAGCGGTCGAGAAAGGAGTAGCCGATAAAGCCGTTGCTTTGCCCTCCCTCCTGCGCCACCAGCTGAATCCGGTTGATGAATACCAGCCGGTCGACCTGGGTTTCGGGCGTGTGCGGGCCCACGGTGTAGTCGAAGATGGCATAGAGTACCAGCAGCACCATCAGGGTCAGGCTGGTTCCGAAGAGGCTGATGAACGTGAAAAACCGCCGCCGCAGCAGCACTTTCCAGGCTATTTTTAGATAATTGAGCAACATAGGATAGGAGGTTAAAACGCGTGCGGGCTTTAGTTTACCTGGCTGCCATCCAAGAGCCGGATCTGGCGCTTGGTGCGCTGGGCCTGGGCCTCGTCGTGGGTTACCATCACGATGGTGGTGCCCTCTTTTTCGTTGAGGTGGAGCAGTAGGTCCATGATTTCCTCGCCCATCACCGAGTCCAGGTTGCCGGTGGGCTCGTCGGCCAGGATAATTTCGGGCTCACCAGCCAGGGCCCGGGCAATGGCCACGCGCTGGCGCTGCCCACCCGAGAGCTGCTGCGGAAAATGGCTGATGCGGGCTCCCAGGCCCACTTTTTCGAGCATGGCCAGGGCGCGTTTGCGGCGGTCTTTGGCATTCATACCCGAGCGGTAAAGCAAGGGCAGCTCCACGTTATCCACCACCGACAGGTCATTGATGAGGTGGTAGCTCTGGAAGATGAAGCCGATTTTCTCGTTCCGCAGGCTGGCCAGGTCCTTCTCGGAATACGACTGCACCGGGCGGCCGTTCACTTCCACGGTGCCTACCGAGGGCTCGTCGAGCAGGCCCATCAAACTCAGCAGCGTGGATTTACCGCAGCCCGAGGGCCCCATCACGGACACAAACTCGCCGCGGTTGATACTCAGGCTCACGCAGTTGAGAGCGGACGTCTCAACGGTGCTGGTCTGGTAGATTTTCTCGATGTCAATAAGCCGCAGAACGGGCGCTTCAGCAATCTTAGTCATGGTAGTGGCTGTAAAGAGGATAGAGATAAATGAGACGAGGCTGGGCCGCCGGCGCTACTGAGCCGCCAGGGGCTGGTGCTTTTCAAAATCGTAGAGGGTGAGGGCCCGCAGGCGGTAGTAGGCCACCCACCGGGCCCGCAGGGCCGCTATATAGCTGCGGCGGGCCCCATCCTTAGCCTGGGAGGCCAGCCCCAGATCCGTGAGGCTAATGCGGCCGAGCAGGTAAGTGGTACGGGCAATGTCGTAGCGCCGCTGGGCCACGGAGTCGGCGTGCTGGGCCAGGCGGAGCTGGGCCGTGAGTTGCTCCTGCTGGCCGGCTTCGGTGAGCACGCTCTGGGCAAAGCTGCGCTCTTCCTGGGCCACGGAGTACTGCACTTGCTCGCGGGTGAGCTTGGCGGTTTTGACCACAGCCTGCCGGTGGCCCCAGTCGAGCAGCGGCATAGAAAAGGATAGCTTCACCTGCTGCTGGTTGCGCAAATCCTGCAGGCTACTATTCAATTCGGGTGCCTGGTTGACGTAGCCCAGGTTGGCCGACAACGTGGCCTGCATGCCGGTAGTGCCGCGGGCCTCGGCGACGTCGCGCTCGGCTTCGAGCAGGCGGCGCTGAAAGGCCAGAATAGCACTCCGGTGCTGGCGGGCTTGTTCCAGGGCCACTTCGGGCGCTATTACGGGCTGGGGCACTCGGCTGGGCACATCCAGGGCTGGGGCGCTGGCCAGGCCGGTGTAGGCTTGCAGCTCCACGGTAGCATTCTGGGCACTAAGCTGGGCCTGAATCTTGGCCTGCTGGGCGTCGAGCAGGTTGAGCTCCAGCTGCAGCAGGTCGCTTTGGGAGAGACGGCCCAGGCGGTAGCGCTCCTGCCCGATGCGCAGCAGCTCGTCGGTGGCCTGGGCGTTCTGGCGAGCTACTTCGGCATTTACCTGCTGCAGCAGCACGTCAAAATACAATTCGGTGGTGCGCTGGGCAATCTTCTCGCGCTCCTCCAGGTATTGGCGCTGACTTTCCTGGTAACGCAGGGGCTCAATTCGCCGGTTCCAGTGCAGCTCGTTGAACTGGCCGATGGGTTGCGTCAGCCCCAGGGTAAAGGGTTGGCTGTTGTAGCGCTTGGCTTTGCCGATAAAATCGTCGTAGCGCAGTACGTCGGCACCCACAATTACCTGGCCGCCGGTCAGGCCAATGTTCTGCTTGACCGCCAATCCCACGTTGGAGTTGTTGTTTTTGATTTGTCTGAATACGATAGAGCCGTCCTGGGGCTGCACCACGGGGGTAATCGTGCTGCTGTAGTTGGGCAGATTACCCTGCAGACCGATTTGGGGCCGGTAGGTGGAGCGGTAGTCGCGCCACTGCCAATAGCCGATTTCCCGGTCAGTATTGGCCTGCTTGCCAATAGCGGAGTGGTTCAGGGCCAGAGAAATGACCTCGTCGAGGTTGAGCGGGCGGCTGGCCGCCGTCTGGGCCGTAAGCTCATGGAGTGGCAGCCCCAGCAACGCCAGGAAAGGAAGAAAACGAAGTTTCATGGTCGTAGGGCCTTACTCGGTGATGCTCAGTTCGGGCGTATCCAGATGATCCTTCATGTCCGAGACGATGATTTGCTCGCCTTGGCGCAAGCCGCTCACAATCTGCACGTAGTCGAAGTTGCTGTCGCCGAAGCGTACGGTGCGCTGCGTGGCTTTGCCGTCCTTCACCACAAACACGGCCTGCTCCTGCCCGCCCTGGTAGAAGGCGCCGTTCTTGACCCGGACCACATTGTGGTGGCCCTTCGTCACCACGAATACATCCACGCGCAGATTGGAGCGCAGAGCCGGGTGGTGGTCCTGCTCCAGTTGGGCGTAGAACGTCACCACGCCCTTGTCTACCGCAGGGCTGATCGTACTGATCGTGCCCCGCAGGTCGGTGCCGTTGATGCGCACCACGACCGGGTCGCCCACGTGCAAAGCATCGGCGTAGGCATCGGAAATGGTGGCCCGCACCTTGAAGCTGCTCAGGTCGGCCACGCGGGCCAGCGGGGCGCCCTGCTCGACTGAGCCGCCGATGTCGTCATTAACCCAGGTGAGCACGCCGCCGTCCTGAGCACTGATGGTGGCCTGGGCCAGCTTGCCGGCCAGCTCGGCTATGGCGCGGTTCTGAATAGCCATGGTGTAGCCCAACTCCCGCACATCGGCTGCGTTGGAGCGCTGCTGGGTTTGGATTTGGCGGGCCAAACGGGCGGCCTCCAATTGGGCCACGTGCAGATTTAACTCGGCCTGGCGCACGGTTTCGGCCGTGCCGCCGCCTATTTTGAGCAGTTGTTGCTCATCCCGCAGGTTAGACTGTAGACTGCGGACCTTGGCGGCCTGCACTTCTACCTGAGTACGTAAGTCGTTCAGGTCACGCTCCAGTCCAAGCTGCAGCTGGGAGTTCTTGTTGCGGTTGCGCAGCTGTTCATCGTCTAGCTTAGCCAAGCTCGAAGCAGCGGCCTCCTTGTCCAATTCTAAGATGGTTTGGCCCGGAGCTAAATGCGCTCCTACCGCTACTACTACCTTACGAATTGTACTTTGAATAGGGCTGGTAATAACGGCCTCGTGGCCCGGAATCAAAACGCCCGCCGCAGTGAGCGAAGCTTCGACATCCCCGATTTCGACCGGCGCCGTTAGAATAACGCTCCGCTGAATACTAGGCTTCAGAAAGGAGCGGAAAGCCATAGTGCCACTCAAAAGCACTACCACCAGAGCTAAGCTCAGCAGCCAACGGCGCCGACTTTTCTGGCTTCTAACTTGGGAAGTTATAAGTCTGTCCATGTTTGTATAGAATATATGATAATTCCAAGCACAGTCACCAAGCTCCTAATTGGATTAAGTCCAACAAAGGCCAAAAGCAATAGCACTAACTGGGGATAATATAATTTTAACGCCTAACCAAGGTCAGGTAAAGTACTCCTAAGCAATAGCCCAATAATGGTGTAATGGCGAAACTACAGTACTCATGAAGCATACGCCGTAGCCTAGGCATGCTACCTTATTAGCCGAGCAGCAATCACGCATTCAGTTATTTATCAGTAACTTACTTTCGCAAGCACGACAAGACTACATAGTGGCCGTGGCTGAACAAAAGCGGCGAGAATGGGCTACCTGTTAGGCAGGTAAGACCGGAAGCTCGCCTTGCTGCGCAATGCTACCCGGCAGTGACCGATACAAGTGCAAAGCCACTTATACCAGTAAACCAGGCTAGGCTACAGTACCGAGAAAAACAAACGGGGGGTGGGGAAGCTGGGGCATATCTGCGGTGGATAAATGAAGTAAATATTAACTAACTAGCGTATCTAATAATTATGCTCCCAAATATGCAGAAATAATTTCAACAAATTCAAGAAGAGGCAAAATTTATTTTAAAAAATTTCCAAAAACAGCCTTTCAATAATATAACCAACTATCTTACAACTATTTGTGTCAACAAACCAATACTATTTAGCTTTCTATCGGGTGCGCAATGAGGCCGAATCGGCCGGCAAAGGTGTCCAGGATAAGGGTATGGTGACGGAAAGGCTCATTGCCCAGCATGCCGCCCATGCCTGATGCCCGCATTAGGACGTATTGCCACCACTTCACGCCCTGAATGTAGGTGACACGGCGCAGCGGCAGAGCAATGGCGCCCAGCTCCAGTTTGGCCTGGGTGGGCGCCGTATAGGCAGTTAGGGTATGCCCCCAGGAGTTTACGTCGCTGGTTTGCACTGCGGCCCCCACCTCGGCCAAAGCTTTCCAAGGCTTTCTATTCGTTATTAGGGCGTAAGCACTGCTACCCGAGTCGAATAGCAGTTCGTACTGCTGGCCCAGCAGCGTAGCGCGGAGCAATAAACGGCGCTTACGGAAGCGCAGCGGAATAAAAACTGCCCGGCGAGCCAGCGCTGCGGGTAGTTGAGGGAAAAGCTGAAACCGACGCTGCGCATAGTCGAGCACCAGCACCCGGTTTTCCAGCACGTCGGCCCCCAGCGTACCGATGATGAAGGGCTCGGCACTATCGGCGGGCAATTCCTCGTCGCCGTACTCTACTACCCGGACCTGGGCAGCTACTACGGTCGCCGCCCCAAGTTGGAAGCTGAAATTTGGTACGCTCGCGCCGTGTACCTGCACGACTGCCGCAGTAGCGGGATAGGCGGTTCGCAGAGCGTGCAGGGCATGCGCGTACAGCAGGGAAGAAGGCGCGCCGGTATCAAACTGGAGGTAGCAGGTAAGTGGACAACCGGGCAGCTGGACGGGCACGAGCAGGGCCGCGCAGGGCTCCGGCGGTACTGCATCCGGATCGGCCTGCCACTGGAAGGTGCACTGAGCTAGAATATTAGGCACGCTGAGCTGGTTTGGGGCCGGCTCAAACCGTTTGCGCAGGTAATAATACCCACCCAGGCCCCCGAGCAACAGCAAAGCCAGGGCGCCCGGTCCATATGTAGTAAGTTTTCCCGTCGAAGGACGAATTGCCGTAGGCATACACGTATCGTAATAATAAGTAAATCAGCTAGTAACACAGGCTAGACTTGCCCGCAGGATACTAGCTACCCCAAACCTTGGGGCGCTGACCTAACTGGCAATGGCCGGCACGGCTACCAGGGCGGCCCGGACATCTTCGAGCAGCCACATGGGCGTGCTGGTGGCCCCGCAGATTCCGACGGATTGGCCGGGCTCAAACCAGCCTAAATCCAACTCTTCGACTTTCGAAATGAAGTGCGTGTTCGGGTTGGCCGCCTTGCAGACCTGGTAGAGGGCTTTGCCGTTGCTGCTCTTGGTGCCCGACACAAAAACAATGTGGTCGAAGCGGACGGCAAAGTGACGCAGGTCTTTGTCGCGGTTGCTGACCTGCCGGCAAATCGTGTCGTTGGCTATTACCGTGTAGCCGCGCGCCTCCAGCTCCTGCTTGATGCGGTAAAAGCTGTCGGGGCTTTTGGTGGTCTGACTGTAGAGCGTCAGTTCCTGGGGCAGCGGGTGCTGCAGCAGCTGATCCAGATTTTCGAATACCACGGCGTTGCCCTGGGTTTGGCCCAACAGGCCCTGCACTTCGGCGTGGCCGTGGGTGCCGTAGATGAAAATCTTGTTTTGCTTGTCGTAGCTGGCCTTGATGCGGTTCTGGAGCTTGAGCACCACCGGGCAAGAGGCGTCAATCAGGGTCAGGTTGTTGAGCAGGGCAATCCGGTAAGTGCTCGGCGGCTCGCCGTGGGCCCGGATCAGCACCATTTCATTACGCAGCTGCGCAAAAACGTCATAAGTAATGATGCGCAGGCCCAGGGACTTCAGCCGCTCTACTTCTTCCTCGTTGTGCACGATGTCGCCTAGACAGTACAGATAGTCTTGGTCATCTAGTATTTCCTCGGCCATCTGGATGGCGTAGGTAACGCCAAAGCAAAAGCCGGAGTCCTGGTCGATACTAACGGTAAGATTATGTGCCATGTAATCGGGCTGGATAACGATAAAGGATAATTCTAAACTATAATCGAGGCGCTAAGCGCGCTAACAGGGCACCGCTTAGCGCTGCAACAAATTCACTCTACCAGCCAAGCAGCAAACAGGCGAGGCCGTGAAGCCAACTACCGAACCGACCGGGGGCTGGAATACGATAATACGCGTGAAATTATCGTCGCTGCTACGCGACTGGAAATATCAGCAGTACGGAAAAAAGGCGGAAACTACCAGGCGGGAAGCTTCGGGAGTAATACGGTAAGCGGTAATGATAGATGATATATAGCGCCGCAATATAAATTCTTTTTGTGAAATACTACAACTCGCGGCAATAATTAGCACAAAAGCCTACTTATCAGAATATTATTCACACTACCCTACTTAGTTGACGTGGCGAGACAAATAGGCTTCCAGCGCGTTCAGGGTTTCGGTGGGGGCACTGAGCTGGGGACAGTGCCCACTGACAGGCAGGGTAACCAGCGTAGCATCGGGAATAGTGGCCGCCAGGTAGTCGCCGACTTCGGGCGGGGCCACCAGGTCTTCGGCGCACTGCAGGAGCAGGCAGGGAGTACGCAGCTGGCCAACGTCCTGCCGGTTGTCGGACAGAAACGTGACGCGGGCAAACTGCCGGGCAATGGCGGGGTTGGTCTGGCAGAAGCTGTGGGTCAGTTCGGCGGCCAGCGTGGGCCGGTCGGGGGCCCCCATAATGAAGGGCGCGAAGGTATCGGCCCAGCCCACGTAGTCGGTTTCCATGAAGGCCAGCATAGCTTCCAGGTCGGCGCGGTCGAAGCCGCCGTAGTAGTTGGCATCGTTGATGTAGCAAGGCGAGGGGCAGAGCAGCAGCAGTTGCTGAAACCGCTCGGGGGCGGTAATGGCCGCCAAAGTACCAATCATGGCTCCGACGGAGTGGCCGATGAGGTAGATGGGCTGGTGGTTGAGGTGGTCACAGATTTCAAGCACGTCCTGGGCGTAGCCGTCCAGGGAGGCGTACTTGGCGGGTTCGTAGGCCGCCGCCACCGACAAGCCCGCCCCGACGTGGTCGAACAGCACCAGAGTGAAGTGTTCGGCGAAGGCCGGGGTGAGGTAGCGCCAGATGCTTTGGTCGCAGCCAAAGCCGTTGACAAAGAGCAGCGTATGGGGCCCGCTGCCGATTATATGGACGTTATTACGTTGTAGCACATTCATAGCGGCTCTACTCCTCCCTGATTAAATAAAAACGACAAGCTCAACAGTATAAATCTACTTATTCTAAAGATAATCTATTTCGTTGATTTTCTAACAAGAGCCAGTAAAGCCCAGGAGAGTGGCGGAACCGGGACCGGCTAGCTTGCAATACCGTACCCGGGATGGACGGGGCACCCTCAAAACCAGCTAACCTGAACTTGTCATGTGGAAGTTGCTACTCGGAATTTGGCTTTTGAGTGTGACGGGCCCAGTGCGGGCCCAGGCGCCGGCGCACACCTTCGCGCTGGCCGATGAGCAGTTTGTGCTCGATGGGCGGCCATTTCAAATGATATCGGGGGAAATGCACTACCCGCGGGTGCCCCGGAAGGCCTGGCGGCAGCGGATGCGCATGGCCAAGGCCATGGGGCTGAACACAATTGGAACCTACGTCTTCTGGAACCTGCACGAGCCGGCGCCCGGAAAGTTCGACTTTGCCGGCAACAATGACATTGCCGCCTTCGTGCAAACGGCCCAGCAGGAGGGCTTGTGGGTGGTGCTGCGGCCCAGCCCCTACGTGTGCGCAGAGTGGGAATTTGGCGGCTACCCGTATTGGTTGCAACAGGAAACCGGCCTGCGGGTACGCAGTAAGGACCCCAAGTTTGTGGCCGCCTACCGCCGCTACATTCGGGCCGTGGGCCGGCAGTTGGCGCCCTTGCAGGTAAACCACGGCGGCCCGGTGCTGATGGTGCAGCTGGAAAACGAGTACGGCTCTTACGGCAACGACCAGGACTACCTGAAGCTCAACCAGCAGCTCTTCCGGGAAGCCGGTTTCGACGGACTGCTCTACACCTGCGACCCGGCCAAGGACGTGGTCAACGGCCACCTGCCCGGCCTGCTGCCCGCCGTGAACGGGCTGGACAAACCCGGCCAGGTAAAGCAGCTGGTGCGGCAGTACCACGGCGGCAAGGGCCCGTACTTTATTGCGGAGTGGTATCCGGCCTGGTTCGACTGGTGGGGCACCCCGCACCACACCGTGCCGGCCGCCACCTACGCCGCCCGCCTCGACTCGGTGCTGGGTGCGGGCATTTCCATTAATATGTACATGTTTCACGGCGGCACCACCCGGGGCTTTCTGAACGGGGCCAACTACAAAGGACCCGGCAAACCCTACGAGCCCCAGACCAGCAGCTACGACTACGACGCGCCCCTGGACGAGGCC
This sequence comes from Hymenobacter chitinivorans DSM 11115, assembly GCF_002797555.1. Lineage (NCBI taxonomy): Bacteria > Pseudomonadati > Bacteroidota > Cytophagia > Cytophagales > Hymenobacteraceae > Hymenobacter > Hymenobacter chitinivorans. Next base: position 459,330 of record NZ_PGFA01000003.1, on the reverse strand, counting down.
GGCAACGCCACGGCCAAATTCCGGGCGTTCCGGCAGGTTATCGAAAAGCACTTGCCGGCGGGTACCACGCTGCCACCGGTGCCGGCGGCCAAGCCCACGATGCAGCTCCCGCCCATTCCGCTGACCACGGGCCGCCGCCTCACCACCCAGCTGCCCAAGCCCCGGGTGAGTGCCCGGCCCCTGACGTTTGAGGACCTGAACCAGGCCTACGGCTTCGTGCTCTACCGGACCCAGCTCCAGGGCGGCCGCACCGGCACGCTACGCATCAAAGAGCTGCGCGACTACGCCGTGGTGCTGGTGAACGGGCAGCGCGCGGCCGTGCTGGACCGCCGCCTCAGCCAGGACAGCGTGGCGTTGACCTTGCCGGCCGGCACCGTGACGCTGGATATCCTGGTGGAAAACCTGGGCCGCATCAACTTCGGGCCTTACCTGAACGACAACCGCAAGGGCATCACCCGGCACGTCACCTTCGGCGGGCAAGAGCTGACCGGCTGGCAGCACTTCAGCCTACCCTTCGACGATATTACCAAGGCCGCGGCGACGTTGAAAGGCCCGCCGGCCAGTTCTGAAACCGGGCCGGTGCTGCGCAGCGGCAGCTTCACCGTAGCCACGCCGGCCGATACGTACTTGGATATGAGCCGCTGGGGCAAGGGCTGCGTGTGGCTCAACGGCCACCACCTGGGCCGCTACTGGGAAGTGGGCCCCCAGCAGACCCTGTACGTGCCGGCCGAGTGGCTCCGCAAGGGCCGCAACGAGGTAGTGGTGCTGGAGCTGCTCAAGCCCGGCCAAACGGAGCTGCGCACGGTGAATCAGCCGATTCTGAGCGTGGTGAAGTCGGCGGCCGGGGCTCAGCCCTAGCACGACGCGGCCGGGCTGCCGCAACCAAACCAACTGATAAAGCGGCGGATAGGAAGAGTTTCGGGGCAGGGTGGATTAGTTGCGTAATTTTTTCATTGTTTTGCCTTGCAAACCACTGAACTTCTAACGCCTACCTCCCACCCTATGAAATACAATTTACGCCGCCCGGCGGCTTTTTCCCTGCGGACTTTGGCCACCACCCTGGTGCTGCTGAGCCTGCTCTGGACCACGGCCCGGGCCGAGGAAATAAAGTCGCCCAACCAGCAGCTGGTCCTCACCTTCGCGCTGCAGAGCGACGGGGTTCCGACTTACGCCCTGACCTACAAAGGCCGGCCGGTGATTAAGACCAGCAAGCTGGGCCTGGAGCTCAAAAATGCCCCGGCCCTGACCAGCGGCTTTGCCGTGGCCGACGCCAAGCAAACTACCTTCGACGAGACCTGGCAACCGGTGTGGGGCGAAACCAAAAGCATCCGCAACCACTACAACGAGCTGACCGTGAACCTGCAGCAGGCCGCCACCAGCCGCACGGTGGTGCTGCACTTTCGGGTGTTTGATGATGGCCTGGGCTTCCGCTACGAGTTTCCGCTCCAGCCCAAGCTCGACTACTTCGTGGTGAAAGAGGAAAAGTCGCAGTTTGCCCTGGCCGGCGACCATAAGGCCTTCTGGCTGCCCGGCGACTACGACACCCAGGAATACAGCACCGTCACGTCGAACCTCTCGGAGGTGCGGGGCAAGATGAAGGCCGCCACCACGCCCAATGCTTCCCAGACGCCCTTCTCCCCCACCGGCGTGCAGACGCCGCTCATGCTCAAGAGCAAGGACGGCCTCTACATCAACATTCACGAGGCAGCGCTGGTCGACTATTCCTGCATGCACCTGGAGCTCGACGACAAGAACTTCGTGCTCGAGTCGCACCTGACGCCGGATGCCGCCGGCAACAAAGGCGAGCTGCAAACGCCCTGCGTGTCGCCCTGGCGTACGATTATCGTGAGCGACAAAGCCGGCGACATTCTGCAGAGCAAGCTGGTGCTGAACCTCAACGAGCCGAGCAAAATCAAGGATACCTCCTGGATTAAGCCCGTGAAGTACGTGGGCGTGTGGTGGGAAATGATTACGGGCAAGAGCACCTGGTCGTACACCAACCAGGAAAATATCAAGCTCGACGCCCTCGACTACGCCAGCGTGAAGCCCAACGGCACCCACGGCGCCAATAACGCCAACGTGAAGCGCTACATCGACTTTGCCGCCAAGCACGGCTTCGACGCGGTGCTGGTGGAAGGCTGGAACACGGGCTGGGAAGACTGGTTTGGCAAGCACAAAGACTACGTGTTCGACTTCGTGACGCCCTACCCCGACTTCGACGTGCAGGAGCTGAACCGCTACGCCCTGAGCAAGGGGGTGCGCATCATCATGCACCACGAAACCTCGGGCTCGGTGCGCAACTACGAGCGGCACCTGGACTCGGCGTTTCAGTTTATGAATAAGTACGGCTACACGGCCGTGAAAACCGGCTACGTGGGCGACATCGTGCCCCTGGGCCACCACCACTACGACCAGTGGGTAAACAACCATTACCAGTACGTGCTGGAAAAAGCCGCCGCGCATAAAATCATGGTGAACGGGCACGAGGCCGTGCGTCCCACCGGCCTGGCCCGCACCTACCCCAACCTGATTGGCAACGAAGCCGCCCGCGGCACCGAGTACGAGTCGTTTGGCGGCAACAACGCCGACCACACCACCATCTTGCCCTTCACCCGCCTCATCGGCGGCCCAATGGACTACACGCCCGGCATTTTCCAGACCAAGGTCAGTGCCTACAACCCGCAGAACAACTCCTTCGTGCACACCACCCTGGCCCGGCAGCTGGCCCTGTACGTGACGATGTACTCGCCCCTGCAGATGGCCGCCGACCTGCCCGAAACCTACGAGAAACACCTCGACGCTTTCCAGTTTATCAAGGACGTGGCCGTGGACTGGGACGCTACCGAAGTGCTGGAGGCTGAGCCCGGCGACTATATCACCTACGCCCGCAAGGCCAAGGGCAAGAGCAGCTGGTTTGTGGGCAGCACCAACGACGAAAACGGCCGGACCTCGAAAATCAGCCTGAGCTTCCTGGAGCCCGGCAAAAAATATGTGGCCACTATCTACGCCGATGCTAAGGACGCCCACTACGAGAAGAACCCGCAGGCTTACGCCATCCGCAAACAGACGGTGACCAGCAAAACCAAGCTGAGCCAGTACTGCGCCCCCGGCGGCGGTTACGCCATCAGCATCGTGGAGGCCGGCGCCAAGTAGCCTTTCCTCATTTCGCAGTAAGCCCCGCTTTACCAGGTGTAAGGCGGGGCTTTGCTTTTAAGAGTGCCGCGGTGAAGTTCTATTCCTGCCAACACAGGTTCTTTCCACCTCTTGTCCGGCTGCCACCTAACTGTTGCGGGTGGCTGAATGAATAACATAAGCAGGAGGAAACAACGTCCCGCATTGAAATATTTTCAAAAATATTACTTCAACAGCAGCATTTTTTACTTGTTTTTTAAACGAATAGCCTAAACACACACTTCATTGCCGGAATCCGGTATTTCTGCGCTAGTGGAAAAATGCGTGTGTGCCGTAACCAGAATGGCCGTGCGACCTAAGCGTAATTCAGGGACCTGCTTACCCGTTTTAGCAAAATGAAGTCCTTGCTTTTCTTGAAAAAGGCCTACTATATTTAAATCACACCAGCGGCTACGCAGTCTGTTTTAAACTGCTTCCTGGCTCCACCGCGGAGCTGCCGCGCTACTCCTTTCCGGCTTGTTCTACTGCCCTGCTTCCGGGGTGGTCGGCCGCGTAGTGCCCTGCTCTTTCCAATTCCCACTCTAACCCCAAACTCCATGAAAACCCGTACGCGTACCGCCTGGCGAAGCCTGTTGGTTTTGCTGAGCACCCTGCTCTTTTCGGCCACCAGCTGGGCCCAGGGCAGCATTCCGTTTACCATTGCCAACAACTCTCCCTTCCCCGACACCGACCTCTACGTGGCCATCGTCGGCATCGACCCGGCCGGCAACCACGTCTGGATCAACGCGGCCAACAGCCAGGTGCTGCCCATGTCCTCGTCGTATAACACCGTGACCGGGCCGACCTACAACGGCAACACCGGCCCGGGCGCCAACTCCAAGTACGCGGCCTGCTTTACGCGGCTGAGCAGCATCCCGAACAAGACCTTTACCCTGCCCTACATTGCCGGCTGCCGGGTGTTCATTTCCCGGGGCCAGCAGCTTTACCTCTACTTCTTCGGCGCTTCGGGGGCACCCTCGGGCTACGCGGCCCCGAACGCCCAGAACCCGAACGACCCGAACCGGGGCATCATGTACGAGTTCATCGAGCTGACCAACAACCAGTACGGCTTCTTTGGCAACACCACCCGCGTCGACGCCTTCCGCTACCCCATGGGCCTGGAATTGTTCGGCAACGGCTACCAGAAGCGCACGGGTGAGCTGAAATCCGCCGCCGACATCGTGGCCGCCTATAAGGCCAACGTGCCGACCGAGTTTCAGGGCACGGTGAACAGCACGACCGGCGAAATCACCTTCCCCTCCAAGACGCCGGCTTTCCAGGACGGCTCCAACGGCACCGTAGCCGGCCCCTACGGCCAGTACTTCAAGAGCTACATCGACGCCATCTGGAACAAGTATAAGACCACGGACCTGATTTTCTACGCCGGCAACGCGGGCGTATTCAAAGGCCGCGTCGATGCCAACGACCGGCTAGTCGTGGTAGGGCAGAATGGCGCTTTTGCCGGCCGCACGGGCATCATCAACGGCCGCCCTACTACGCAGATGGCCTTCGAAGGCAAAGGCTTGCTCGACAACCGGGTAAGCGACGGTGACTGTGACTTAGTAGTACAAGCCCAGATGACGGCCGCCATCAACCGCCACGTGGTGGACGTAACCACCGCCACGCCCGGGCAGCAGAACTGGTACGACGCCTCGAAGTACTACCAAGCAGGCCCAGCCAACTACTACGCCCGCTTCTGGCACCTGCCCGGTATCAGCGTGGATAACCTCAGCTACGGCTTTGCCTACGACGACGTGAATGACCAGTCGGCCACGCTGCAAACGGCCCAGCCCACCAAGGTTATTGCCACTTTCGGCGGCTTTGCCGGCTCCACGCCGCCTCCGGTTTCGGGCGTGGCCACCGTCTACAAGGACTGTAACTACACCGGCACGGCCGTGAACCTGCCCGCCGGCGACTACACCCTCTCGGCCCTGCAAAGCCGCGGCATCCTGAACGACGATATTTCCTCGCTCAAGGTGAATACCGGCTACGAAGTGGTGCTGTATGAAAATGACAACTTCGCCGGAGCGGCCCTCACGGTGGGCAGCGCCGGCAACGGCTGCCTGGTGAATAACCCGCTGGGCACCGGCAACTGGAACGACAAGGCCACTTCCGTGCGGGTGCGCACCGCCACCAGCTCCACGTTCAGCGTGACGCTGCAGGCCGAAGCCGCCAACGTGAACAACGGCATGACCGTGGAAACCACCACCGATGCGGGCGGCGGGCAGAACATGGGCTACGTGGACGCCGGTGACTACCTGGTTTGGAACGGCATCAACTTCCCCACCACCGGCACCTACACCATCGAGTACCGGGTGGCCAGCGGGGCCAGCGGCGGCACGATTTCGTCGGACCTCAACGCCGGCGCCATTCAGTTCGGCAACTCGGCCATCCCGGCCACCGGTGGCTGGCAGACCTGGACCACGGTGTCGAAAACGGTGACCATCAACGCAGGCACTTATAACTTCGGCATCTACGCCCAGACCGGCGGCTGGAACATTAACTGGGTCCGCATCACCAAAGCTGGGGCCGCGCGCCCGGCCCTGGCTACTTCGGCCCAGAGCAACTCCGAGGCGCTCCAGCTTTACCCCAACCCGGCGGCCGACAAGCTCTACCTGAACTCGGATACGCCGCTGGCTGGCAGTCAGTACCGGATTCTGGACATCAGCGGCCGGACCATGAGTAGCGGGGCTCTGGAGAGCAACACGGTGGAAGTAGCCAAACTGTCCGCTGGTATCTATACTCTGCTGGTAATTACGCCCGACCAGCAGCAGATTCTGCGCCGCTTTGTAAAAAGCAAATAGCACGGGATTCTGCCCCAATTAGAAAAGGCTGCCTCTGCAAAGGCAGCCTTTTCTGTTTCAACCCATCAGCTCGGTGCTCCCGGGCCGCGCCGGAGCACGGTGGGCCGGGTCAACCTTTTTGGCACGGGGTCAGTACGTAGTAAAGCAAGGCCTTGCGGGCCTCTTCCACACACTTCTCTTCGCCCTGACCATGAAAAACTACCGTTTGTACTTCCTGCCCGTTTTCCTAGTGTTGCTGACCTTTTCGCTCAGCGGCTGCGAGGTAGTTGGTGATATATTCAAAGCCGGCATGTGGACGGGCCTGATTGGCGTCGTGCTGGTCGTGCTGCTGGTACTCTTCCTGATCCGCAAGATGCGCGGGTAACACCCGGCGGGCTTTTCCCCGGCTACCCGGCAAAAAGCGCATCCTTTGACATAAAAAAAGCCCCCGGTAATACTACCGGGGGCTTTTTTTGCGCAAAGTCAAATGGGTTATTCGGCCGTGCTGGATTTTTTGCTGGGCATGGTCCCGATGATATGGTCCCAGAGCGTGGACGACACGCCGAAGGCAATTTCGTCCTGCCGGTAGTGGTGCTGGGCGTGGTGGGTCCACCACACTTTCAGGAAGTTCTTCGGGGGCGCGTAGGCGTGAATGGCGTAGTGCACAAACAGATACAGCGCGTAGCCGAAGGTGAAGCCGGCCAGAATGCCAAAGGCGTAGCTGCCGAAGGTGAAGCGGAAAATAAAGAACAGCAGCGAAGCCACGAACACCGTAATGATGGGCGGCATGGCCAGGCGGGTCTTGTCCTTGGGATACTCGTGGTGCACCCCGTGCATGGTGTACTGAAACTTGGCCCGCTTCGGCGTGGTGGCCGGAATGTGGTAGAGGTAGCGGTGCATGGCATACTCCACGTAGGTAAACATGAACCAGCCCAGCAAAAACAGCCCGAAGGCCGACAGCCCGTTGATGAAGCCGTGGGTCAGGCCGTAGTACAGGCTGCCCGCCGCCGTCAGCAGAAAGATGGATACCGGCAGGGCAATGTGGGTGTGGGTCAGGCGCTCCAGCACCGGGTTTTTGAACAGCTGAGCCGAACCCTTGTGCTTGGGTTTGATCTGGTCAGGCGTTTTTACCGGGGAAGGGGCTACTTCGGGGGCTGAGATGGAAGAAGCGGAATTCATAAGGAATGATCAGCTAGTAAGGAGAGGCAAAAGTACGCAGTGCGGCACAAACACTGCGCCGAATACGCGGCGGCGGGCAAATTAGCTGCTGGTCCGGTACTGTTCCAGCAGGCGCTGCACCACGGCCACCGTGCAGGCCAAACCCGTGCAGCGTAGCGGCGCGCGGCTATAAAACTGTTCCCGCGCGTCTAAGGTTTCGCGCAGGCGTTTCTCGAGGGCCTCGGGGCTACCGGCCTGGGCCAGCAGGGGCCGGCTGGCAGCCCCGCGCTGCAGCCGCCGCACCAGCTCTTCCAGCGGGGCGTGCAGGTACAGGGTGTAGCCAGTTTCGAGTAGCACGTCCAGGTTCTGGTGGAAGCAGGGCGTACCGCCGCCGGTGGCCAGCACCAGCCGCGGCAGCTCGGCCACCACCTCACGCAGCACGGCGGCTTCGCGCTGCCGGAAGTAGGCTTCGCCCTCGGCCGCAAAAATTTCGGCAATGCTGCGCTGCTCCCGCCGCACGATTTCGTGGTCCAGGTCCCGGAACGGCAGCCCGTAGGCCGTAGCCAACGCCCGGCCCAGCGTCGTCTTGCCCGCCCCCGGCATTCCAATCAAGTACAGACGCATGGCTTTTCTAATATGCTAATGGGTTGGAATGTGGGTAAGGTGCTAATGTAGTTCCGTCATTCTTCCTCGCAAGGACACATTCTATTCATTTCTCACATTTTCCACATTCAGCCTTAGCACATTCACCCACATTAGCACCTCAGCACATTAAGAGAGCTTTACCCGTGGGTCGAGCACGGCGTAGAGCACGTCGACAACGATGTTGACGACCACGAAGAGGAAGGCAATGAAGATAGTAGCGCCCATCACGACCGGGAAGTCCAGGTTTTCGACGGCCCGCAGCGTGACGGTGCCCAGGCCTTTCCAGTTGAAGATGTACTCGATGAAGAAGGCCCCCGCCATGAGCGAAGCCAGCCAGCCCGATACGGCCGTAATAACCGGGTTCAGGGCGTTTTTTAGGGCATGGCCCATGACGACGCGGTAGCCCGACAAGCCCTTGGCCCGGGCCGTGCGGATGTAGTCCTGGCTGAGCACGTCGAGCATGGAGCTGCGGGTAAGCTGGGTAATGACGGCCAGGGGCCGGATGCCCAACGCAAAGGCCGGCAGCAGCAGGTTGCGCAGCACCAGGTGGCGGCCCGTGAAGGGGTCGGTTTCGTAGAGCTGCCCGGTCAGGTTCAGGCCGGTCCAGTGGCTCCAGTAGAAGCCGAAGGTCATGGCAATCAGGATGCCGGCCACGAAGGACGGCACCGAAATGCCCAGCACGGACGTCGTAATCAGGGCCCGGTCGAGCCAGGAGTGGGGCTTGAGGGCCGCTAGGATACCAAAGGCAATGCCCAGCACCGCCGCCAGCAGCATGGCCGCCAGGGCCAGCCACAAGGTGCCCGTGAAATGGTCGAGCAGGATGCGCAGCACGTCCTTGTTGCTCTGAAACGAGCGGCGCAGATACGGTACTTTCAGCACCACGGCTTTTTCCCCCAGCGGCAGCAGAGCTACCCCACCGTACTTGGCCACCCCGGCCGAGTCGCGCGGGTGCAGGCCCAGCGGCGACACGTCGTTGAGGTAGCCCACCAGCTGCACCGGCACGGGCTGGTCGAGGCCCAGGTCGGCGGCAATGGCGGCACGGGTAGCCAGGTCCGAGCGTTGGCCGGCCAGCAGCGCCACCGGGTCGCCGGGCAGCACCGTAAACAGGAAGAATACCGTCAGGGCCACGCCGGCCAGCACCAGTACGCCCTGCAGCAGCCGACGCAACACAAAGGAAAGCATGGGGTAGTTGTTAGTTGTTGGTTGTTAGTTGTTAGTGGTTAGTGCAAAGGCCAACAGAACGACCTAACAACTGACAACCAACAACTAACGACTAAAGAAGCTCTTCCAGCTTGGCGCGGCTGGGAATGTCGTGGTAGTGGAACTTGCCTTTCACCACGCCGTCCTTGAGCAGCATAAAGCCGGGGTTGGAGCGAATCATGGATTTGAGCACCGTCGCGTCGGCGTAGTAGAAGGGGGCCGAGAGGTTGACTTCGTGGCGGAAGGCGTCGAACTCGGCCGGGCTGCTGCTGGTGATGATGAGCGGGGTAATCTTCTTCTTCGACGAGTCGGCCGATACGATGAGCTGGTTGATGAGCTCAAACCGGTCCCGGTCGGCGTGGTCGGTGTTCTGCACGATGAGCACCAGCTTATTGCCCTTGAGCAGTTCCTGGGTGTAGTCGCCCTGGTCGTTCCAGACCTTAAAATCGGTAATTTTCGGGGCCGACTCCGGGTTCAGGGCCACCATCTGCTTGTACTTCCAGGTCGTGTCGGTGGGGTACTCGGTAAACTCCTGGGTTTCGCCGTTGCGCTCCATGATGTACTTGTAGCGCATGGCCGCCGAGGGCTTCATCAGCTGCCCGATGTCGTTGCCGACCTTGTAGGGCAGAAAATCGAAGTAGGGCAAGTGGCCCAGGGCCCGCACCCCGATGCCGATGGCCACGGCCGAAGCCAGGGTGATGTACATGATGCCCAGCATGCCCTTGGCAAACACCCGGCGCAGGTAGCGCTGGTTGAAGAACACCACCGCCCAGAGCACGAGCAGGAACACGTCCTTGCTGAACGAGGTCCAGGGTGTGAGCTTGATAAAGTCGCCGAAGCAGCCGCAGTCCGTTACCTTGTTGAAGGCCGCCGAGTAGAACGTCAGGAAGGTGAAGAAGACCAGCAGCACCAGCAGCACCCACAGCGTTTGGCGCAGGTACCAGCGCAAGAGCAGCGCCACGCCCAGAATCACTTCCAAAGAACTCAGTGTGAGCGACAACAGCCGGGCACTGTCCTTGAACCACAGAAAGAAGCCGGCCAGGCTGGGCACGGCGGCCGCAAACACCTCAAAGTATTCTTCCAGCTTGTAGGCCGTGCCGATAGGGTCGTTGAGCTTGACCAGCCCGGAGAAGATAAACAGGCCACCCAGCAGCAGCCAGCAGATTCGGGTAATAAGTCTCATATAGGGGGTGATACTTGGGGCCTAGCGCGTGGAGTACAGGGCACCGGTACCAGTTTGGAAGTCAGAAGGCGAAGATTCGGCTATAGTACGCAGTTTTGAGCTCTGCAAGTTACTGAACCGGAGGGCACGCCCCAGGTTTTTGGCCAAAGACCGGTCAGCCCGGGGCAGAGGCGCCTAGTTGCGTGTCCTCATCCGCGCCGTACCATCGATTGTCGTTCAACGATTGAGACGCAACTATGCGTCTTTACCTCATTCGACCAACCCAAGCCCTAAGCGCTATACCCCAGCTTAATCAGGGCGAAGACGGCGTAGTTGAGCATGTCGCGGTAGTTGGCGTCCACGCCTTCCGAGACGCGGGTCAGGCCGGCCAAGTCCTCAATCTGCTTGGTGCGGTGCAGCTTCATCAGGATAATGTCGGTGATGCTTTCCACCCGCATCTGCCGCCAGGCCTCGCCGTAGTCGTGGTTTTTGGCAAACAGCAGGCGGCGGTTTTCCTCCACCTGCTCGTTGTAGGCGACCTCTACCTCGGTCGGTTCCAGGTCCAGGGGCGCGTCGGCGGGCAGGCGCAGCTGCATCAGGGCCATGACGCAGTAGTTGATGATGGCCACGAACTCCTCGTCCACGCCGTCGGCCACGAGCTGGGTGCCCTTCTCCTGGATGGAGCGGATGCGCTGGGCCTTGATGTAGATCTGGTCGGTGATGGAGGGCAGGCGCATGATGCGCCACGCGGTGCCGTAGTCGTGGGTCTTGGCCAGAAACAGGCGGCGGCATTTGCCAATCACCTGGTCGTACTCGTGCTGGGTTTGGTTACTCAAAATTTTCAGCCTACTTTTAAGAATCCCGGTTTTTAGCCTCTTTGCCATGTCTGCCCAGGCCGCGAAAGATACGTGTTTTTCTCCGAGGCAAACGCTGCGTTGCCCGGGGGGGCGCGTGCTGAATCTGGCCACGCCCCAGGTCATGGGCATCCTGAATCTGACCCCGGATTCGTTCTTCGCCAAGAGCCGGGTGGGCGGGCAGGATGACCTGCTGCACCGCGCCGAAGCCATGCTCACGGCCGGGGCCAGCATTCTGGACGTGGGCGGCTACTCTTCCCGCCCCGGCGCCGAGCACATCAGCGAAGAAGAAGAGAAAAGCCGGGTGCTGCCCGCCGTGGAGGCCCTGCGCCGCGCGTTTCCCCAGGCCTTCCTGTCCATCGACACCTTTCGCAGCAGCGTGGCCTGCGCGGCCGTGGCCGCCGGGGCCGACCTCATCAACGACATCAGCGGCGGGGAGCTGGATACCAACATGTTTGCCACCGCCGGGCAGCTGCAGGTGCCCTACGTGCTGATGCACATGCGCGGCACGCCCCAAACCATGCAACAGCTCACCGACTACCCCGACGGCCTCGTGCTGGAGTTGGTGCGCTACTTCCGCGACAAAGTAGCCCGCCTGCGCGCGGCCGGCGTCACCGACATTATTCTGGACCCCGGCTTCGGCTTTGCCAAGACGGCCACCCAAAATCACGAGCTGCTGGCGCATCTGCGCGAACTGCAACTGCTGGGCTTGCCCATCCTGGCGGGCCTCTCGCGTAAGGCCATGGTGTATAAGCCCCTGGGGCTGACGCCCGACTCGGCCCTGAGCGGAACCGTGGCCGTAAATACCATTGCCCTGCTCAACGGCGCCCGGCTCTTGCGCGTACACGACGTAGCCGAAGCCGTGCAAACCGTTCGGCTCGTTTCCCGCACCCTTCACCCCTCGTCCCCGTGATTGGCACCTTCAGCATCGGCTTCCTGCGCATTGGCTGGATAGACGTCGTGGACGTGCTGCTGGTTACGGTGCTGTTCTATCAGCTCTACAAGCTGCTGACGGGGAGTGTGGCGCTGAAGATTTTTCTGGGGCTGATGTCCATCTACTTGCTCTATCTGGTGGTGAAAGCCGCCGGCATGGAGCTGCTCACCAGCATCCTGGGGCAGTTTATGAGCGTGGGCGTGCTGGCCAGCATCATCCTGTTTCAGCAGGAAATTCGCCGCTTTTTGCTCACCATCGGCAAGGCCACGGCCTTTGATAGGATGCGAGTGTTTCCGTGGCGGCGCGACGCGCCCGCCGAGCGCATGAGCATCACGCCCTTCGTGGAAGCAGCCAAAAGCCTGGCCGGCAAAAATACCGGAGCCCTGATTGCCTTCCAGATGGTGTCGGATTTGAAGTTCTACGCCGACTCCGGCGACCTAATTGACGCCGCCGTGAGCAAGCGCCTGCTCATGTCGATTTTCAACAAGACCTCGCCGCTGCACGACGGGGCCGTGATTATCACTAATAACCGTATCAAGGCCGCCCGCTGCATCTTGCCCGTGAGCGAGAACCCCGACGTGCCCGCCTCCATGGGCCTGCGCCACCGCGCCGCCATCGGCCTCACCGAAGTCACCGACTCGGTGGTGCTGGTGGTGAGCGAGGAAACCGGGCAGATTTCGCTGGTCCGGGGCGGGGAAGTGTTCCGCAACCTGTCGTCCTCCGATTTGCGGGCCCGCCTCAACGAGTTCCTCTTCGACGCCGCCCCCAAGCCGGCCAGTACCTCGGCCTCGGCGGCGGAGGTAGCGGCGTAAAGGCCTCAGCTTGGCCCTCTCCTCGGGAGAGGGCCAAGCTGAGAAACTACGGCGTGTTCGTAACTACCTGGCCGGCTTCGGGTTGCTCGGCCGAGCGGTCCTTGAGTGTACCCAGTTCCCGACCGACTTCGATAAAGGCCTGGATGGCTTTGTCGAGGTGGGCGCGGGTGTGGGCGGCGGAGAGCTGCACCCGGATGCGGGCCTGGCCCTTGGGCACCACCGGGAAGTAGAAGCCCACCACATAGATGCCCTTGTCGAGCATCTTGGCGGCAAATTCCTGGGCCAGGCGCGCGTCGTAGAGCATGACGGGCACGATGGGGTGCTCCCCGGGCTTGATGTCGAAGCCGGCCGCGGTCATTTTCTCGCGGAAGTACTTGGTGTTTTCCTCGAGCTGATCGCGCAGCTGGGTGCTTTCGGTGAGCAGCTCCAGCACCCGCAGCGAGGCGCCCACAATGGCGGGCGCGAGGGTGTTGGAGAACAAATACGGGCGGCTGCGCTGGCGCAGCATCTCGATGATTTCCTTGCGGCCCGAGGTGAAGCCGCCCATGGCCCCGCCCAGGGCTTTACCCAGGGTGCCGGTAATGATGTCGACCCGGCCCAGCACGTCGCGGTACTCGTGGGTGCCGCGGCCGGTCTTGCCCAGAAAGCCCATGCTGTGGCACTCGTCAATCATAACCAGGGCCTGGTACTTGTCGGCCAGGTCGCAGATTTTATCGAGCTGGGCAATGGTGCCGTCCATGCTGAACGAGCCGTCGGTGACGATGATGCGGTGGCGGGTGCCCTTGGCCTGGGCGTCCTGGAGCTGGGCTTCCAGGTCGGCCATATCGTTGTGGGTGTAGCGGTAGCGCTGGGCCTTGCACAGGCGCACCCCGTCGATGATGCTGGCGTGGTTCAGGGCATCCGAAATAATGGCGTCCTGCTCGTTGAACAGGGGCTCGAACACCCCGCCGTTGGCGTCGAAGGCAGCGGCGTAGAGAATGGTGTCCTCGGTGCCCAGAAACTCGGCCAGCTTGGCTTCGAGCTGCTTGTGAATGTCCTGGGTGCCGCAGATAAAGCGCACCGACGACATGCCGTAGCCGTGGGTGTCAATGGCCTCTTTGGCGGCCTTGATTACCTCGGGGTGGGACGAGAGGCCCAGGTAGTTGTTGGCGCAGAAGTTGAGCACCTCCCCCGCTTCGTCGGTCGTGATTTCGGCACCCTGGGCGGAGGTAATTACCCGCTCCTTCTTGAAGAGGCCGTTGTCTTTGATTTCCTGGAGCTGCTGCTGCAGATCGGGCTGGAGGGTGGTGTACATGCGGTGAATGAGTGAATGAGTGACTTGGTGAGTGGGGTACGGCAAAAGTACGGACTTCGGAGGTTCTGCTCGTTCCTCGTCTGTCATCCTGAGCAGAGCGAAGGACCTTCCTTACCTACCCCACTGCTGCTCTTACCAATGTGACAAAGCCTTTTACTGCTGGTGTGGTGAAGGGCTTTGTGCATTTAACAAGTCTTGTCACTTAGGCGAGGAAGGTCCTTCGCTCTGCTCAGGATGACAGATGAAGCAAGAAGAACTTCACTCATTCACTGTTTACAGCCGGCGGCTCAGGAACTGCTGCACCCCGGCCTGGCCGCAGTCCAGGAGCTGCTGCTTCTGCTGGGCCGTGAGCCGCTTGATTTTGGGGTTGAAGCCAGCCGTGCTGATGCTCACGGTGCGGGGCCAGTCGGCGGGGCGGGCGGGGTTCAGGTTTTCCAGGGCCACGGTGTAGAGGGCGCCCACGTAGCTACCGAAGCTGTTGATGACGTACGGGGCCAGCTGCTGGCGGCCGTTGGCCAGGGTATCGTAGGCAATCTGCTCGGGCCGGTCGAGGCGCAGGCCCAGGGTTTCGGGGTTAACGGCCGGCTGGTGGGCGGCGGCCTGGGCGGCGGGCAGGTACTGGGGCTTATCGAATAAATCCACGGGGTAGTTGGCCAGCAGGCCCCCATCCACCAGCACTTCCACGGCCTGGTTCTTGGCGGGCTTATGCACCACGTGGCCCTGAGTATCAAGCAGCACGGCCCGGAAGTAGAGCGGGATGCTCATACTGATGCGTACCGCGTCGGCCACGCGCAGATCAGGATGGGTTTCGTAGCTGAAGACCTGCACCTGCTGGCGGGTCAGGTTGGTGCCGGTGGTGTACAGGTCCCGGCCTTTGCCCTGGGTTGCCAAGTCGTGGAGCTGAGCCAGGGTCAGGTCGGCCGAGCCGGTTTTGCGGGCCACCAGCTCGCCCATAAACTTGGTAAACTGGTCGCCGCGGTACCAGCCGTACTGCTTGATGAGCCGGGTGCTGCCCCCGAAGAACATCAGGCGGCCGTCGTTGAGGCGCTGCACGGGCATCTCATTCACGACGGCAATAATCTCGGCCGGCGAGTAGCCCACGGCCAGCAACGCGGCCTGAATGGCCCCGGCCGAGGTGCCGCCCACCCGCCGGATGCCGGCCAGTACGCCCTGCTGCTCCAGCTCCTGCAGGGCCCCGCCGTAGGCAATACCCCGGATGCCCCCACCTTCCATCACCAGGTTGCGGTAGGGGCGCACGGTGGTCGGTTGGGCCACCGCGGCCGTGGTCAGGCTCAGCAGCCCCAAAAACAGGCACAAATGACGCATCATACGCAGTTAGAATAAGGCCAGAAGATAAGGATACTACGGCGCTACACCAGCCGGAGCGCCATTCGGCGCGGGAGGTTGGCCACAGGGCAAAATCCTGTACGGGCCGACAAGGAATTAGCCCCGAACCACTTACCCGACCAACCCCGGTCCCGGCGACTTACGTACCAGCTCAACGGGGCAGCCCCACCCCACAAACCGCGTCTGTGCGGTATCTTTGCTTCCCCACTCCACCCTCCCACCCACTCTGCTCATGCACGCTACTCCCAGTGATACTATCCTCGTTATCGGCGCCGGCGGCCAGCTCGGGCTCGAACTAACCCACGAGCTGCGCCAGCGCTACGGCGCCTCCCAGGTGGTGGCGGCCGACGTGCGGGGCCCCAAAAACGCCGCCGTGCAGGAAAGCGGCCCGTTTGAGCTGCTCGACGTGCTGGATAAAAACCGCCTGGAAGAAGTTATCCGCCGCTACAAGCCCAAGCAGGTCTACCACCTGGCGGCCCTGCTCTCGGCCACGGCCGAGAAGAACCCCAAGTTTGGCTGGCAGCTGAATATGGACGGCCTGTTTCACGTGCTCGACGCCAGCGTAGACCTGGGCGTGCAGCGCGTGTACTGGCCCAGCAGCATTGCCGTCTTCGGCCCCGACACGCCCCGCGACAACACGCCCCAGCTCACCGTGATGAACCCCAACACGGTGTACGGCATCAGCAAGCTGGCCGGGGAACAGTGGTGCGAGTGGTACTTCCGCAAGCACGGCCTGGACGTGCGCAGCCTGCGCTACCCCGGCCTGATTGGCTACAAGAGCCTGCCCGGCGGCGGCACTACTGATTACGCCGTGGATATCTACCACAAAGCCGTGGCCGGGCAAGACTATGAGTGCTTCCTGCAGGAAGACACATATTTGCCAATGATGTACATGCCCGACGCGCTGAAGGCCACCCTGGACCTGATGCACGCCCCAGCCGAGCAAATCAAGATTCGCAGTTCCTATAACCTGGGCGCCATGAGCTTCTCGCCCAAGGAAATTACGGCCAGTATCCAGCGCCACCTGCCCGACTTCCGAGTGACCTACCAGCCCGACTCCCGCCAGCAGATTGCCGACTCCTGGCCCGCCAGCATCGACGACAGCCGAGCCCGCCAGGACTGGGGCTGGCAGCCCGACTTCGACCTGGACAAGATGACCCAGGACATGCTGCTACACCTCAAGCAACAGTTGCAGCCAGCCTAGCAGGCCATTCTGTTGCTGTAAAAAGGCCCCGTTGTCACGACAGCGGGGCCTTTTATTAAGCATTAGCGAAAAGCAGAAGGCGGGTTACTCCACCACTAGCCGGGTAACGGCCGCGCCGCAGCGCACCAGGTACAGGCCCGGCGCCAGGCCGGCTACGTCGAGTGTAGCGGTGGTAGCGCGGGCGGGCAGCAACTGGCGGCGCACCTCCCGGCCCAGGCCGTCGAGCAGCTGCACGGAGCGCGGAGCAGCCGTGGCCTGGGGCCAGATGAGGCGGGCTTGGGTAATAGCCGGGTTGGGAACCAGCGTGAATACTTCCGCGGGGGCAGTGGCCTTGGTAGCTGAAACCACGCCATTGAACTGCGCTACTAGTCCGTAAAATGAATTGCTGGAGCCGACGGTAGTAGAGCCAAATGTAACGGTAGGGCCCTGCGAATAGCCAACCATAACCCCTCCGCCGCGGCCATCGGCTACCAGCGCGTTTACAAACTGCTTATCGGCACCGCCCGCGCCCAAAGCCGAAACCCAGGTCCCCGCGGCATCGAGCTGGGCAACGAATATGTCGGCCGTAGGATCGGGAGCAGCAGCATTGGTGAGCGTGAAGGCGCCCAGAGCAAGGCTCGGGCTGCTAAAGGAGCCCGCTACTGTCACCGCGCCATTGGCACCAAGTACTAAGCGGGGATTTTCCTCATTGCCTAGGCCACCGGCCCGAACTGCCTGGGTCCACTGCCCGGCGGTGTTTCGGCGCGCGACGAAGATGTCACTGGTGTTGGAATAACCAGTGTCCGTATTGGCGGGGTCGGCGTTAACGAGCGTGGTGCCTCCGATGGTCAGTTTAGGACTTCTGAAGCTACCCACTACGGTTACGTTGCCGGCGGCGTCAAGGGCCATCTGGCCAATGGATTCAGTGTTAGGCCCGCCCAAGGAGGTTGCTTCCGACCACTTCCCATCCATGCCCAGTCGGCCCAGGAAGATGTTGGAAAAGGGCGTCGATGCGTCAGTGAAGCGGACGTTACCCATTGTAAAGGTACCGCCGTACTGCCCCGCTACCAAAACGGAACCATCGGGATAAGCAGCGAGTGAAGTAACCGATTCGTAAAAGCTCCCTTGGCAGCTGATGGCCTGCGTCCACTGTCCAGCAGGATTTAGCCGAGCCGCAAACAAGTCCGGGTAAATGGAAGCACGGGGGTCACTTGGCGTGCGAGTGACCGTAAAGGAGCCGAATGTAACCGCGTCACTATCAAAACTGCCTGCTGTTACTATTTGCCCGGCGGCATCCAGGGTCAAGGCGCTTATGCCCTCGTCTCCATAGCTCCCGGCCTGCACAACCTGGGTCCACTCCCCGGCGGGGTTGAGCCGGGCCACGAAGGCGTCACTTTTACCGTTACTGGTGGAGAGCGTGCGCGACCCAAACGTTACGGAAGTACCGTTTATCCCCCCGCCCACTGCTAGCTCGCCGCTGGGCAGTAACAGCAGAGCCGAAGCGCCATCGTCACCCTCACCACCGGCCCGCACAGCCTGCACCCACTGCCCCGCCGGGTTGAGGCGGGCCACAAAGATGTCGCGATTACCGGCGCTGTTCAGCGTAAACGAACCTAGCGTGAGAGTGCCCCCGAAGGAGCCCGCTACGACCACATTGCCGGCCACGTCGTAGCAAGTGGTGTTGCAAAAGGTAAGACCAGTGCCGGGGACAGAGGCCAAGGCCAAGGCCCGCTGCCAGCTTTGGGCGCGCAGAGCCGCGGGCAGGGCCAGAAGGAATAGCGCCAACAGGCTTATTCGCCGGTAGTGAGTACAGAAATGCATAGCAACCGATGTGGATGAGGGCGTGGTAATGCTTGAAGCAGTTACTGCTCAATAATTTGCGAGCAAGGCCCCAGCCCCGCCGGCTCCAAGAAACGGATAATTATTCGCACTGTAGTCAGCCAGAAAGCATTTCGCGGGCCGCAGTAATTCAAATTACTGCGGCCCGCGAAACGTCATTTATCAATCAATGGGGAAGCCTGCTTTTTTAGCCTTTTACCCCACCCTCTTCTTCTCCTCGGGCTTGCGCTTCGGAATCTTGGGCATGGTCATGTGCCGGGGCACGTTGAAGAGCCAGGAGGTAATGAGGGGCACTACGAAAAAGCCCACGGTAATAAGCGTCAGGCCCACGTCGGCGCCGTGGCTGCCCAGGAATACGCTGAACGGGTGGGTCGGCAGGTAATGCTCAAACAAGGACAGCATCAGCTTCAAACCCAGCACCCCGATAACGAGGAAGGCGGCCGTTTCCAGAAACGGATACTTGGCCATGAGCAGCACGAAGGCCTGGGCTACGAGCCGCATAGCCAGGATGCCGATAAACACGCCCAGGCAAATCAGAATCAGGTTGTCGGTGAAGGCCACGACGGCAAACACGTTGTCGATGCTGAAGGCCAGGTCCATGAGCTCAATCAGGGCCACGGTAGCCCAAAACTTGCCAAACAGGCCCAAGGTGCGCTTGTAGAGCCAGCTTTTCTCCTTGTCGATTTCCTCGTCCTCATCAGAGGACGAGGAGCGTTTGGGCTTAAACTGGTTGTAGGCCAAATACACCAGGTACAAGCCGCCCAAGGGCTTTAGAAACCAGAACTCAATTAGATAAGAAGCAAACAGGATGCAGATGCCGCGAAACACGTAGGCCCCGATGATGCCGTAGCGCAGGGCTTTGTGGCGCTGCTCCTTGGGCAGGTCGCCGACCATCGTGGCCAGTACCGCCGCGTTATCCACCGACAACAGGCTCTCGATAATGACCAGGTTGCCGACAATAGCCGCGGCGGCTAACGGGTTATCAAGAATTTGCTGGACGTGTGGATTCATAAAGGGAAACGAATGGTAAATCGGCGCCGGTCCTGATACGCGGCCGGAGCGGCGCTTGGTTATCTGAACACATCGGCCGCCGGGGCAAAGTTGCACAAGGTAAATTTTTCCCGGGCCAGGCTACTGGTTTGGGCGGCCCAATGCCCCAACCCGCGCCGCCGCGGGGCGTATGCCCAGCTACCCCAACGCGGGCCTATTTTGTCTTCTCCCCATGATTGTAAACCTTACGCCCGACGGCTGGCAGATTATTTACCAACAAGCCCACGCCTTGCTGGCGGCCCAGCTGGCCTGGCAGTGGCAGCCCTTCGGCCCGGCCGACCGGTGGGTGGGCCTGCTGGCCGCCATTGCCCAGCACGACGACGAGCAGGAACGCTGGGACGGGCACTACGGCCTGACGCCCGCCGGGGCTCCGGCCAACTTCACGATGAAGGAATTTTCCCTGGCCCAGGCCACCGGCGTGCTGCGGGCCGCCCGCTTCCAGGGCCAGTGGCGCAGCCTGCTTACTAGTATGCACCTGAGCTTCCTCTACGAGAGCCTGCGCGGGCAGCAGCCCGAAATCGACGCCTTTCTCGACGAGCAGAAAGCCGACCAGCAGCGCTGGCGCCGGGGCCTGAAGGTTACCAAAGCCGAAGCCCAGCAAGCCTACGACCTGATGCAGTGGTGCGACCGGCTCAGCCTGATTCTGTGCCGGCAGGAGCTACCCGAAATGGGCCGCCACCTCGAAATCAGCACCGGGCCCGATGGGCAGCGCCACGAGGTGGTGCAGCCTGCGCCCGGCGGCCCGGTGCAGGTCACGCCCTGGCCGTTTGCCACCCGGGAGTTCAGCGTGAGCGTAGAGGCCTGCCAGCTGCAACAATTGCAGTTCAAGGACGATGCGGAGCTGAGCGAAGCCATCCACCAGGCCCCGATTGTGACCCTGCGCTGGGATTTTGCCCGCTAGCCGCTATTCGAGCCGGGCCAGGGGCGCCGGGTTCTGCATCACGCCGGCGGGCACGGCGGTGCGGGCCGTAATGTGGTCCAGGTGGCGGCCGTCTTTGCCGTCGGTGCGGTCGGCGGCCAGCTTCAGGGGGCCGTACTGCTGGTAGCCGGTCCAGCGGCGGCGGAAAGCGGGCTGGGCGTCGGTGGCTTTGGGGAAGTAGGCCCACTCCTCGACCAGCTTGGTACGGGGGCTCACGTAGACTTCGTACTTATTGTCGGGCGTCACGCCCACGTTCTTGAAGGTCATGTTCAGCACCTCCGCCGGGGTGCCGTCCATCAGCTGGCCTGGGCCCTTGTAGGTCAGCGTCACGCCCGAATCCTTGAGCTTGAAGGGCATCAGCAGCCACCAGGAGTTGTTTACCCAAATCGGGTACATCCGGTCCAGCAGCTTTTTACCCTTCTCGGTGGAGGAAATATCCTGGCCTTTGCTGTAGGTGTGGCCCTGCTTGGTGGTGAGGTTATAGACGGCCACCAGCGTGTCTTTTTGCCAGCGGAAGTCCCCGGTTTGCTTGTCCCAGAGCTGGTAGGAGCCGTCCAGAAAGTCCCAGCCCAATAGCCGCGTTTGCTGCCAGGCCGCGTAGCCGCCCATCTGGTGCATCACCGTATCGGCCCAGGCCTGGGCGCGGGCGTCGGAGCCGGCCTGGTCGAAGCCCGCAGCGGCGGGATAGGGCGTGACGTTGCCGCCGGTAGCCGCCGCCCCAGCCGCCGCCGATGACGTGGTTTTGGTGGTGGTGCAGCCGCTGGGGCCGGTGAGCAGCAGAGCCAGGCCGGCGCCGGGCAGCAAAGACAGAACGTAGCGGGAAAGGAGCATGGAGCGAGAAGTAAAACGAGGCATTTGCGCCCCGCCAAAGCTAGCAACTGTAGGCACAAATGAATGGTTTTGGGAAGCTCAACCAAACGCCCCCGGCTTCGAGCCGTACTACCCCATACTTATCCTCCCAGCTTTCCGCCCCATGGCCACACACTACCGCCTTTCCGATGTTGTCGGCATTCTGAAAACCACGGCCAGCGAGTTCATGACCAATAACTCGTTTCGGCACGCTGCCGCCTTGTCCTACTACACTATTTTCTCGCTGCCGCCCCTGCTGCTCATCGTCATCACCGTAGCCAGCTCCCTGTATGGTGCCGAAGCCGTAACAGGTCAGGTCTACGGGCAAATGCGGGGCTTTTTGGGGGCCGACTCCGCCAAATTTCTGCAGGACTCCATTGCTGAGTTCACGAAGCAGCAGAAAAGCGGTGTGGCCTCCATCATCGGTATCGGCGCGCTTATTTTTGCTGCTACCACGTTTTTCGTAACGCTCCAGGAAAGTATCAACGACATCTGGAACCTGAAGGTGAAGCCCCGTAACGGCATTTGGCAGTTCGTGCGCGACCGGCTCCTGTCCTTCGGCCTGATTCTGAGCGTGGCGCTGCTGCTGCTCATCTCTTTTGTGATTAGCGCCGTGCTCAGCGCCTTCACCGGCAAGCTGCAGCAGTGGTTTCCCGAAGTAGGAGTCGTGGTTATCCGCCTGGTTGACTTCGTCTTGTCGCTCGGCGTCACGTCCCTGCTCTTCGCGCTTATCTACCGCTTCCTGCCCGACGCCATAATCCGGTGGCGCGACGTCGGCATCGGCGCTTTTATTACCGCCCTGCTCTTTGTATTGGGCAAGTTCCTGATTGCCTTCTACATTGCGAAGGCTGATCCGGGCTCGGCCTTCGGGGCGGCCGGGTCCGCTATTGTGCTCCTGGTGTGGGTCAACTATTCGGCCCTGATTATCTTCTTCGGGGCCGAGTTTACCCAGGAGTTTGCCGATGCCTTCGGCCAGAAAGTGCAGCCCAAGGCCCACGCTGTGCGCATCGAAACCCGGGAAGTGCCCGAGGGTGAAACCAAGGAGGAAATCAGCACCGGCCGGCCCCGCTCCACCGGGCGCTTTAAAAGTTAGGCTAATCCATTTTATTGGCTGACTGGCCGGAAAGGGGCTACATTTAAGGGTATAAATATCCTTATGTTGCCTTCATTCTTGCGTGGCCTGCTGCTTAGCAGTGGGGTTTATCTGCTGTTTAGTACCAGCCTTCAGGCCCAGCAAGCGGCCGTCCGGGTACTGGTCGTCAGTCCTTTAGTGGGCGAAACCATCGACCAGCAGGAAAAGCGCTACTACGGCCTGTTTCCGTATTTCTCCACTGCCGACTTTGATCAGGCCCGCTTCGAGCAAAGCTTGAGCCCCGACAGCACTATCACGTTGCAGGTTCGTTTTCTGAGTGGCACTAGTCGCAGCCGGGTCTTCACGCCGGCGCAGTTTGCCCAGGTGCGCCAAAGCATTGAGCTGCGCCAGCAGGAACTGGCCGGCGCCGGCACTTCGTCGACCGGGGCGCTGCAATACGGCCGCTCCTACGCCGTGCAAACCGCCGACGGCACCTCCTTCGTGGGTGTGCTCGTGACGGAGCGGCCCCAGGAGCTGGATTTCGACGTCAAGATTCTGGGGCCGCGCACGGTGCCGCGGGCCGACATCCGCCAATTGGAGCTGCTCACTCCCGAGCAAGCCCGCCGGGGCTGGGACCCGGTCGGCAATGGCACCCGCGTCTTTGGCATGCCCACGGCCCGGCCGCTGCGGCGCGGCGAAACCCTGGTGCAGGCCGCCGGGCTGCTGAACGTGGCTGCCAGTCACGGCTTCTCCGACCGGCTGAGCGCGGGCGGGGTCCTGGAATTGCCCGTCGGCCCCGGTTCTAGATCGTACGTCTCCCTGACGCTCACCGGCAAGTATGCGGTGCCCGTAGCGGAGAAATTCCACGTCGGGATGTACGGCGAGGTAACCCGGGCGTACGGCCTGCTGTTTGGCGCGGTCTACGGCCTGGGTACTTACGGCACTGCCGACCACAACCTGACGGCCGGCGTAGGCTACGGCTATGGTTATGGCCGCTTCGGCAGTACACCGGTTGTGGTGCTTGGGGGCGCCACCCGAATTCTGCGCCGGTTGTCGCTGCTCAACGAGACGTATATCTATGAAACCAACGTGTTTGGGGTAAAACAACGCCATTTACTCGGCTTGTTTGGGGCCCGAGTGGCAGCGTCCCGCCTAAGCGGGACCTTAGGCCTGGCCTACAGCGACGGCAGCGCCACGGCTCCCGCTTACTTGGAAGTAGCCTACCGGTTTGGGCAGGTCAAATAACCCGGCTATACCAAACCAGCAGCCGGCAGCGTTACGTTTATACTTTTCCTGCTCACCGCCAGCCGCTTACCTATGAAACAGCATTGGATGCTTATCCTGTCGGCTTTGCTGGCCGGCTGCGCCGAATCAGGCGACGACGACCAAGCTCCCGCCCCCGATACCACGGCCCTGTACCGCGTCACCTTCGAGGCCAGCTGGAGTGCCACCACCCACCCGGGTAGCTACCCGGTGGGGGCGCATTTTTCACCCCTCATCGGCGCCTCCCATGGGCACGACGCCGACGCTGGCCTGTTTCGGGCTACTGCTCCGGCCAGTCTGGGTATCAAAAATATGGCCGAGCTGGGCAACAACACCGCGCTGCGGAGCGAAATCAACACGCTCATTGCTCAGGGCAAAGCCTTTCGGCTGCTCGATGGCCGCACCGCCACCGCGTCGCCCGGCGCCCTGACCGATACTATCCGCCTGAGTCGCAGCCACCCGGCCCTGACGGTGGTAACGATGATAGCGCCCAGCCCCGACTGGTTTGCCGCCCTCGAAGTCCACGACCTGCTCACCACGACCGGCTGGGCCGCCACGCGCCGCATCCCGGCCACGTTCTACGATGCCGGCACCGACAGCGGCCCTGATTACACCTCCCCCGACCAGCCCACCACGCCGGTCGGCGTCGTCCGGGCCGTGAGCAACTCGGCTCCTCCCGTGGGGTATTTCGTGCTGGAGCGAATCAAGTAAAAACAGAAAGGCCGCTGAATTGAGATTCAGCGGCCTTTTGTGTGACTGCGCAGTCTTGATTTACGCTACCTCGGCTTTTTCCTTTACCGCCAGCTGCCCGCAGGCCGCGTCAATGTCCTTACCACGGGAGCGGCGGATGTTGGTTTGCACGCCCCGGTCGGCCAGGTACTTGTGGAAGGCCGTGATTTTATCGGCTTCGGCGTTCTGGTAGCTGGCGTTTTCGATGGGGTTATACTCAATCAAATTCACCTTGCAGGGCAGCCACTTGCTGATGGTGTACAGTTCAGCCGCGTCTTCGAGCGTGTCGTTGAAGTTCTCGAACACGATGTACTCGTAGGTGACTTTGCGGCCGGTTTTCTGGTGGTAATACTGCAACGCGTCCTTCAAAGCGGCCAGGGAGTTGGCCTCGTTGATGGGCATGATTTCGTTGCGCTTCACGTCGTTGGGCGCATGCAGCGAGAGGGCCAGATTGGCCTTCACGTCGTCGTCAGCCAGCTTTTTGATCATCTTGGCAATACCGGCGGTGCTGATGGTGATGCGGCGCGGCGCCATGTTCAGCCCGTCGGGGGCGGTGATGCGGCGCACACTTTCCACCACGTTGGCGTAGTTGAGCAGCGGCTCGCCCATGCCCATGTACACGATGTTAGTGAGCGGCGTGCCGTACTGGGCCTCGCACTGCTCCCGGATGCGCACTACCTGGTCGTAGATTTCGGCCGCGTCCAGGTTGCGCTTGCGCTCCATGTAGCCCGTGGCGCAAAACTTACAAGTCAGCGAACAGCCCACCTGCGAGCTGATGCAGGCCGTCATGCGCGTGTCGTGCGGAATAAGCACGCCTTCCACGATGTTGCCGTCGTGCAGGCGGAAGGCCGATTTGATGGTACCGTCGTTGCTGAGCTGCTGATTCTGCACCGCCACGCCGTTGATAACAAAGTACTTGGCTAGCAGCTCGCGGGTGCTCAGGGAAATGTTGTTCATTTCCTCAAACGAGCCGGCGGTATTCTTCCACAGCCACTCCAGCACCTGCTTGGCGCGGAAGGGCTTTTCGCCGTGCTCCACCATAAAGGCCTTGAGCTCGTCGGGGCTGAGTTTGCGGATGTCGCGCTTGGAAACAACGGGCAGGTCAATCATCATAACTGCAAAGATACGACAGGTGATTTAGTGAAATAGTGATTTAGTGAGTTTTAGGTTTACCTGCCCCTCACTATGTCGCTGGCCCTGAACATATCTGAGTTGGTAATAGTGCCTTCGATATAATGTGCTCAGGTGCTAATGTGTTAATGTGTTTTGAATGTGAGAAATGTGGTTGAATGTGCTGATGTGCTACTACTGGTCTGTCATCCTTCATCTGGCGTACGCTTGCGAAGGACCTTCCTCACCTGAGTGACAAGGATTGTTAAACGTGACAAAGCCCTTTACCACACTAGTAGTAAAGGACTTTTGCACGTTGGTATTCGCCTTTGTGGGACAGGCGAGGAAGGTCCTTCGGCTGCGCCTCAGGAGGACAGACGAAATAAAACCTGCCGACCCTCGCAATGACATAATTTTCACATTCCCCACATTAGCACATCAGCACATTACCCCCTACCTTGCCGGCATAAACTTTAGGGGTGTTCTGCCGCGCAGGACTGAGAAATACCCTTTGAACCTGATCCAGGTAATGCTGGCGAAGGGAAAAGTGACTGAAACGGGACCCGTCTCTGCCGGCCCGTGGCATGCGCCGCCTACTGTTTATTGTTTTGACTCCATCAACCTGCTAATCTGCTTGTTGCATGACGCTATTTGTCAACGATAAACCCCATGAGGCCCCGGCTTCCCCTACCCTTACGGCCACCCTCGACGGGCTGCAGCTCTTGCACCTGCGCGGCATTGCCGTGGCCGTCAACGACGTGGTGGTGCCCCGGCCCGACTGGCCCGCCCACGAGCTGCAGGCCCACGACCGGATTACGATTATTCGCGCCACCCAAGGGGGCTAGGCCGCGCCACGTCCCGTTTCCACTGCCTTTTCCGATGAAGAAAAAAGACCAAGCCCCCCAGCAGACGCTGGTGGAGCGCCAGCCCCTGACCGGCTCGCGCAAGATCTACGTGCCCGGCCAGCTTTACCCCGACCTGCGGGTGGCCATGCGCGAAATCGTGCTCAGCGACACTCAGCGCAAGTTCGACTTCGTGAACCCCACCGAGCAGAATTTGCCCGTGACGGTCTACGACACCAGCGGCCCCTACACCGACCCCAACGTGGCTATCGACCTTAAAAAGGGCCTGCCCCGCCTGCGCGAGGAGTGGATTCTGGGCCGCGGCAACGTGGAGCAGCTGCCCGGCACCTCGTCGGAATACGGGCAGCAGCGGGCCGCCGATACTTCACTGGACGCCTTGCGGTTTGAGCACATCCGGCGGCCGTACCGGGCCAAGCCGGGGCAGAATGTGAGCCAGATGCACTACGCCAAGCAGGGCATCATCACGCCCGAAATGGAATACATTGCCATCCGGGAAAACCAGCGCATTGATCAATTGGCCCCGGACGACCCGCTGCGGGTGCAGCACCGCGGGCACAGCTTCGGAGCCAACACGCCCCAGGGCTACATCACCCCCGAGTTTGTGCGCCAGGAAGTAGCCGCTGGCCGGGCCGTCATTCCCTCCAATATCAACCACCCCGAAGCCGAGCCCATGATTATTGGGCGCAACTTCCTGGTAAAAATCAACACCAACATCGGCAACTCGGCCGTGACTTCCAGCATCGAGGAAGAGGTGGACAAGGCCGTGTGGAGCTGCCGCTGGGGCGGCGACACGCTCATGGATTTGAGCACGGGCAAGAACATTCACGAAACCCGGGAGTGGATTATCCGCAACTGCCCGGTGCCGGTGGGTACGGTCCCGATTTACCAGGCCCTGGAAAAAGTGAACGGCAAGGCCGAGGACCTGACCTGGGAGCTGTTTCGCGACACGCTCATCGAGCAGGCCGAACAGGGCGTGGATTACTTCACGATTCACGCCGGGGTGCTGCTGCGCTACATTCCGATGACGGCCAAGCGGGTGACCGGCATCGTCTCGCGCGGGGGCTCGATTATGGCCAAGTGGTGTTTGGCCCACCACCAGGAAAGCTTCCTCTACACCCACTTCGAGGAAATCTGCCAGATCATGAAGGCCTACGACGTGGCCTTTTCGCTCGGCGACGGTCTGCGGCCCGGCTCCATTGCCGACGCCAACGACGAGGCCCAGTTTGCCGAGCTCGAAACCCTGGGTGAGCTGACCAAGATTGCCTGGGCCCACGACGTGCAGGTGATGATTGAGGGCCCCGGCCACGTGCCCATGCACCTGATCAAGGAGAACATGGACAAGCAGCTCAAGGAGTGCCACGAAGCCCCGTTCTACACCCTGGGCCCGCTCACGACCGACATTGCGCCCGGCTACGACCATATCACCTCGGCCATCGGGGCGGCCATGATTGGCTGGTTTGGCACGGCCATGCTCTGCTACGTGACGCCCAAGGAACACCTGGGCTTGCCCAACAAGCAGGACGTGAAAGACGGCGTCATTGCCTACAAAATAGCCGCCCACGCCGCCGACCTGGCCAAGGGCCACCCGGGCGCCCAGTACCGCGACAACGCCCTGAGCAAGGCCCGGTTCGAGTTCCGCTGGGAAGACCAGTTCAACCTCTCGCTCGACCCCGATACGGCCCGGGAGTACCACGACGAAACCCTGCCCGCTGAAGGCGCCAAAGTAGCCCACTTCTGCTCCATGTGCGGCCCCCACTTCTGCTCGATGAAAATCACCCAGGAAGTGCGCGACTACGCCGCCACCCAGGACATGACGGCCGCCCAGGTGCTGGCCTCGGGCATGGCCGAGAAGTCGCGCGAATTCGTGAATAAGGGCAGCGAAATCTACCTGTAGGCTAGTTGTTAGTTGTTGGTTGTCAGTTGTTAGAGCACAACCGACAGCAGAACGCCTAACAACTGACAACCAACAACTAACAACTAAACATGCGCCCTTACGCCCTGAGTATTGCCGGCTTCGACCCCAGTGGCGGGGCCGGTTTGCTGGCCGATAGCAAAACGCTGGAGGCCCTCGGCGTCTACGGGCTGGGCGTGTGTACGGCCCTGACGGTGCAGAACGACGTGGCCTTTGAGCGGGTGAGTTGGGTGCCGTTGGCCGACATTCAGGACCAGATCAGGGTGCTGCTGAGCCGGTTTGCGGTGGACTTCGTCAAAATCGGCTTGGTGGAGAGCTTGCCCCGACTGCTGGAACTGCTGCGGTGGCTGCGGCAGCACTACCCTGGTAAAAATATCGTCTGGGACCCGGTGCTGAAAGCTTCGGCCGGCTATGAGTTTCACCAGCACCCCGACGCCGCCCTGGTACAAGCCCTGGCTGCCGAGCTAACGCTGATTACCCCCAATCTGCCCGAGATGCTGCGCCTGTGGCCGGCGGCTTCGGCCGAAGAAGCAGCCGAAGCCGTGGCCGGTTTTTGCCCGGTGCTGCTCAAGGGCGGGCATGGCTCGGGAGACGAGTCGGTCGATATTCTCTTTGCCAACAATACCCAGTACCACTTCTCGCACACCCGCCTCCCCCACGGCGAAAAGCACGGCAGCGGCTGCGTATTGTCGGCTGCCATTCTGGCCCAGCTAGCCCTGGGACACGATTTGCCGACGGCCTGCCAGCGGGCTAAATGCTATACCACAGCCTTTTTGGCCAGCAACGACACGCTGCTGGGCTACCACTCTTTCCGCCACCTTCCGTATGCAGATCAGTAACCTCCATTTCATCACCAACCGGCCCGACCACGCCGAGCAAGCCTGCCGCGGCGGGGTGCGCTGGGTGCAGCTGCGGGTAAAAAACGCGGCACCCGACCACTGGAAGCAGCTGGCCCTCGACACCCAGGCCGTGTGCCGCCAGCACGGGGCCACGCTCATTATCAACGACAATCCCCAGCTGGCCCTGGAAATCGGGGCCGACGGGGTGCATTTAGGCAAGCAGGATATGCCGGCGGCTAAAGCCCGGGCGCTGGTTGGGCCCGGCAAAATTCTGGGCGGCACGGCCAACACCTTCGCCGACATCGAGCAGCTGGTGCAGGCCGGCGTGGATTACATCGGCCTGGGCCCCTTCCGCTTTACCACCACCAAGGAAAAGCTGAGCCCGATTCTGGGTTTGGAAGGTTACTCGGCTATTCTAAAGCAGTGCGCCGCGGCCGGCTTCACGATGCCCATCATCGGTATCGGCGGCATCACGCTGCCCGATGCGGAGGCCCTGCTGCTCACCGGCCTGCACGGCGTGGCCGTTTCGGGGGCCATTGCCAATCCCGCCGATATACCCGGCACGGCCGCGCAGTTTGTTCACCATTTGCAGGAACTCACTGTATGACAACTCACCCCCTGGTTATTGCCGGCCGCACGTTTTCGTCGCGGCTGTTTACCGGCACCGGCAAGTTCAGCTCGGCCCAGCTGATGGAAGAAGCCCTGCTGGCCTCGGGCTCGGAGCTGGTAACGGTGGCCCTGAAACGGGTGGATGTGACGTCGGCCGACGACGATTTGCTGCGCCACCTGGGCCACCCGCAGTTCAGCCTGCTGCCCAACACCTCCGGGGTGCGTACGGCCAAAGAAGCCGTGTTTGCCGCCCAGCTGGCCCGCGAAGCCCTGGAAACCAACTGGCTCAAGCTCGAAATTCACCCCGACCCCAAGTATCTGCTGCCCGACCCCATCGAAACACTCAAGGCCGCCGAGGAGCTGGTGCAGCTGGGTTTTGTGGTGCTGCCCTACATCCACGCCGACCCAGTGCTGTGCAAGCGCCTGGAGGAAGTGGGCGTGGCCGCCGTGATGCCCCTGGGCGCCCCCATCGGCTCCAACAAAGGCCTGCTCACCCGGGAGTTTCTGGAAATCATCATCGGCCAGAGCCGGGTGCCGGTGGTAGTCGATGCCGGTATCGGGGCGCCTTCCCACGCGGCCGCAGCCCTGGAAATGGGCGCCGACGCGGTGCTGGTCAACACCGCCATTGCCGTAGCCGGGCAGCCCGTAGCCATGGCTCAAGCTTTTAAAATGGCCGTGGAAGCCGGCCGCCTGGCCTACGAAGCCAAGCTGGCCGCCCCGGCCAGCCACGCCGTAGCCAGCTCCCCGCTCACCGCTTTTCTAGACTAGTTGTTAGTTGATTGGTGATTGTTAATTACTGATTGTTAAGTCGTTCTATTACCCCTCTGAATCAATAACCAACAATCAACAATTAACAATCAACAATTAACAATCATCAACCTATGTCCTTCCGCCCCATCTTCGAAGCCCACGCCTGGGACGACGTCAAGACCAGCATCTACGCCAAGACGGCGGCGGATGTAGAGCGGGCATTGGCGGCACCCAAACGGACGCTGGACGGCTTCCAGGCGCTGATTTCGCCGGCTGCCGCGCCTTATTTGGAGCAGATGGCCCAGCTTAGCCAGCAGCTCACGCGCCGGCGGTTCGGCAACACGGTGCAGCTCTACGTGCCGCTGTATCTGAGCAACGAGTGCCAGAACATCTGCACCTACTGCGGCTTCAGCCTCGACAACCAGATCCGGCGGCGCACCCTGAGCAGCGTGGAAATGCTGCAGGAGGCGGCCGTACTCAAAGGCTGGGGCTACGACCATGTGCTGCTCGTAACCGGCGAAGCCAACCAGACCGTGGGCGTGGATTATCTGGAAAAAGCCCTGCGCACGTTGCGGCCCCACTTTTCCCACATTTCCATGGAAGTGCAGCCCCTCGACCAGGCCGACTACGAACGGCTGATTCCGCAGGGCCTGAATACGGTGCTGGTGTATCAGGAAACCTACCACCAGCAGGACTACAAAAAGCACCACCCCAAGGGCAAGAAAAGCAACTTTCACTACCGCCTCGACACGCCCGACCGCCTGGGGCGGGCCGGCATTCATAAGATGGGGCTGGGCGTGCTCTTCGGCCTGGAAGACTGGCGCACCGACGCCTTCTACACCGCCCTCCACCTCGACTACCTGGAGCGCACCTACTGGCAAACCAAGTACAGCCTGTCGTTTCCGCGCCTGCGCCCCACCGAGGGTCTGTTGCAGCCCAAAGTGGAAATGACCGACCGGGAACTGGTGCAGCTGATCTGTGCCTACCGCCTGCTCAACGAGGAAGTGGAACTCTCCATTTCCACGAGGGAAAGCCCCACCTTCCGCGACAACATCATTCGCCTGGGCATCACCAGTATCAGCGCGGGCTCCAAGACCAACCCCGGCGGCTACGCCGTGGCCCCGGAGTCGCTGGAGCAGTTCGAGATATCCGACGAGCGCAGCCCCCAGGAAATTGCCGCCATGCTCCGCCGCCAGGGCTACGAGCCCGTCTGGAAAGACTGGGACCCGACCCTGACCGCTACCGTGCGGTAGCTGCACGGCAGTAGCGCGAACTTTAGCTGCGCTGACCTCTGGTTGTAGTTCGCGTACCTGAACGACAATCGTTGTAATGGCGCGGGGCACGCGAACTACACAGTTCGCGCTACAGCGGTTGGGCGGCCAGCTGCTGCAGCTCCCGAAACACCCCGACCGGGTCGGGGTGCTGCCAGATGGCCCCGAGCACGGCCGCGCCCGCAAAGCCCAGCTGCCGGACCGGGCCCAGGGTCGAGGCATCGATGCCGCCCAGGGCTACCACTTGCGGCCGGAAAGCGGGCCGGGCCGCCCAGCGTGCCAGGGCCGCTTGCAGCTCCTGGGGCTGGAAGGCCGCCGAGTAGCCCACTTTGCTGATGCTGTTGAAGATCGGGCTTAGAAACACGTGGTGGTAACGCCGCCGGTGGCGCTCCACTTCCTCCAGGCTGTGAAACGAGGTGGACAGGAGCTGGCCGGGAGCCGGGGTGCCGCGCCAGGCTTCCCGGGTAGCGGCGGGCAGGTGCAGGCCCTGCAGGGCGTAGTCGCGGGCCAGCTCGTGGTGCTGGTGCAGCATGATGCGGCCGTGAAACTCCCGGGGCACGGCCCGCAGGTAGGCCTCCATCTCGGCCCGGGAGGCGCCGGGCTTCCGCAGGTGGAGCGTGGGCAGGCCCGCTTCAAAGAGCCGCGCCAGCACGTGGTGCTCGTGGGGCAACAACCAGGGCGAGGAAATAAGCAGCAGCGGAAACATACCTTACGCTTGGAGGTCGGCACCGAGGCGGGCCGCCACTTCCGGGGCCAGGCTGCGCAGCTTGCGGGTGTTGTAGTCGAAGAGCAGCATGCCGGTTTTGGCCCGCGCAATTTCGCGGCCGTCCTGGTTTTTCACCCAGTACACCACGTCGAAGCCGTATTTGTTGAGGTCGGTGGCGGCCAGCTGCAGGTGCAGCACGTCGCCGTAAAAGGCCTCCCCCTTGTACTCGATGGCCACGTCGGCCATGATGGTACCCAGGCGCGTAACGTGGTCCAGCTCGTTGAGGCCCACGTGCTGCAAGAACTGCACCCGGGCCTCGTGCAGGATGCTGAGCAGGGCATCGTTGCCGAGGTGGCCGCCGTAGTTAAGGTCGGTGATGCGGACCGGCACCTGCACGGTCAGGGAATATGTGGTGGGTAACGCTACTTTTACGCGGGCCATGTTGCCAAAGACAGAAGTTATGATGCACGAAACCGAAGGCGGTGTAAAAGTAGAAGTTCGGACCACAGCCGATGGTTCGAGCACCCTGTACGTGCCCGCCCTGGATGAGCACTACCACTCCACCCACGGCGCCCTGCAGGAAGCCATGCACGTGTACCTGGCCGCCGGGCTGGAGCCCGCCCTTACCCGCGGCCCCGGCCCGGTGCGGGTCCTGGAAATCGGCTTTGGCACCGGCCTCAACGCCCTGCTCACCCTGCAGCGCAGTCTGACGGCCAGCCAGATCATCGAGTACGACACGCTGGAGAAATACCCCCTGCCGCCGGCCGTCATCCAGAGCCTGGGCGTGGAGCGCTACGTGCTCAACCCCGAGCTGCGGGCCTACCACGAGTACCTGCACGCGGCCCCCTGGCACGAAGCCGTGCACCTGACCGAGCACTTTGTGCTGCGCAAGATGCCCGCCGCCCTCCAGGATACCGCCCTGCCCGCCCAGCACTACGACGTGGTTTACTTCGACGCCTTTGCTCCCGAAAAGCAGCCCGATATGTGGACCGAAGCCGTCTTCGAGCAGCTGTTTGCGGCCACCGCCCCCGGCGGGGTACTGGTGAGCTACTGCGCCAAGGGCTCCTTCCGCCGCAGCCTCAAGGCCGCCGGCTGGCTGGTGGAAAAGCTGCCCGGCCCGCCCGGTAAGCGTGAGATGACCCGGGCCCGGAAGGATGTGTAAACTAACCCACTGGCATAAGCTGTTTACAAAAATTCTGGCTGTTCCGAATGGCGTATCTTTTTTTCCCGCTGCTGGTTTTTCTTTTTTCCTGCGGGCGCAGCTCATCTGTTGCTTCCTTTTCGTCAGCGGCGGAAAGCTACTTTCAGGCGATTCAGAAAAACGACTTTCCCCTGAAAAAGCCGCAGCCCGGCGAGTGGCTCTACGAAAATCGGGAAGCCGGGCAAAACCTGGAAGCCTACCAGCAGCTTCCGCCCTTCCGCCCCGATTCACTTACCCGAACCATTTATTTACAGCCCGTGGGCCGCTTCTCAGCCCTACAGCGCCAGGCCCTGCAAGCCACCCAGGAGTACTTGCGCATTTTCTACCAGCAGCCGGTGGTGCTGTTGCCGGCAGTAGCCGATACGCTGGTTCCGCCCGGGGCCCGGCGCCGCCAGAATGGCCATGAACAGCTGCTGGCGCCCTACCTGATCAACTACTACCTGAAAACCCGGCTTCCCCGAACCGGACTGGCCCTGATGGCTATTAGTGCCAAAGACCTGTATCCTGAAGCTGACTGGAACTACGTCTTTGGGCAGGCCTCTTATCCGCACCGGGTGGGCATTACGTCTATTTACCGGCTGCAGGATCAAACTCTAACGCCTAAAAACTACACCCGCTGTCTGACTCGGCTGCTCAGCATTTCGTCCCACGAAATCGGGCATATGGTTTCCCTCCACCATTGCACGTATGCCCGCTGCGCAATGAACGGGACTAATAGTCTGCCGGAAACAGACGCCACGCCTAACCGCCTCTGCTCGGAATGTCAAACCAAGCTCTACTGGAATTTCCGCTACGACAACGTCCGCCGCTTGCAGGAATTGGCGGCCTTCTTCCGTAAAAACCAGCTGCGGCGAGATGGTGCGCTTGCCCAAATGGACCTTCGACAGTTGCGCTGAGCCTAGTTTCATCAGGCCTTGCTTTCCCTGGTAGCGCCGGCTTTTATTCCTTTTCTGCGTAAAATTTACTTATGAGTCGAAAGCTGCTTGAAACCGACGGGCCCGAGTGGGTACGCAAGGGCATTATCACCGAGCAGCAGCACCAGCAGCTTCTGGCCCTCTACCCCGAGGACCAGCACGTGGTGGGCTTGCTGCCGCTGCTGGGCTCGTTGCTGCTGGGCCTGAGTGCGCTGAGCATAGTGGCCGCCAACTGGCAGGGCCTGCCCGAGTGGCTGCGCCTGCTGCTGCTGCTGGGCAGCATGGGCGGAGCCTACGCCGGCGGCGAGTATTTCCTGGCCCGCCGCAATGAGTCCCTGGGCATTGGCCTCATTGGGCTGGGCCTCATCCTATTCGGCTGCGGCATCATTCTCACCAGCCAGATGTACCAGCTCATCGGCTACGACGCCCCCGGCCTGCTGGCCTGGGCCCTGGCCGGCACCGCCCTCACCTACCTCTACCGTAGCCGCACCATCTTCGTGCTCATGGCCGCCATCGGCGGTATCGTGCAGGGCTACAGCACCGGGCAGCTGGGCACGTTCAGCTACCTCACCGCGGCCCTCACCGTGGTGGGCCTGGGCTACTACTGGTGGCGCCACCCCGACGCGCTGCTGGGCACCGTGCTGGCCACTGGCCTCTTATGGCAGGCTGGCCTGCTCATCGGGCATCTGCACGCCAAAATCACCTGGTTCTTCATCCCGGCCATGCTCATCTACGCCGCCGGCGACTGGCAAACGGACCGCTCGGCGGGCCGGGCTTTGCAAACTCCGCCCCTGGCTTCGGCCTTCCTCTTCACGCTGGGCCTGGCCCTCTACGGCGAGGCCGATACCTACGCCGGCATGCTGCGCCCGCCCTTCCTGGCTTATATCGGGGCTTTGCTGGGCGTATTCGCTTTGTCGCTTTGGGGCAAGTACCGCCGCAGCCGCCCCGGCAGCGCCACCGACTGGCTCCTGCTGCTGCCCGGCTTCTACCTGCACGGCGGCCTGGCCCTGGCCATTGCCACGCTGGTAGTGCTCTACGCCTACTCGGGCACTGTGCTGTGGCGGGCCCACCAGGAAAACAACGCCGACCGGGTCACCCTGGGCACGGTTCTGTTCATCGTCACTACCATGGTGGCCTACTTCAAGCTGACCTGGGCCTTTATGGATAAGTCGCTGTTCTTCCTGGTGGGCGGCGTGCTGCTGCTGGGTTTGAGCTGGTATCTGCGGCGCAAGAACGCCCAATCATTATCGGCTAAACAGCCCGAGTAAGCATGGCAACGCCCGTCTCCACCACCTCCTTCACCCACCGCCGCCTGATCAAGCTGGCCGTAGCGGCCCAGATGCTCTTCATCCTGGCCGTGGCCGGGGCCGGCTACGCCACCACCGCCCTGGGCCGCACCGTCACGCTGCGCACCACCCCCGTCGACCCGCGCGACCTGCTCTACGGCGACTACCTGCGGCTCACCTACAGCATCAGCCAGGTGCCGCCCACGCTGTGGCAAGGTCCCCAGCCGCCCCGCAAGCACCAGCCCGTGTACGTGCTGCTCCGCCCCCAAAACGGTGCCTACGAAGCCACGGCCGTGTCGGCCACTGAGCTCACCCCCACGGCTCCCGACCAGGCCGTGCTGCGCGGCTGGGTCACCGACAGCTGGCGCCACGGCCTGCGCCTGCGCTACAACCTGGAGCGCTACTACGTGCCCGAAGCCACGGGTAAGGAGCTCCAGAAAACCGGCGGCCGGCGGCCCTTACTGGTCAAGGTGAGCGTGGCGCCCTGGGGCCAGGCCCGTATTACCAGAGTCGAAGAGCTGCCGAAGTAGCCTAGCCCATGTCAGCCAAACCAGCTCCCGCAGCCATTCTCACCATCGGGCTTGGCGCCCTGCTCTTAGCCGTAGCACTGACCGGCGTCACCGTCGGCTTCGACCAGCTGCTGGCTTCCAGCATCGATATTCAGCTGCACAACACCTATTTCGTGGCGCCGCCTTACCTGCTGATACTTGGGCTGTTTCTGCCCCTGCTGATTGGTGGCGTGGGCAGCTACCTGCTTGCCCGGCGTTATCGGTCCGCGGCCTTGGCCCTGCTGGGCTTGGGAACAATGTTTATCGGCCTGTGCTCGTGGCTGCTCTACACCCTGAGTAGCCCTCTGGTAGGCACCACTGTCTACCCGCCCCTGGACCCCACCGTCCCGCTGCCCGTCAGCCCGGAAAGGACGTTCGACAGTATGCTCCTGCTGGTTATTCTACTGCAGTTTGCAGCAGTGCTGGCCGTAATCGGCGTAAGCTACAAAGCCGGCCAACGCTCCGCACGACGGGTATAGGCGTGCCTTTTAACTACGCTTCAAATAGGAGCCGGCCTAGTACAGCGTCAGTCATAAACTACAGCTCGCAAAGCGAATTACAAACCGTGCTGCTTGAGCAAGGCGTAGTCACGCTCGGACAGGTCTACTACAGCGCATCTCTTTTGGTCAGTGATATTCATTTCGTCCAGCGCATCCACCAAGTCGCGGTACTTCGCATTCGAGCTTGGCTTGATGAGCACCACGGATCTAGAGTCTTGCTGGCGTACTTCAAGCAGAAGACGCCGCAGACCAGCCGCACCACCATGGATAGTATGCAACTCGGGCAGCTCGTCCGAAAACAAACCTCCCCGATAGTAGTGTGCCTGTCCATTCTTGCCCAGTATGAGCGAGAGGCTATTATCGATTCCGAAGCAGATTGACTCATTAGGATTGCGGAGATAATTCGCCGGCATCGTCAGCTGCATCACCGTTGGCTTCACGAAATCAGCCGCCAGTAGAAAGAACGTAACCAGCAAGAAGCCCAGCCCTACCATGGGCGTCATGTCGGGGTGCAGGATACGGCGGAAGTGGCGGCGGGCGGAGCGCAGGCCGGGAGCGGATTGGGGAGTAGCCATACGAGCGAGGGGGTTTACAGACCGTTTTGCCGGAGCAGGGCGTAATCGAGCTTTTGCAAATCCACCACCGCGTATTTTCTCTGGTCGGTGATGTTCATCTCATCCAGCGCGTCCACCAGGTCGCGGTACTTGGCTCCCGGTCCGGGCTTGATCAGCACCACGACTTTAGGATTACGGTACCGGGATTCCAGCAGCAGGCGGCGCAGGCCCGGGTACCCATTACGAATGGTCTGCAGCTTCGGTAATTCCTCGGCAGAGAATCCGCCCCGGTAATAGTGAATCTGGTGCTGCCGGCCCAGCAGCAGCGTCAGGCCGTCACTGGCCGGAAACCGGTTCAGGTACTGCTTATGACTCCGGGATGGCATCGTCAGCTGCAGCACGGTTTGCTGGATTGGCTTGGCAGCTAGCAGCAGGGCGGCCAGCACCAGGCCCACACCTAACATGGGCTTCGTATCCAGGCGCGGGGTAAGGCGGATGCGGCGGCTGGCGCGGGCAGAAGTTGGGGTAGCCATAGAGCGGGCGGGTTGGTGACCAGACGCCCGGCCAACGCTCCGCGGCAGCCATTTGTTGTGGCCGGTCGGCGCTACCGCTCGAAGCGCCACACCCGGGTGGGCGTCACGCAGCAGTGCAGGCGCACGTCGCCCTCCCAGGCGTCGGCGATGCGCAGCACGGGGTCCTCCAGCGAGAGGCCGATGAGCAGCACGTCGGGGCGGCACTGCAGCAGAAACCGGTCGTAAAAGCCTTTGCCGTAGCCCACGCGGTTGCCGGCCTCGTCGAAAGCCAGCAAGGGCAGCAGCACCGCGTCCAGCTCCTCGGGCATTACCTCCTCGGCATTCAGGGGCTCGGGCACGTCCCAGGCGTTTTCGACCAGCTCGGTCTGGGGCGTGAGCAGGTAGTGGCGCAGCGAGAGGCCGTCTTCCTGCATCACCGGCACAACCACGCGCACCTGGGGAAACTCGCGCCAGAAGCGCCGGATAATGCCCCAGGTATCCAGTTCCCGCTGCCGCTGAATGGGCAAAAACACGTGCACGGCGCGCAGCTGGGTCAGATAGGTTTCCTTGAACAGGCGCGCGGCTACCTGCTGGCTGCGGGTCGCCAGCTCCAGGTCCGACATGGCCCGGCGCCACGCCAGCATCTGCCAGCGCAGGTCACTTTTCAACATAAGTCAGCATGGCACTTTAGAGGTACTGGAATAATTCTGAAACGGTACGCCAACGGGCTTTTACGCAGCTCGCCAGCCGGTGGCCCGGGGCAGCAGCAAGAAAGGCGCACAGGTAAAACGGAATTGAATAAATCCGGACTAATATAACGCAGAACGGGCGCCCCGGCAGTACCGGAAGCGCCCGTCGGCTAGCTGTGCGCTGAAGCAGGAGTTATTCCTCTTCCACAATGGCAAATTCCAGGGCCAGGGGCTCGAAGTCGGCCAGCAACTGCTCAATAAACCCGGGGTTGTTGATTAAAATGGACAGCACGTTGTCGACGCGCTCCTGCAGGTCGCCGCCGGGGAAGAGCTTGTCCTTCAGGGCCGTGAGCTGGGAATAGGCCGTTTCGTGCTTGGCTTCGGCGGCCTTGCTCAGGCGCTTTTCCAGGCCGGCCACGCCGCCGGCCGTTTTCTGGGCTTCGGCCGCCACGGTTTTCACCAGGGTCGGGTCGAGGCGCTGGGCCAGCTCGGTGATTTGCTGGAAGGCGGCGGCCAGGGCCTGCTGCTGCTCCCGCAGGCTGATTTCCTCCTGGCCCAGGGTGGCGCCCACCTGCTTTTTGAGCTCGGGCAGGGGCCGAAAAATATCGGCTGGCGTAAGGCCCAGCTTGCGCAGCTTGCCGGCGTGAGCCTTGCCCAGGTACAGGGCCGAGTTGCGCAGCAGCAGCATCGGGAAAGGCACGTTATTGTCGCTGAAGACCTGCTTGAGCTGAAACCAGTAGGCCACTTCCGCCCCGCCGCCGATGTAGCAGAGGTTGGGCAGCAGCAGTTCCTGGTACAGGGGCCGCAGCACCACGTTCGGGCTGAAGCACTCGGGCCGGGTGCGGGCCAGCGTCAGCAGCTCGTCCTGGGTGTAGCAGAGCTCGGTGTTGCGGATGGCGTAACAATCGCCTTCCTGCTCGATTCGCTCCCGCTTGCCCTCGTTGGTCAGGAAAAACAGGTTGAGGGGCCGCGAGTACACCTGGGGCTTGTAGCCGGCCGCTTCGAGCTGGGCGTTGGTGGCCTGCACGGCTTTGTTAGAAGCCTGCTCCCGGATTTCGCGCTCCAGCACCGGCACCAGGGCCTGTTTCAGCGTGGCACTGTCGCCGTCGATGCTCACCAGCCCGTACTCCCCAAACAGGGCGTGGACCAGGCGGCGGGTAGCGTCGGTGAGGGTGGCGCCGGCCTGGTACGCCTCGCGAAAAGCGGCGGGCACGTCGGCGGGCAGCTGGTCGAGAATCTGCTCGGCGAGGCCATCCAGCGCCATGCGGCCGACTGGGCCACCCACCTGCTCACTGTTCCACTCGTGCTTTTTGCCGAAGAGGTGGAAGTGGTTGATTTCGGCGAAGTCGTGGTCCTCGGTGGCCATCCAGTACACCGGCACGAAGTCGTACTGCGGGTACTGCTCTTTCAGCTGCCGGCTGAGCTTGAGCGTGGTGACAATCTTGTAGATAAAGTACAGCGGCCCGGTGAGCAGGTTGAGCTGGTGGCCGGTGGTGACGGTAAAGGTTGTGGCCTGGCTGAGCAGCGCCAGGTTGGCCGCCACGGCCGGATTGATGTCACCCAGACCTTGATACTGCTCTTGCAGGGCGGCTACCAGCCGCTGCCGGGCCTCGGGCGAGTAGGCGGCCTGCTTCTCCGTTATCTGGGCTTCAAACTCCTCCAGCTTCGGAAACCGGTGGTAATACGGCTGCAGCGCGGGCTTCTGACTGATATAATCGGCGAGAAAAGACGAAAAGGCGCCCGTGGCGGCGTAGCTAAGATGATGCAGGGGCATACAGCAGGGAGAAGTCAATTGGCGGTGCAAGGTCCGGAAAAAAAGTACAGCAAAGCCGCAACTTCCGGCACTACCGGGCGCACCTCGCAGCACGTTTTGCTGTTGACAAGGCTCTACGTCCGACTTGAATAGCTGTCAAACCACCACCGCATGAATCTGTTTCAGCTCCTGGGCCTGTGGCTGCTCATCGTGCTGCCCCTGCCCTGGATATACACGCTCATTTATATCCAACGCGGCGAATTCCCCGGGCGCTGGGAAAAGCGCCGCTGGTTCCATACCGTACTCACTCAACCACTTATCGGCCTGGTGCTCTATTGGACCCGGGGCTACCGTCGGCGCCGGTCCAAACGAAAAAAAGCTGCCTGAAGGGGCAGCTTTTTTCTTTTCTACAGGTCGGCCGAGGCCGTTACACCAGCTTGCCGTAGAGGTCGAAGTCGGAGGCGTCGGTGATTTGCACGTTGGCAAAGCCGCCGAGCGACACGTAGGTATCGGGCGTGGCCGGCACCAGCACTTCGTTGTCCACTTCCGGCGAGTCAAACTCGGTGCGGCCCACGAAGTAGCCGCTTTCCTTCCGGTCGAACAGCACCTTGTACACGTTGCCGACTTTCTGCTCGTTGAGCTCCATCGAAATGCCCTGCTGCAGCTCCATAATCTGGTCGGCGCGGTCCTGCTTTACTTCGGCGGGCACGTCGTCGGCCAGGGTGTAGGAGTGGGTGTTGTCCTCGTGGGAGTAGGTGAAGATGCCCAGGCGCTCAAACCGGGTTTTCTCCACGAAGTCGTAGAGCTCCTCGAAATCCTGCTGGGTTTCGCCGGGGTGGCCGGCAATAAGCGTAGTGCGCAAAGCAATATCGGGCACCCGCTGCCGGATGGTATCCACCAGCTCCACCGTGCGGCGCTTGCTGATGCCGCGGCGCATGGTTTTGAGCATGTTATCCGAAATGTGCTGCAGGGGCATATCCAAGTACTTGCAGATGTTGTCCCGCTCCATCATCACGTCCAGGGCATCCAGGGGGAACTGCGACGGGTAGGCGTACTGCAGCCGGATCCAGTCGATGCCGTTCACGTCGGAGAGGTTGCGCAGGAGGTCGGCCAGCTTCCGCTCCCCGTACTTCTCCAGGCCGTAGTAGGTCAGGTCCTGGGCAATGAGAATCAGCTCCTTAGCACCCATCGAGGCCAGGCGCTTGGCTTCCTTTACCAGGTCCTCGATGGTGCGGTCTACGTGCTTGCCGCGCATCAGCGGGATGGCGCAGAACGAGCAGGGCCGGTTGCAGCCTTCGGCAATTTTGAAGTAGGCGTAGTGCCGGGGCGTGGTAATGAGCCGCTCGCCCACCAGCTCGTGCTTGTAGTCGGCCTCCAGGGTTTTCATCAGCTGGGGCAGCTCCAGGGTCCCGAAGTAGGCGTCGACCTGCGGAATTTCCACTTCCAGGTCGTCCTTGTAGCGCTGCGAGAGGCAGCCCGTCACGTAGAGCTTGTCGAGGCGGCCGGCTTCCTTCTCGTCGGCGTAGCGCAGGATGGTGTCGATGCTTTCCTGCTTGGCGTTGTCAATAAAGCCGCAGGTGTTGATAATCACGATGTTGGCGTCGCTCTTGTCGGCCTCGTGGGTTACCTGGAAGTTATTGGCCTGCAATTGTCCCATCAGCACCTCCGAATCGACGAGGTTTTTGGAACAGCCCAGGGTAATGACGTTGACTTTATTGGCCAGCTGGCTTCTTACTTTCATGCGAGTGGTATAAGCGGACGACCGGGCAATTTCTTAGCAGTGAGAAAGTTGCCGGTTGGGGTCCGCAGCGGAATTTGGTGCGCAAAGGTACGAACTCGGCAACGCCTTTTCCTACTCGGATTGTTCCTTTTCCCAGTCAAGGCCCGGCGCTACAGTCCCCGGCCGCCGGTGAGCAGGCCGTATACCGCCGGGGCCACCCGCCGCAGTCCGGCCCCCAGCAGCACGGCCAGCGCCACCACGGCCAGGGGCAGCAGCAGGTACACCAGTAGGTTTTGGCCCGGCCAAAGCCGCAGGGCCGCTTCCGTGGCATAGTTTACCAAGGGCACGTGCAGGGCGTAAATCATGAAGGAAAAGCCCGTGAGCCACCCAAACCACCGCTGCCGCATGGCCCCGCGCACCAGGGCATCGGTGCCGAACCACATAACTACTACGCCCAGGCCCTCGCCGGCCCGGTGCAGCAGCAGCATCGGGATAAAGGGCGGGTGGTCGGAGGCAAAGGCCAGGTAGGTTTTCCCGGCCAGCACCGCCAGCCAAACCACCACCAGCACGCCCGGCCGTAGCCAGCGGGGCGGCGTGAGCAGGTTTACGTCGCGCTTTTGCAGCCAGATGCCCAGCGCAAAAAAGACCAGCCCCGTGCCCTCCAGCAGCGGCGGCACGCTGATTTCGAGCAGCCACAGCAGTCCGGCTACGCCAAAATAGATGGTTGGCGCCTGCAACACCGCCTTGCGCAGCCACGGGTAGGCCAGGTTATACACCAGCAGGCTGCGCAGAAACCACAGCTGAAACGGCACCGGCAGCAGCAGCCACCGCAGCAGCAGTTCCTTGGCACTGTAGCCACTCACCAGCGGATTGTCGGGCCCGAAAACGCTCAGCTCGGCGGCCAGCACCAGCTGCCGGGTGGGCGGGTACTGCTCCAGGGCCCAGGTGAAGCCCAGCCCGAGGGCACTCCAGAGCAGGTAGGGCACCAGCAGCGTCAGCACCCGGCGCTTCACCCGGACTTTGTG
The DNA here is from genome assembly GCF_002797555.1 of Hymenobacter chitinivorans DSM 11115. NCBI lineage: Bacteria > Pseudomonadati > Bacteroidota > Cytophagia > Cytophagales > Hymenobacteraceae > Hymenobacter > Hymenobacter chitinivorans. Next base: position 416,304 of record NZ_PGFA01000003.1, on the reverse strand, counting down.
CGAGGCCCTAGTGTCGTGAAACGCAAACAGGTAGCCGGAAATGGCAAATAGAATCGGGATGCGGAAGCGCAGCAGCCCGTTGGCCAGGAAATACTGCAGAAAGCTGCCTACCGACAGAGGCTCGTCTACCGGCGTCCAGGGCTGCAGGTAGCGGGAGTGCAGGTTGTAGCCGTGCACGTACACCAGCAGCACCATGGCCACCAACGACCAGAACCGCAGCTTCTGGCTCAGAAATGGGTCGAGACGGGCCGGAGTAGCTTCGGCTACCGACGCTTCGGGGGAGGAAACAGGCTGCATATTCTGGCAGATGCACCTGGAAGCAAATCAGTTGTCTAGCTAGCTTTCCACTTCGCCCTAACTTAGTGGATGCGTGTACCAAAGGCCAATCAGCAGCCCTTACCCACGGTTTTCGGTTACTTGCTCGTGCTTGGCAATGAGGGCCTGCATCAGCTGCTGAGCCGCTACCAGTACGGGCCCGCCCATTTCATCCTCCCACAGCGTGTTAAACGGAGCCTGCCCAAAGTGCAGCCCCGAGGGCGTGAGTAGGTTAAGGCGCACCTGCCCCGGGCCCGGCGCGGCGGGGCGGGCCTCTTCCCAGGGCCCAATCCGGTCGGCAACCCGCTGCCCGGCCGCCCGCAAGGCCCCGATATGCGGTGCCAGCGAATCGTCGGGATTTTCCCACACCACGCCGGCCCCGCTGTAGTTGTAATAGCGCGCCGAGCCGTCGGCGTAAGCGGCCAACAGGTCCAGACCCTGTTCCAGGCCTACTTCCACCACCACGCCCAGTACCTGCTTAGCGGTTTCAGACGGCGGCGCCACGCCCAGCTCCCGCAAGGCCTGCCAGGCCTGCAAATACTGCCGCGACTCCAGCTTCGGAGTAGTCAACACCTGCCGGAGGGCTTGCTCGGCGGCAGCCGTGTCGCCCTGGGCGCGGGCCTGCTGCGCCGCCGCAAACCACTTCCAGGGCTCCTGTCCGCGCACCTCCGAGTCGGCGGCGGGCCACTGAGCCGAGGGCAGGTCGCCGAACAGCAGCTCACGGATGCTGGTGGGCGGTGGGACTGAAGCTGGAGCCGGGGCTGGCCCTTTGAGTTTGTTGAAGAATTGCCGAAAGCCCATAGCGTCGCGTTGAATGGTCGGGCCAAAGTAACGCAAAAGCGCCACCGCGGCGGGCGGTGGCGCTTTACATTGAGCAGTCGGTCAGCTTACTTTTTCGAAAACAGCGAGTTGACGTAGGTATGCCGGTCGAACAGCTGCAAATCGGTCATCTTCTCACCCACCCCAATGTAGCGCACCGGGATGTTAAACTGGTCGGAAATGCCAATCACCACGCCGCCCTTGGCCGTGCCGTCGAGCTTGGTAATGGCCAACGCCGTCACCTCAGTGGCTTTGGTAAACTCCTTGGCCTGCAAAAAGGCGTTCTGCCCCGTGCTGCCATCCAGCACCAGCAACACTTCGTGGGGCGCATCGGGAATTACCTTCTGCATCACCCGCTTGATCTTGCTGAGCTCGTTCATCAGGTTCACCTTGTTGTGCAAACGGCCGGCCGTATCAATAATGACGACGTCGGCGCCCATTTCCACACCTTTCTGCACCGCGTCGTAGGCCACGGAGGCCGGGTCGGTGTTCATGCCGTGCGAAATAACGGGTACGCCCACGCGCTGCCCCCAGATGATAAGCTGATCCACGGCGGCGGCCCGGAAGGTGTCGGCGGCGCCGAGCACCACTTTCTTACCGGCCGAGTGGAAGCGGTGAGCCAGCTTGCCGATGGTCGTGGTTTTGCCCACGCCGTTCACGCCCACCACCATAATCACGAAGGGCTGCCCGTTGTTGTCGGCCCGGTCGAGGATGGCCCGGGAGCCGGTAGCTCCGCTGTTGCCGTCGAGCAGGCCCGCAATTTCCTCGCGCAGGATGCGGTCCAGCTCGCCGGTGCTCACGTACTTGTCGCGGGCCACGCGCTTCTCGATGCGGTCAATGACTTTGACCGTGGTTTCGATGCCCACGTCGGCATGCACCAGCACGCTTTCCAGGTCGTCGAGCACGGCTTCGTCGACCGTCGCCTTGCCGACTACGGCCTTGCTGAGCTGCTCGAAAAAGCTGGATTTAGACTTCTCCAGGCCTTTGTCCAGCGACTCTTGCTGTTCCTTGCTCTCCTTGTCCTTCTTAAAGAAATCGAAAAGTCCCATTCGCTAGTGCTTGATGCTTAGTTGTTGGCGCTTAGTTGCGCAACGGCCACAAGGCCGCTGCAAGGTTGCTTTTTATCCGCGGTTCAGCACTAAGCCCAATCCGGCAAGCACGCGCAACAAATCCTTTTACACGCAAAAAAGTCCCACGGCGGCGGGACTTCTTCACTTCATTCAGGTACGCCCGAAGGCGCCGAATTACTTCGTGCCGGAGGCAATAAACTCCTGCACTTTGTCAACTGGTACCATCTCCTCGCGGAAGGTGTAAGCGCCGGTTTTAGGCGACTTTACAGCGCGGATGACCTTTGCCCAGTCTTTGCCGCCTGCTACTTTCAGGGTTGCTACTACTTTCTTAGCCATCGCTCAATTACTTGATTTCCTTGTGGACGGTCATTTTCTTGAGCACGGGGTTGAACTTCTTCAACTCAACACGCTCAGGCGTATTCTTACGGTTCTTGGTGGTAATGTAGCGCGAGGTGCCCGGCATACCCGAGTTCTTGTGCTCGGTGCACTCCAGGATTACCTGCACCCGGTTTCCTTTCTTAGCCATCTCGACTTGGGGTTTTGGATTAAGGACTGCAAAGGTACAAGTGTTTTCGGAATTGTCAAACCGTCAGCCAAATAGTAGCATAGATTTTTCCGGTTTTACGCGTAAACCCACCGAAAGCGCCCTTAATTCCCCTATTCACTCAGCAGCAGCTACTTCAGAACCGGCAGTTTGAAATTGTCCAGGGCGCTGGATTTAGCCATGGTCGCCTCGATTTCGGCTACTGTGCGCGGAGCCCCGGCCGACAGGTTCTCGTAGCCGGCCTTGGTAATTAGCACGTCATCTTCAATCCGGACGCCGATATTCCACCATTTCGGGTCGCAGGGGCTGTTGGCGGGAATGTAGATGCCGGGCTCCACGGTGATGACCACGCCGGGCTGTAGGGGCCGGTAAGTGCCCCGGTCGTGCACGTCGAGGCCCAGGTAGTGGCTGGTGCCGTGGGGAAAGTAGCGGCGGGCCTCGGCGGCGTCCTTAATGATGCCGAGCTTGAGCAGGCCCTCGTTGATAACCTGCTGGGCGGCTCTGTGGGGGCCCTGAAACTCGCTGCCGGGCTTGCACTCCTTGAAAGCGGCTTCCTGGGCGGCCAGCACGAGCTCGTAAATCTGGCGCTGGGCCGGGGAAAACTTGCCGCTGGGTGGGGCCGTGCGGGTCACGTCGGCGGAGTAGCCGTGGTACTCGGCCCCGCAGTCCATCAGGATCAGGTCGTTGCCGAGGCGGGGCTTGTCGTTGGTTTCGTAGTGCAGAATGCAGCCGTTGGCCCCGGCCCCGACGATGCTGGGGTAGCCCTCAAACTCGGCCCCGTAGGTACGGTACACGTACTCGTGGATGCCCTGCACGGCGTTTTCCGACATATCGGGCCGCAGGGCCTTCATGACTTCCTGCTGGCCGGTGGTGGAAATCTGAATGGCCCGGCGCAGCAGCTTGATTTCCTCCGGCGTCTTGATTTCGCGCAGGCCACTGAGTACTTCCGCCATGGTAGAACCGTCGTAGCGGCCGGGTACGGGCTTATTGGCAACGGCTTTCTGCCGCTCGGCCTCGGTGGTGGCTTTGCGGTAGGCCTGGATGTAGGGGTCGGCGGCCACGGCGGGCAGGGCCTGGCTCTGGGCTTCGAGGTAGGGCAGCAGGTTGGCGGCGTTGGCCAGGCCCGCCCGCTGAATCAGACTGCGCAGCTCGTTTACGGCCGGATTATAGTCGGCCGGCACGCCCGCCAGACGGCGAAAATCGGCTACAAGATTGTAGAGGTCGGCCGGGTCGCGGGCTTCGTCGCGCACATCGGCGGGCAAGTCCAGGAAGAGTACCTGGCCAAAGTCGGCCCACTTGATACCGGCGGTGGCAAAGGCTTTATTGTCGGCGGTGTACTGGAGCTGAAGCTGCTCTTTGGCCCCGGCGGCCCCCAGCCGGCGGCCGGTCCAGGACTCCCGCTGCGGGTCGCGGGGCTGGGTAAACAGGGCCTCCGTGATGCCACTCTGCCCGCCGATGGTCTGGGGCTCCTTGAAGAGCACCAGCACCGCGTGGGGCTCGGTGTAGCCGGTCAGGTAATAGAAATCCGGATCCTGGTGGTAGATGAAGTCCACGTCGTTGGCCCGGTTGCGGACGGGGGCCGCAAACAAAACGGCAACGGAGTGAGCCGGCAGCGCTTGGCGCAGCAGCTCTCTCCGTTGCCGGTGAAATGCGGGGTCCAGGAAATCAGTGGGACGTTCGGCAGCGGCAGTACGCTGAGCGCGAACTTCCGACGTGAGGCCAGCCAGTGAAGCCGTCAGGGCGACGGTCAGGAATACCCGGGACGATTTTAACAGAAGGGGATAGAGCATAAGTACGGCAAGGACCCCAAACCGCCCGGCACGTTGCGTGCGGGGTCAGTTCAGCGGATTCGGCCGTAAGATAGTGCTCCGGGCTTCCGGAAAAATCTAGTAAACGATGAAGCCCTGCTCCTTGGCCTTCTTCAGGACCGACATGATGCCGTTCTTGTTGATGGTCCGGATGGTGCTGGTAGCTACTTTCAACGTAACCCAAGAATCCTCTTCGGGGATGTAGAAGCGCTTCTTCTGCAGGTTCGGGTAGAACTTGCGCTTGGTTTTGTTGTTGGCGTGCGAAACGTTGTTGCCTACGCGGGTACGCTTGCCGGTCAGATCACAAACTCGTGCCATGATATCGAGGGACTTAGAGGTTTCAATGCTGGAAAAAGGGACGCAAATATCGGTATTTACGGGACAGTAACAAACCGGTGCGCTGAAAAATAAGCGGTTAGCCCTGGTTTGGGGCCTTGGGCGCGGGCTTACTGGTGCGGGAAAAACCCCACGGACAGTGTCGGCAGCCACTTTTACAGCAGAATCCGCGGCGCAAATGATATTGTTCGGTAAAGACCATAAAACCTTCCGGGGTCAGGTAATAGTCGCCCGGCTGCAGGGGTTGCGGTTGGAGTGCCATACGGCGGCAAGTTACCACCAAAAGCGCCGCGGCCTGCTGCCCCCGTAGCTGGCGGCCTAGCTTGGCTGGCTAAAATGGCGCCCTTTTCGTACCTTAGAACACCCGCTGCACCCCGGCTGCCGCCGGCCCTGCCATGTCCTCATTCCGCGCTGCTTTTCTGTCGTTATTGCTGCTGCCCGGCTTGGGATTCTCGGCCTGGGCCCAGCAAGCGGTGCCCGACAAGCCCGTAAGCATAGCCACCGGGACCGAGGCCGGCTCGGTGGGCCCAGCCCAGTCCATGGCTCTGTTCGACCAGCTGATTGCCAAGCCCATGAAAGAGGCCCTGCGCACGTTGCCCCAGGCCAAAAAACGGTTTGAGGCGGGCCTGAAGCCGGGCGAAACGTTCTACCTGACTACCCGCGTCGTGGACGCCGACGGCAAGTTTGAGCAGGTGTTTGTGCAGGTCCGGCAGTGGGAGGATACCTACGTGCAGGGCACCATTGCCAATGCGTTGCAAATCGTGCAGGGCTACAGCACCGGCCAAACCCTGGAATTCACGACCAGCGCCGTCTACGATTGGACCATCGTGCGGGCCGACGGCTCGGAAGAGGGCAACTACGTGGGCAAGTTCCTCGACATTCAGAACCGGCTCGACCGGCTGGGCGAGTAAGGGGGCCGGTTATTCGCCCTCACCCTTCTTGGGAATATTCTTCAAATCCTCCAGGTTGCCGGTGCTGGCGAAGTTCATGGTCATGTCCTTGGGGTTGTGCTGGCCGGCGGCTACTACTACGTGGCCGTCCAGCTTATAGGGCGTTTTTTCGGCTTTAAATAAGGTTTTGAAGGCAACCTTGGGCATGCTTTTGGGCTCGAAGCGCACCCGAATCGGCATCATTTCGGTGCCCCTGGTGCGGAACGAGACGTCCTTTTCCTCCGTGCCCTGCACCTGCATATCGTCGCTGATGCGGAAGTCGTACTTCACCTGCCGGATGGTGAAGGGAAACGGGTTGTAGTTGGTGACTTTCAGGTTGACCACGGCCTCCCCGTTTTTCAGGCCCAGGTGCTCCACGTCGATGTCGGCCACCTCGATTTTGGGCATTTTGGGCACGTAGACGCGCTTGGTGACTTCCACCGGAATCTGCTGGGAGCCGGCGACGGGCAGCGTCGTAAACAGGGTCATGACCATCTGCACGTCGACGCAGTCCTGCTGGCTGGTTTTGATTTTGTCCCGGACTTTGCTCAAATCCACGGACATGGGCACGGTTAGGTGGCTGACGCCCTTGCTTTGGAGCACGGTGCCCCGGTCTTTGGCGCCGTGGGCCAGCTCGGCGCCGTCCACCCGGGTCACGTAGCGGAAGCTGTCGACTTTGAGGGTGATGGGCATCTGGTTGCGCAAATCGACCTTCATCTGGGCCTGCAGCTCACTGGGCGTAATGTTGCCCACGGTCATGGTGGCGTTTTCCAGGGTGGGCAGCAGTTCCTTGCCTTTCTGGGCCAGCACCTGCTTGCCCTTGTCGGAGCGGAAATACAGGTAAGCGCCGGCGCCGAGCAGCAGGAGCAGCAGCAGAATCCAGAGGCCGGGATGACGGCGGGAAGCAGAACGGGTAGCCATGATGAGTAGGGTAAGAATGAGACACGGCGCCCGAAGCTCAACAATAAAACATTGATATTCAGGCACATATATTTTAAGCTTACGTATTCCGGCCATTCGTTTGTTATAGCCCAGCTGCCACTTTTCGCGCGCCTAACGCCTTGCGGGCTTTTGCGTAGTTTTGGGCTAGCTGAATTCCTTTCCTTGGCTTAACTCCCTCCCACCATGCACGCTACCCCCACCCAATCCGCCTCCACCACCAGCCGCAGCCAGGAGCTGATGGCTTTGGAAGACCGTTACGGCGCCCACAATTACCACCCCCTACCCGTGGTGCTCAGCCGGGGCGAAGGAGTGCACGTGTGGGACGTGGAAGGCAAGCAGTACTTCGACTTTCTCTCGGCCTATTCCGCTGTCAATCAAGGCCATTGCCACCCCCGCATTGTGGGAGCCATGGTGGAGCAGGCCCAGAAGCTGACCCTGACGTCCCGCGCTTTTTTCAACGACCAGCTCGGGCCGGCCGAAAAGCAGCTCTGTGAGCTATTTGGCTACGACAAGGCCCTGCTGATGAACTCCGGGGCCGAAGCCGTGGAAACCGCCCTGAAGCTGGCCCGCAAGTGGGGCTACCAGGAAAAAGGCATTGCCCCCAACCAGGCCCGGATTCTGGTGGCTGAGCACAACTTCCACGGCCGCACCACCGGCATCATCTCCTTCAGCACCGACGCCGACAGCACCGGCGGCTTCGGCCCCTACATGCCCGGCTACCAGGTGGTGCCCTACGACGACCTGGCCGCGCTGGAAGCAGCTCTCCAGGACCCGCACGTCTGCGGCTTTCTGGTGGAGCCCATTCAGGGCGAAGCCGGCGTGATGGTGCCTTCCGACGGCTACCTGGCCCACGCCCACGCCCTGTGCAAGCAGCACAACGTGCTCTTCATTGCCGACGAAATCCAGACCGGGCTGGGCCGTACCGGCGAACTGCTGGCCGTGTGCTACGAAGGCGTGCACGCCAACATCCTGATTCTGGGCAAGGCTTTGTCGGGCGGCACGATGCCGGTATCGGCGGTGCTGGCTTCGGATGCCGTTATGCTCACCATTCAGCCCGGGCAGCACGGCTCCACCTTCGGCGGCAACCCGCTGGCCTGCGTGGTGCTGCGCGCCGCCCTCGACGTGCTCCACGACGAGCACCTGATCAGCAACTCCAAGGCCCAGGGGGAAGTGTTCCGGGAGCGGATGCGCCGGGTGATGGCCAAGCGCCCCGAAGTGGTGGAGCTGGTGCGCGGCAAGGGTTTGCTCAACGCGGTGGTTATCAAGCCCCACGCCGACGGCCGCACCGCCTGGGACGTATGCGTGAGTTTGATGGAGCGGGGCCTGCTGGCCAAGCCCACCCACGGCGACATTATCCGCTTTGCCCCGCCCCTGGTCATTACCGAGGAGCAGATGCACGAGGCCTGCGACATTATCGAAGAGGTGATTCTGGCCTTCTAAGCCACCGTTTACCTTGCTTAATTAAGCGGGCCTTCCACACTGGAAGGCCCGCTTTTTTTGTTCTCGCGCCAGGGCCGGCCACCCAGCTTTTGCCCGCGGCAAAAGCTACTGCCGCGCCTACGTACTGGCCGTAAGCCCGCCTTATAAATCGGGACGAAAAGCTCAGTTTAACTACTGAAATCGGGGCAAATAGCCCGCTCGTCAGCAACATGCGGCCCGCGGCTCAGGTATCGGCAAGCAGTGGCGCTCCGACCCGCATTCCGCTTCCCGACGGTGCTTCCTGGCGTCTTACGCTCCAACTGTGGGCCCGGCGCCTTTCCTGCTCCAATTCTACCCTTTTCCCTACCAACCCAACCTACTTTTCTTTCACCCAGTCCCTTTTAACCCACTTTCGCATGGCTATTCACAAGTATCAGGACCCGTTTGCCGACATGATGCCCGCGACTTTCAGCTCGATGCTGGACCGGTTCTTCAACGACTCGTTGGCGGCCCGGGGGCGCGTGGCCAGCTTCTCGCCCCAGGTGGATGCCTACGAAACCGAGCAGGGCTACCAGATTGAAGCGGCCCTATCTGGCCTCAAGCGCGAAGACATCAAAGTGGACTTTCACCGGGGCCGCCTCACGATTTCGGGGGAAACAAGCATGCAAAGTGAGCAGAACCAGCGCCGCTACCACGTGGTGGAAAGCGCCTTCGGCTCGTTTCAACGCTCTTCCCAACTGCCCGAAACCGTGGGCCCGAGCCGCATTGAGGACTCGTTTGAGGATGGCATGCTGCGCATCGTGGTACCCAAGGACGAGCAGAAAACCATGCGGCACCAGATTCAGATTCGGGGCGGGCAGCGCGAAAACGGCGGCGCGCAACTCTCGGGCCGCGTGAGCCAGCAGGCCCCCGACGTGCCGGTGCAGAGTGATGGCACGGCTGCGGACGGGCAAAGCCCGGCGCAGGATCAGGGCCAGGAGGGCCCCGTGGCTAGTGCGGAAGACAGTAGTTCGAGCGGCTAGGTCTTCGGCTACGCTCCTGCAACCCCGCGCAACCCTGCCCCCTACTTTCCCGAAAGCTAAGCGGGCCGCCTTATCTTGGCGGTCCGCTTACTTTTTGCCCATGACCGTACTTTCCGCCCGCCGCCTGGCACTTTGCGCTATTATCCTGCTCACCAGCTGCCGCAGCGAAAAGGTGGCTTTTCAGTTCCGCCCTGCGTCAGCCGCCGCTACTTCTGCTTCCGCAGTTGCCGAAATGCCGAATTTGGCTTCCCTGACACCCGAACCCGGCCCGGAACCCGAACAACCAGCACCAGCTCAGGAAGCCCAGCCCAAGCGTAGTCGGGCCCTGGCCGCCCGCCCGACTACACCCAGCCGGCAGCTGACCCGCCCCCAGTTGCGCCCCGCCCGGCAGGAAGCCCAAGGCCTGCGGGCCCGACAGGCGGCGCGGCCCCGGCGGGCGGCCGACAACGAATCGGACGTGCTGCACGTGGTGCTGGGCTCTTTGCTCATTATCGGCGGCGTTATTCTCGGGCTGCTCATTGGGGGCTGGCTGGGCCTGGGCGTGGGCGCGGGCGTGGTTATTCTGGGCTATTACTTTCTGGTGATGGGCATCGGGGGTTCCCATGCCTGGCGGGAAATTTTCCAGGAGTTTTTCAATCTATAGCTGGAGCGCCGGCCCAGTACCCTCACCGGCCGGCATCCTAATTGTCGATAAGTAGGTTGCTAACAGAGCGAGGCCCACCCACCGTCGGCAGACGATGCGCGGGCCTCGGTGGTAAAGGGCGCGGGACGGCTAGCCGTTGCTCTTGCCTTTCTTGGCCCCACCGCTGTGGCCTTCCCGGCTGGGCTTATTCTCGCCGCGGGTGTTATCGGCGCCGCCGGCGACGGGGCCTTCGTGGGGGCCGCTGGGCTGGCCGGGGATGCCGGGGGCTTTCTTGCCGGTTTCGGCGCTGTTGGGGTGCTGGGGAGTTTGCTTGCTGTCTTTCATGGCTGTCGTCAGAATTGGTGGTAAATAGCGCAGTGAGGCGCGGACACCTCGCCGGTTTTTACGGCCAATCCGGCGGCGGGGTCCGGAAAAATTTGGTGCTTTTTAGTAGCGTTGAGCTTCGTATTGAACCCGTTACGGCATTTTGCCGGGCTGCTTTCCGGCCGCGGCCCATGCCACAGCTACTGGCTTACTATGTCTCCATTTTTTATCAACCCGCGCCAATTTACCCGCTTGCCCTACATGTGGTTTGGGCTGCTTCTACCGAGCTCTTTGGCTAGCTACCGGAGCGAAAAAGCCGCGTTTCACTTCACGGCCCCGGTCGTTTCGGCCCCGGCACCCGCCGCTTTGCCCGAGCCCCGGCCCCCCGTAGCTTCGCGTGCTGCCTCGCCCCGCACGACCAGCCCCGAGCCGGTGCTTCCCGCGCTACGCGTTGGTATTTCCCGCACTTCGCTCAGGCCGGCCACCGAAACCCAGGCGGCCCGCCACCTCACCCGGCCCATTTCCCGCGGAGCCTCCCAGGCCCGCCCGGCGCCCCACGCCCCAGTCCTGGCGCCCCACGCCCCAGTCCTGGCGCCCCGCAAGCCCCGGCAGGCCCTGTCGGCCACCGGGAGCTTCCTGCAGATTCTGGGCACGGCTGTGTTTGTGGCCGGCATTGTGCTGGGGCTGGTAATGGGGGGCTGGGCCGGTTTTGGCATCTTTGCCCTGGGCGCGGTGCTGGGTCTGCTGCTGGCGTTCTGGGGCAGCTTTATTATCGACGGTGAACTGCCGTAAGTCTGCCCGGCTGCGCAACCTTATCTTTGCCGGCGTTGTTTTGCCCGGTTGAATCTTTCCAAACGTATCAATGGCCATCCTCCCCACTCACCGCCCTCGGCGCAACCGTAAGTCTGAAGTCATCCGCAACATGGTGCAGGAAACCAACCTGACTACCCACGACTTCATCTACCCGGTGTTCCTGATTGAGGGCCAGAATCAAACCCTGGAAGTAAGCTCGATGCCGGGCATTCACCGCTTCACCGCCGACCGTCTCATCGACGAAATCGGCCAGGCCGTGGAGCTGGGCATCAAAGCCTTTGCACCTTTTCCAAGCATTAATGACGCCCTCAAGGACCGCTTGGCCAAGGAATCGGCCAACCCCGAAGGCCTGTACCTGAAAACCGTAGCCGACATCAAGCGGCAGTTTCCCGATGTGGTCATCATGACCGACGTGGCCATGGACCCCTACTCCTCCGACGGGCACGACGGCGTGGTGGACCCGGAGTCGGGTGAAATCCTGAACGATGCTTCCCTGGAAGTACTGGGCCAGATGGCCCTGGCCCAGGCCCGGGCCGGCGCCGACATTATCGGCCCCTCCGACATGATGGACGGCCGCGTGGCCTGGATTCGGGACGTGTTGGACCGCAACGCTTTTTCGCACGTGAGCATTATGAGCTACACGGCCAAGTACGCTTCGGCCTTCTATGGTCCCTTCCGCGACGCGCTGGACTCGGCGCCCAAGAAAGGTGACAAGAAAAGCTACCAGATGAACCCGGCCAACAAGCGCGAAGCCCTGCGTGAGCTGGCTCTCGACGAGCAGGAAGGCGCCGACATGGTGATGGTAAAGCCCGCCCTGAGCTACCTCGACGTGATTCACGTAGTGAAAGAAAAGACCCACCTGCCCGTGACGGCCTACAACGTATCCGGCGAGTACGCCATGATTAAGGCCGCCGCCCGCAACGGCTGGGTCGATGGCGAAAAGACCATGATGGAAGTGCTGCTCAGCATCAAGCGCGCCGGCGCTGACGCCATCCTGACCTACTTTGCCAAGGAAGCCGCCGAGGTGTTGCGCCGCGGCTAAGCTCCCTTGCTGAGCTCAAAACAAACGCACTATATATAAAAGGCCGTTCTGCTTGGCAGAACGGCCTTTTGCGCTTTTACAGAGGACTCAATACTAAATTAATTAGTAAATATTTCTTTCATATATAGCCTTAATTCGAGCCATTTCGTAATATTACGCAAGCAATGAGTAGCCATCAGCTCCACTTCTTTAGCAAATAGTTTTTAGCAAACCATTTTAGCAAACGCCATGACTCAATCCCCTTTTCAGTATCGCCACGGTGACGTCCTGATTGCTCCGGTGGCGGCCTTGCCCGCCGGCGCGGTGCCGCGGACGGGTTTGGTGCTGGCCCACGGTGAGCATACCGGGCACAGTCACCGCATTCGGGAATCTGGAGCGGCCAGCCTCTACGTGTACGGCAAGGAACTGTATCTGCTGGTTTCCGCCCCCACGGCGACGGTAGTCCACGAAGAGCACCGGCCCATTGAGTTGCCGGTGGGCGTGTACCGCGTCTGGCAGCAGCGCGAATACACCCCTTCTGCCATCCGGACCGTAGTAGATTAAAAATCTGCCGCTTATGTTCAGCATCAACGCCCGGGGCCGCCACCTGCGCAAGCCCGCTGCCCAAGCTCCGCCGGCTGCCGAGCCAGCCGCACCCTACAGCACCCGTCCGCCCAGCGCACCGGCTCCTACCTATCCACTCGTTCCGCCTACTGGCCCGGTGCGCGCTACGCCGGAGGTGGCGCGGGCCCTGCTGCTGTCGGGCCGCCAGCCCGACGAGCTGATCGTCAGCGGGGCGCTGCGGCTGAACGGCGAGCCGCGGCTGCGGGAGTTGCCCCGGTTTCTGGAATGCACCCACCTGGAAGTTAACGACTGCCCCAACCTGGAGCTGCTGCCCGAGCGCCTGCGCGCTACCAGCGTGCAGGCGGCCCGCACCGCCGTCCGGGAGCTGACCGGCGACTGGCTGGTGCGCGAAACGCTCAACCTGAGCGGTAACCGGCAGCTGCGGCGCCTGCCCGAGCGCCTCACGGCCCGCGCCCTGGACGTCTCCAGCTGCTCTTTGCTGGTGCAGCTGCCGGCCACGATTCACCTGACCCACTGGCTGGAAGTAGCCGGCAGTGGCCTTACCGGCCTGCCCAGCGGCCTGCGGGTAAATATTCACTGGCAGGGCACGGCCGTGGACGAGCGGACCGCCTTCCGGCCCGAGGATCTGAAGGCCGTCGATATTCTGAACGTGCGCAACGTGACGCGGCGACGGGTGCTACTGGAGCGGTTCGGCCTCGACCGGTTTGTGCAAGAAGTAGGCGGCCTGATTATCGACCGGGACCGGGATGCCGGCGGGGAGCGGCAGCTGCTGAGCATCCCGCTGGAGGGCGACGAGCCCATTGTGGCTCTGCGCGTCATCTGTCCCTCCACGGCCCACACGTACGTGCTCCGGGTGCCGCCCCACCTCCGCACCTGCCGCCGGGCCGCCGCGTGGCTGGCCGGTTTCGAGAATGAGCACGACTACCGGCCTTTGATTGAGACCTAAGGGGCGTGGGCATATAGCCCAAAATGAATATGTAATTTCTTAACTACTTTCCCGCCCCTGGTCCAGGTGTGGGCCGGGTTTTACTTGCCCTATTTTCCCTATTTCCTTTCCATTTCCCTATGCAAATAACTCAGCAGCCCACCACCCCGGTGCTTCTCGAAAACCTGGCCGATACGACCAGTTTGCTGTTAAAATTTCGGGAAGACGTCCCCAATCCGCAGCGCCGCCCGCTGAATGTGGCCCTCGTAATTGACCGTAGCGGCAGCATGGCCGGGGCCCCGCTTCGCTATGCCTTGCAGGCCGCCGCCAACTTCGTAGACCGCCTCACCGCCGACGACCGGCTGAGTATTGTCGTGTACGACGACGTAGTGAGCACCCTGCTAGATGCCCAGCTCGTGACCGACAAGGACGGTATCAAGCGCATGTTGCAAGGAGTGCGGGCCGGGGGCCTCACCAACCTGAGCGGGGGCTGGCTGCAGGGCTGCGAGCTGGTAGCCAAGCACAAAACCGACCAGCACGTCAACCGCGTGCTGCTGCTCACCGACGGGCAGGCCAACAACGGCATTACCAACCCCGCCATCCTGATTAATACCGCCGCCAAAAAGGCTGAGGAAGGTATTACAACGACCACCCTGGGCTTCGGGAGCCATTTCGAGGAAGATTTGCTGATTGGTATGGCCCGGGCCGCCGCCGGCAACTTCTACTTCATTCAGTCCCTGGACGATGCGGCCGACGTGTTCGGCATTGAGCTCGACAGCCTTAAAGCCATTGCTGCCCAAAACCTGACCGTTACGCTCACGCCCATCAACGCCACGGAAATCGGGGATGTGCTGAGCCTGGCCCGGCAGGAAGCCCAGTCCGATGGCCGCATGGTCCTGCACCTGGGCGACGTGTACGAGAATGAGGACAAGGTTCTGGGGCTGCAATTACGACTACCGGCCCTGCCTACCGGCGCCCACCAGCTGCTGCACGTAGCCTACCGGGCCGACGCCATTCGCAACGGTAGCATTGAGGCTATTGCCGGCGAGCATACGGTGCAAGTTACGGCTGGCAGCATTGAGGCCGTGGCCGTGGCTTCCGATGGGGGCGTCATGCTGGAACTGGCCCGCCTGCGCATTGCCCGCGACAAAGAGCGGGCCGTGGACCTGGCCGACGCCGGTAAGCACGCCGAGGCGGAGGCCTTGCTTCACCAGCTGGTGGCCGAGCTAACTGCCAAAGGCCTGCACGAGCACTTTGAGATTGCCGAGGAAATTGACCAGATCAACCACTACGCCCAGCGCATTGCCAGCCGCCACCTCGACAACGAGAGCCGCAAGGAGCTGCGCGACCAAGCCTTCCAGGGCCGCCGGGCCCGGGTTGACTTGGCCGGCCGGGGGGTGAGCGTCGACCAGGCGGCCCACGCTCTGCCGGTGGTGAGCGAGCCGGGCACGGGCGTCGAGCTGGTTTGCTTCCGCGAGGGCGGCAAGCTGCGCGTGCGGGTCGTATCGGCCGGCTTCGACGATTTGAACATCCAGTTTCCCCGGGCTATTCGGGCCGAGGGCGCCCACTATATCGTGGAGGAGCTGGAACGCAGTGCCGATGGTACTTTTTACCGGGCCAAGGGCACCATTACCCGCCTGGTGCGGCCGGGCGAAACCGATCCGCTGGCCGGCGGCCACTCTGGCTCCTCGCGCAGCCGCAGTACGGGCAGCACCAGTGCCCGGGCGGCCAAGCCCGCCGCCACCCTGGCCGATTTGGAAGAAACGGACACCATTGGCTCGGGCATCCTGATTCAGTGCGTAAAAGACGGGAGCAAGCTGCGGGCCCGCGTGGTGAGCGACGGTTTCGACCCCAACTGGAACATGCGCTTCCCCCGCGGCATCCGCGACGAAAGCACCCTGTTCGTAGTGGAGCAAGTGAATACCGCACCCGACGGCAAGTCCTACATTGCCAGCGGCGAAATCAAAAAGTTTGTGCAAACCACCTAGGCCAGCGCTAAACGCCCTAGTAAGCAGCCCGGAGTTCCTGTCGAGACAGGCGGCTCCGGGCTGTTGTGTTGGGGCCATACCACTGAATCCGTGGTTCCGGGCCGCCGTTCTGACTCAGCCCAGGCTCCGGTACCAAGGACATTACGCTCTCTGTCTGGCACTTGACTACTGTTGAGCTCCCGCAACAATGACATAATCTTAACACCTCAACGCCGGGCCAAATGGCGGGCTTTGCTTATCTTCATTAGATATAGCTAATTCTTTCTTTTTGCAGCTCAACCGTAACAGGGCCATTGCGTTACGCTTGACTTGCTTGTGCCCCGCTGCTTTTTTCTCCTCTAACCACCGGTTTTGTACCGGCGGCGACTCACCTATTGTAAACCCGCTTCAGTCCTATGTTCCACAACCTCTACCAACTCCGCTATGAAAACACGTCTTCGTATTGGGCGGCCCACCGGCCGCCAGATCCGCCCGTCGACGGCTAAGCTGCAAACGGCCATACTGCTGATTCTGCTGAGCTTACTGGCCTTAACCACCGTCAACGGCCAAACCTTCCCGGCGGGCTTCAACCAGGTGCCAGTCAGCAGTGGCATCAGCAACCCCACAGTGCTAGCCTTCGTCCCCGACGGGCGCATTTTTGTGGGGGAGCAGGGCGGGGCCTTGCGCGTGATTAAAAATGGGGCCTTGCTGGCCACGCCGTTTGTGAGCCTCAGCGTAAATTCCAGCGGGGAGCGGGGCCTGATCGGCATCACCCTCGACCCCAGCTTCAGCTCCAACGGCTACGTCTACCTCTATTACACGGTGAGTACGGCGCCGGTGCACAACCGCATCAGCCGCTTCACGGCCGCCGGCGACGTAGCGGTGGCGGGCAGCGAGGTGGTTATCCTGGAGCTGGACCCGCTCAGCTCGGCTACCAACCACAACGGCGGAGCCATGAGCTTCGGGGCTGATGGCAAGCTCTACGTGGCCATCGGGGAAAACGCCAACGGTAGCAACGCCCAGAACCTGGACACCTACCACGGCAAGTTTCTGCGCATCAACCCCGACGGCTCGGTACCGGCCGGCAATCCCTTCGCTACGGGCTCCGAGCAGCGCCGCCGGGTGTGGAGCTACGGCTTGCGCAACCCCTACACCTTTGCCATTCACCCCACCACGGGCCGGATTTTTCTCAACGACGTCGGCCAGAACACCTGGGAGGAAATTGACGACGCTACCGCCGGCGGCCGCAATTTCGGCTGGCCCGCCACGGAAGGCGCGACCACCGCGGCCGGCGTCACGAGCCCGGTCTTCAGCTACCCCCACGGCACCGGCGACGGCAAGGGCTGCGCCATTACGGGCGGCACGTTCTTCACCCCGGCCAGCACCAACTACCCGGCCATCTATGCCGGCAAGTACTTTTACCAGGACTTGTGCAATCAGTGGATCAACTACATTGACTTGTCGGGTAGCACGCCGGTCCGCTCACCCTTTGCCACGGCCCTGCCCGGCAACGCCGTGGGCCTGACCACCGGCCCCGATGGCAACCTATATTACCTGAGTCGCAGCGCCGGGGCGTTGTATAAAGTAGTATACACGCCCTCGACCAGCATTCCCGTTATTACTGGTCAACCAGCCAACGTGAGCGTGCCCCCGGGGCAACCGGCTTCGTTTACGGTAACCGCCACCGGCACGGCCCCGCTGAGCTACCAGTGGCAGAAAAACGGCGTTAACATCACCGGGGCCACCAGTGCGACCTACACCATTGCCAGCGTAGCGGCTGCGGATGCCGGTCAGTACCGGGCCGTGGTAACCAATGCCGTGGGCTCAGCTACCAGCAATGCGGCTACGCTCACCGTGACGGCGCCTAACACGGCCCCCACGGCCCAGATTCTGACGCCGGCTGCGGGCACCACTTACGTGGCGGGCACCACCATTACCTTCTCCGCCGACGCTACGGATGCCGAGGATGGGGCATTGCCGGCCAGTGCCTTCAGCTGGCGAGTCGACTTTCACCACGACACCCACGTGCACGACGGCACGGCCTTCAACCAGGGCCTGAAAACGGGCTCCTTCGCCATTCCCAACACCGGCGAAACGGCGGCCAACGTGTGGTACCGCCTGTATCTGACCGTAACGGATGCCGGGGGCCTGAAAACCACCGTGTCCCGCGACATTTACCCCCGCACCTCGGTCTTGACCCTGGCTACCAACCCGGCCGGCTTGCGCCTCACCCTCGACGGGCAGCCCTTAACCACGCCGGCCACCATCACCAGCGTGGAAGGCATTCTGCGAACCTTGGGCGTGGTTAATCCCCAAACGGTGAACGGCGTGACCTACGAGTTTACGGGCTGGAGCCAGGGCGGGGCGGCCACCCAAACCCTGACCACGCCCACCGACGACGCCACGTACACGGCCAGCTTCCGGGTAGTGCCCGCAGGTCAGGCCGTTACCAGCTTCACGCTGTTCAACGCCGATACCGACCAGCCCATTGCCGGCTACGACCCACTGCCGGCCGGCGCCGTGCTCAACCTGGCAACGCTGCCCTCCCGCAACCTGAACATCCGGGCCAATACCAACCCGGCCACCGTGGGCAGCGTGCGGTTTGGCTACGATGCCAACGCCAGCTTCCGCACGGAAAACGTGGTGCCCTACGCCCTGGCCGGCGACAATGGTCCCACCGATTACCTGCCCTGGACGCCCGCCGTTGGCAGCCACACCCTGACGGCCACCCCCTACACCGCCACCGGCGCCACTGGCACGGCCGGCCAGGCCCTGACGGTGTCATTTACCGTGACGAATGCCGCGCCCCTGCGCACTCCCGAAAACCCCACCAATACCGTGGCGGGCCTCGATTATGGTTACTATGAAGGCTCCGGCTGGAGCGTGCTGCCTACCTTCTCGGCTTTGAGCCCCGTCAAAACGGGTTCGGTAACGAGCTTCGACCTGAGCCCCCGCACCCGGAACGACGACTTTGCCTTCCGCTACACCGGCTACGTGCGCGTGCCCACCGACGGCGTGTATACCTTCTACACCACTTCCGACGATGGCAGCCAGCTGTTCATTGGCAACCAACTGGTAGTCAACAACGATGGACTGCACGGCGCCGCGGAGAAGTCGGGCACGATTGGGTTACGGGCGGGCCTCCACGCGCTGACGGTTACCTTCTTCGAACGGACCGGAGCCGAAGTGCTGGGCGTAAGCTACGCGGGTCCGGGCCTGGTCAAGCAAGCCGTACCGGCGGCGGCACTCGCCCGACCGGGCAATGCCGTAGCAGCCGTTTATCTATCTGACCTTGCCTGGGTAGCGGCTGGTAGCGGCTGGGGACCAGCAGAGCGTGACGGCAGCAACGGGGAGCAAGACCCCGGGGACGGCAAAACGCTGAGCCTGGGGGGAGTCTCGTACGCCAAAGGTCTGGGTGTGCACGCTTCCTCCGACATCGTGTATGCCCTGAACGGGGCGTATTCCCGCTTTCTGTCCGACGTGGGCGTGGATGATGAAGTAGGCAATAATGGCACGGTAAATTTCCTGGTATACCTGGATGGCGTCCTGGCGTACACGAGCGGCCCGCGCAGCGGCAGTTCGGCCACCACCAGCCTGGACCTGGATGTAACCGGTAAAAACGAGCTGCGGCTGGTCGTTACCAACGCCGACAACGATAACAGCTACGACCACGCCGACTGGGCCGGGGCGCGTTTGGTGCCCACCGGGGGCGCGCAGACGGCCTTACGTACCCCGGTTGCCCGCCCCAATCTGCTACCATTCAATCTTTATCCCAACCCCGCTCGCTCTGCCGTGACCTTCAGCTTGCAGCTGCCCGAAGCCGGCCCCCTCCGGGTCACCGTGCGCGACGCGCTAGGCCGGCAGGTAGTGGATGCTACCCAGGCAGCGCCGGCCGGATATTCAGAGCAGAGCTTATCCTTGGAACGCTTGGCGCCGGGTCTGTACTTTGTAACGGTGCGGGCTGGTAGCCAAAGCAGCACCCAACGACTGGTGGTGAGCGAATAGCCCCGCCTTCTCCTGCTCAAGTTCAACAGGGCGAATCCGGTGGATTCGTCCTGTTGAGTTTTTAGGCTCTATTGTTCCTGGCACCCCATGCGGCAGGTGTAAGCTGAATAGTGTATGTTCAGGCCGCCAAAACTGCCCCCTATGCCCGCTATTCGCCTTGCTACTCCCGCCGACGTTCCTGCCATCCTGAACCTAGTGCGCCGCGTGGTGCCGCTGATGCAGGCCAGCGGCAACCAGCAGTGGTCCGCTGACTACCCCAACGAGGCAGTGTTTCAGGATGATATTGCCCGGCAGCAGCTCTGGGTAGCCGAGTCAGACGCACAAATAGTCGGGGTGGCTGCCCTTACCCAGGACCAGGACGAAGAATATGCCCAAGCCGACTGGGACCCCACCGAAACGGCCATTGTCACGCACCGCCTGGCCGTAGACCCCGCGGCCCAGGGCCAGGGGGTAGCGGCCGCGTTGCTGGCCCAGGCCGAGGAGCTGGCCCGGGCGCGGGGCCTGAAGTCGCTTAGGGTGGATACCAACTCGGAAAACACGGCTACTCAGCGGCTATTTCCGAAGCTGGGGTATCGGTTTGCGGGCGAAATCACGCTGGGCTTTCGGCCGGGGCTGCGGTTTTTCTGTTATGAAAAGCGGCTTATTTAACGTTCAGGACGGTAACGCTTAACTTACCCAAAGAAGTAGCTGGCCAGGCTCCGGACGCTGTCGAAGAGCTCGTCGAGCTGGTAGGTCATCAGAAACAGGGCCGCGTAAAACGGGCTGGGGTGGAGCTGCTGCCAGCGCAGCAGGGGCGTAAAAAGCCGGTCGCGCACCGGGGCGTAGTTGGTAGCGCAGGCCGATAAAACGCCCAGCAGGGCTCCGGCCAGGATGTCGGTGGGATAGTGCAGGCCCAGGTACACCCGGGGCAGGCAAATCATGAAGGTGGCGTAGAGCAGGGCCAGCACGCCCAGGCGGCGCGAAACAAAGCAAAAGCCGGTAGCCAGGGCGAAAAACAGCGTGGCATGGTCACTGGGAAAGGAGTTGCTGTGGTCGGTGATATTGGCCAGGCCCGGAAACTGCTGGGCCAGGTGCAGCTCCGGATTGTGAATGGGCCGGGCCCGGAACGGCACGGTATGGGTGGCGAAGCGGGCCACGCCCATGGCCAGCAGGCAGCCCCCCAAGATGGCCAGCAACGTTTTGCGCAGCGGAAAGTCGGTGTCGGTGCTGCCCTGCTGAAACCATAGCCACCAGAGCATGATGGTAAATACCCCGCCCTTGAACAGGTTGTTTTCGCTGAGCATTATCATCAGACTATCAAAGCTGGGGGAGTGCCGCAGAAAATGATCGAGGCTAACCAGGAGGGTGTGGTCGAGAGCAGGAAGCATAGCTTAAAAACTCTTGTTGCAGTGGATGGGAGGGAGGAAACAGCCATCTATTTACTAATAATTTTTATATAAATTATTATAAAGATTATATAAAATTTTAAGTTGGTTTTACTATTCGTAGGACCAGGAGTATGCTCCGACAACGGCAAACTGGGCGCGGTACTAGCCGCAGCCAAACCGGCGTTACCCGCGCTTGGCTTCGGCCGGAATTTCCTGCTGGCCCGGCAAAAACGGCCACTGCCGCCGCTGTCGGCTCCAAAGCAGAAAGGCTACCGTACCCAGGGCCATCATGCCCAGGGCGGCCAGCTGAAAATACAGCCGGAAATGCCGGCCGCCCCACTCTACTTCTACCGGCGCAATGCCCCAGAACACGGCCAGCCACACCCCAATGGCCAGCACTACGGGCAGCGGATAAAGCGGCATACGGAAGGGCAGCCCGGCCGTGCCGCGCCGACGGCGCAGCAGCATGAGGCCCACGGCCTGGCCCACAAACTGCACCAGGATGCGCATGGCCAGAATGGCCGAAATAACCTCGCCCAGCCGAAACAGCAAACTGAACACGAAGCCCACGCCGCCCAGCAGCAAGAGCGACACGTAGGGGAAATCTTTGGTGGGGTGGAGCTTGCCGAAGATGGGGAGAAATTCGCCGTCGGCCGCCGCCGCGTACGGAATGCGGGAGTAGCCCAGCAGCACCGCAAATAGCGAGGCAAAGGCCACCAGCAAGACCAGGCCCGTGGCCACCGTGGCGGCGGCCGGCCCGTAGAGCCGCTCGACGAACACGCTGACGATAAACTGCGACTTATCCCCGGCCCCGGCCTGCCAGGCCTGCACCTCCTGCCAGGGAATCACGGTGCCCACGCTCCAGTTGAGCAGCAGATACAAAGCCGCAATGCCCAGGATGCTCAGGAAAATACTGCGCGGAATCACGCGCTGCGGCTCCCGGATTTCGGCGCCCAGGTGACACACGTTGTAATAGCCCAGGTAGGAATAGATGGTCTTGACGGCCGCCTGCCCCATGGCCACCGACAGCAGCAGGCCCGGCAGCACCGGCAGCCCGCCCGTGGGAAAAATATCGACGTGGTGGTTAGCGTGAGTTACGCCGCCCACTATCAGCCAGCCCATGAGGCCCAGTACGCCCACCCACAACGCCACGCCCAGCTTGCCGATGTCCTCGATGCGGCGGTAAAGCAGCACAATGAGCAGCAACACCACCGTGCCGGCCACCAGCTTGGGCTGCCACCACTCGGGCAGGGGCACCAGGTAGCCGAAGTACTGGGCAAAGCCGATGGCGCCCGAGGCCAGCACCAGCGGCGACTGAATCAGGGTCTGCCAGACGTAAAGAAACGACATGTAGCGGCCCCATTTCTGCTCGCCGTAGGCCAGCTTGAGAAACTTATAGGAGCCCCCGGCCTCGGGGTAAGCCGCCCCCAATTCACTCCAGATCAGCCCGTCGACGGAGGCCAGGGCCGCGCCCACCAGCCAGGCCAGCAGGAAGTTGGGCCCCATCAGCCCCATCACCAGCGGCAGGGTCACGAAGGGGCCGATGCCGACCATGTCAATCATGTTCAGGGCCGTGGCCTGCACCAGGCCCAGGTTGCGGCGCAGCTGGGGCTGGGGAGTCGAGTCGGTAGAAGGTTGGGTCATAGAGGCGTAAAAGTCGGATAAAAGCGGATTGTTCAAAGCCGGGTGCTAACCTGCGCTCTGGCCAACGCGTACCACCGGTACTTCATCCTTTCTTCATCTTTCCTTCATCCTATGGCCGGAAGCTCCTCTAAGCTGGTTGTGTACGGGGCTATTGGGGCCAACGTCGCCATTGCCATTTCCAAATTCGTAGCCGCCTACTTCACGGGCTCCTCGGCCATGCTTTCCGAGGGAATTCACTCCCTGGTGGACAGCGGCAACGGCCTGCTGATTTTGTGGGGCCTGCACCGCAGTGAGCAGCCCGCCGACGAGCAGCACCCCTTCGGCCACAGCAAGGAGCTCTACTTCTGGACCGTCATCGTGGCCGTGCTGGTATTTTCGGTGGGCGGCGGCCTCTCGCTCTACAAGGGCTGGGAGCATATTCAGCAGCCCGCGCCCCTCTCCGACCCCACCTGGAACTATTGGGTGCTGGGCCTGGCCATGCTGTTTGAGGGCATAGCCTGCTTGCTGGCCTTCCGCGAGTTTCAGAAAACCCGCGGCAACGTGGGCTTCTGGCAGGCACTGCGGGCCAGCAAGGACCCGGCCGTGTTTGCCATTCTGCTCGAAGACCTGGCTGCCCTGGTAGGCCTGGTCATTGCCCTGGCCGGCGTGTTTTTCGGGCATCTGCTCCAGAACCTTTACCTCGACGGCGCGGCCTCGATGACCATCGGTCTGCTGCTGATTTGCATGGCCGTCTTTATGCTGCGCGAAGCCAAGGGCCTGCTCGTGGGCGAAGGCGTGGATGCCCCCACCCTGGCCCGCCTCAGCGCCCTGGCCGCCGCCGACCCGGCCGTGGCCCAGGTGCGCAACCCGCTTTCCATGTACCTGGGGCCCACCGACGCCTTTCTGGCCCTCGACGTGGAGTTTCGGCGGGAGTTGAGCGTGGTGGAGGTGGAGCAGGCCGTCGACCGGCTGCAGGACGCCGTGCGGGCCACTCACCCCGAGTTCCGGCGCATTTTTATCGAACCCAAAGTCCTGCCCGCGGCCCCGGCCCCCAACCAGCCGGGCCCGGCGTAATTCGGCAGGCCCTGACTACCTTCGCCCCGGCCCTGGGCGGCTTCCACAGCACTTTTTACTCCTTATGGCAGATCCTAATTCTTCAAAAACCGCCCTGTTCGGGGGCATTGCGGCCAACGTTGGCATTGCCGTTTCCAAATTCGTAGCCGCCTATTTCACGGGCTCCTCGGCCATGCTTTCCGAAGGAATTCACTCCCTGGTAGACAGCGGCAACGGTGTGCTGCTGCTCTACGGCATCAAGCAAAGCCAGAAGCCGGCCGACCGGCGCCACCCCTTCGGGCGCAGCAAGGAGCAGTACTTCTGGGGCCTAATTGTGGCCGTGCTGATTTTTGCCATCGGCGGCGGTATGTCGTTTTATGAGGGCATCAAGCACATCGAGCACCCCGAGCCCCTCACCGACCCGCTCTGGAACTACATCGTGCTGGGCGTGGCCATCCTGTTTGAGGGCTGGGCCTTCTGGCTGGCCGCCAAAGCCCTGACTCAGGCCGGTGCCGGCAGCGGGCTGGGCTTCTGGGGGCAGCTGCGCACGAGCAAGGACCCGGCGGTGTTTGCCTCGGTGCTCGAAAACCTGGCCGCGCTGGTGGGCCTGGTGCTGGCGCTGCTGGGTGTGTACTTCGGCCACGCCCTGAACAACCCCTACTTCGACGGCGGCGCCTCGGTGGCCATCGGGCTGCTGCTGATGCTGGTGGCCGTGTTCCTGGTGAGCCGCACGAAAGGCCTGCTGGTGGGCACCGGTGTCGACGACGCCACCATCGACAGCGTGATGAGCATCGTGAGCCGGCAGCCCGGCGTGGAGCAGGTGCGCCCCCCGCTGACGATGTACCTGGGCCCGGCCGACGTGGTGCTGGCCCTCGACGTGGATTTTCACGACCATCTCTCGGCCGTGGAAGTGGAAGTAGCCGTGGCCTCGTTGCAGGACCACCTGCGGGCGGCCCATCCCGAGTTCAAGCGCATTTTCGTGGAAGCCAAGAGCCTGACCGGCAAGGACCGGGATACGGAGCTGCCCACCAACCAGGTAACACCCCAGATTTAAGGCCGGAAAAGCGGGCGGTTACGTAGCCACTTGATTAGGTATACAAAGTTTTGAAACGACCAGCATGCATACCGAATAGGTATACATACTGGTCGTTTTGGCTATGGCGGCTACCCGCTGGGTATACGCATCTATTATTTTTATTAGTGTTTATACCAGTATGGTATCCATCTGGAATAAAATTAGTGAAGCGCATACCATCGTAGCCCGCCCGCTTTATCGTGGCCTGAAGCCTAGTTATGGGGCTTGGTAAGCGCCTGCCGCGGCTGGCTTGCCTCTGCAGGGGGCGGGGTAAGCCCAACCAATCCAGCCGTTTTGAGGTACATTAGGCAGTAGTCGGGCTTGGCAAGGCCGGGCTGCCGCCTTATTTTGCCCGTAAAACCCTGCGCTTATGACGTCTTCCGCTACGACGCACACGAATCCGTTTCGCTCTTTCTGGATGGGTGGCTTTGAATGCACCGACCAGCTCAATGCCTTCGGGCACCGGGTTGATTTCCTGACCCTGACCGGCCACCTGCAGCGCCTCGACGCCGATTACCAGGACCTGCAACCCTTCAATATCGGCAGCGTGCGGGAAGGCATCCGCTGGAGCCAGGTCGAGAAAGTACCGTATCAGTACGACTGGAGCACGGTGCAAGTCATGCTCGACGCGGGCCGGCGCCACGGCATTCAGCAGATCTGGGACCTGTGCCACTTCGGCTACCCCGACGATTTGACGCCCCTGCACCCTATGTTTGCCCGCCGCTTTGCCCACCTCTGCCGGGCTTTCGTGGAGTTTTACCGCGGCCAGCGCCCCGACGATACGCTCATCGTGACGCCCATCAACGAGGTGAGCTTCATGAGCTGGCTGGGCGGCGACGTGCGCGGCACCTCGCCCTACTGCGTGGGCCAGGGCTGGGAAGTGAAGCGCGGCCTGATGCGGGCCTACATTGAAGGCGTGGCCGCCCTGCGCGAAGCCGACCCGGGCATCCGCATCCTGACCACCGAGCCCCTGATTCACATCGTGGCCGCGCCCGGCGCCGACGCCCACCTGCGGCAGCGGGCCCGAGAGTTCGACGAAAACCAGTTTCAGGCCGTCGATATGCTGTCTGGCCGCCTCTGCCCCGACCTGGGCGGGCGCCCCGAATTCCTCGATTTGCTAGGCTTTAACTATTACTACGACAACCAGTGGCAGCTCGACCCGCACCAGACCCTGCCCTGGGCCAACGACTTCAACGACCCGCGCTTCCGGCCCCTGAGCTTCCTGCTGACCCGGGCCTGGCAGCGCTACCAGCGCCCCGTGGTGCTCACCGAAACCAGCCACCCCGGCATCGACCGGCCCGCCTGGATTGAGATGATCGGGCGGGAGTGCGCGGCGGCTTTGCAGGCCGGCGTGCCCGTATTCGGGGCCTGCCTCTACCCCATTATCGACCGGCCCGACTGGGACCACCTCACGCCCTGGCACCGCGCCGGCCTCTGGGACGCCGACACTACCGCCCCCGACCCCGGCCTGACCCGCGTGCTGGACGCGGCTTATGCCGAAGCCCTGCTTCAGGCCCAGGAAACCGTGTCGGCCGCTATTCCCAAGCCTATTACGCTCGTTACGGAGTCGGATGTGGCCTTGTCGTTGTCGTTAACCTAACCCGGTATGAGCGCCTCTTCCTCCGACGCCGCGGGCACACGGGCCCTGCTGCGGCAATTTGAGCAGTCCTTTGCCGATTCAACCTTGTCGGTGGCCGAGGCGCGGGCCCTGCGCAGCCGCCTGGCCGCCCACGGGCAGCAGGGCCCGGCCCTGACGACGCTGCGCCAGCAGCTGTTTGCCCTGGCCCGGGAGCGGTTCAACTCGTTTGAGGACAAGGCCGTGGTGGAGTGGCTGGAAGCGGCCAGCGCCCTGCTGCTGCCCCTGGCCCCGCCCCAGCCGGCCCAGACCGCCGTGCATTTCAGCCCCGGCACCGAGTGCGTGGACGCCATCCGGCAGTTTATCAGCCACGCCGCCCACCAGCTCGACGTGTGCGTGTTCACCATTTCGGATGACCGGATTACCGACTCCCTGCTGGCCGCCCACCGCCGGGGCGTGACTATCCGCCTGCTCACCGACAACGACAAGCTCTTCGACCGGGGCTCCGACATCCGGCAGCTGCAGGCCAACGGCATTCCCGTCCGCATCGACCAGACCACGGACCATATGCACCACAAGTTTGCCCTGGCCGACCGGCGCCTGGTGCTTACGGGCAGCTACAACTGGACCCGCTCGGCGGCTACGGCCAACCTGGAAAACCTGCTCATCACCGACGATACCACGGCCGTGGCGCGCTACCAGGGCGAGTTTGAGCGGCTCTGGGCCGCAATGACAGTCTTCGAGGGCCACTAATTCCGACGGCCGCACTACGTTACCAGCGTTATCTTTGCGCCATGCCCGCTCCTGCCCCCGACTACGCCTATTCCTACCTGCCCACGCCCATCGGCCAGCTGGAACTGCGGGGCTCAGAGGCCGGCCTGGCCGCCGTGACCTTTCTGGACGAAGCCCAGTCCCAGCCCAATACCGCCGCGGCTGCTGTGCCGGCCTGCCTGCGGGAGGCCCACCAGCAGCTGCAGGCCTACTTCGGGCGGGAGTTGCGCGACTTTTCCCTGGTGTATGACGTGGCCCGCGGCACCGAGTTTCAGCAGCGGGTGTGGCAGGTGTTGCAGCAGGTAGGCTACGGCCGCACGGCTTCCTACCTCGATTTGGCCCGCCTGCTAAACAACCCCGGCGCGGTGCGGGCCGTGGGCGCGGCCAACGGGCAGAATCCGCTGGCCATCGTCTGGCCCTGCCACCGCATCATCGGGGCCGGCGGGCAGCTCACGGGCTACGCTGGCGGCCTGCCCCGCAAAAAGTGGCTGCTGGCCCACGAGCAGCCGGCGGCCCAGACTTCACTGTTCGGCTAGCGGGCGGCCCCCACGAATTTGAGTAGCTCCTGGTAGACCACGTTGTTTTGCCAGTAGAGCTGCAGCACCATGGGCACGTGCTTTTTGCCGGGCAGCACCGAGAATTGCGGCTCCCGCCCCAGCCCTTTGAGCTTCTGCCGGAATTTCGCACTGCTGCTGCTAATCGAAGGGTAGGTTTCGCCGCCGACAAACATCAGAAAAGGCGGCGTGGCGGCCGTGACGTAGTACATCGGCGACACGGCTTTCCAGACGGCCGGGTCTTTGCCGAAGGGCACCAAATACTGCTCGTCGCCGCCGTACTGCATTTTGCGCAGGTAGTCGTACATATCCAGGCCCGCGGGGTCGTCGAGGATGGCGCCGCGCACGGGGTTGGTAGCCAGGCCCCGGCGGGTGAAAAGCGTGTTGTCGGCGGCCAGCAGCGCCGCCAGCCCGCCCCCGGCCGAGTGACCCATGGTAAAGAGCCGCTGCGGGTCGCCGCCGTACTGGGCAATGTGCTGGGTGGTCCAGATGACGGCCCGGGCGCAGTCGTCGGCCATGGCGGGCACCAGCACCGTGGGTGCCAGGCGGTAGTTGATAACGACGGCCACTACGCCCTGCTTGGCCAGGCGCCGCCCGATAAAGGAGTAAAAGTTCTTGTTGCCGCTGTTCCAGCTGCCGCCGTGAATGAACACGACTACCGGGTACGGCGCGGCCGCCTTACGGCGCGGGGCATACACGTCGAGGCGGTGCCGCTCGGCATCGAAGCCGGCTTCGGTGGTGGGCACGTAGGTTAGGTTAGCAAAGCGGCGACTGGGGCGGGCCTGAGCCATTTCGTGGGCCACGAGCACCAGTAATACTATCAATAACACGGCTGGCAGCGCCAGCAGGCGGGAAAAACGCATAAGAGCAGGAAGGAAGGCGAAGTTTGGGGCCGGGCACGGAACCCGGCGCGGGGCTATATACTTTACTAGCACGGCTACCGGTTTGGCCGCCGCGCTAGGACCAACGCGCCCGGCCGCGCCGGGTTGCCGGCAGCCCCTCTATATTTGCCTGCTGGCCTCGGCCTTGGCTCTTCGTTCTTTTCCCTCCGTTGCTCTTTCCCATGAAAAAATACCTGTTGCTCCTCGTCTGCGGCTTGGCCCTGGCCTCAGCCCCGGCGCACGCCCAGCGTAAAACCAAAGTCAAAGTAAAAACCGGCGAGGCAGGCTCGGCTGCCAACCGCCTGCTGCCGCTGTTCGGGGGCTTGTCGGTGGAAGCAGCCCAGCAGCTGGCGGGTCCGGCTTTCCTGGCCGACATTGACCGCAATTTCCCGTCGCGCACCGAAGCCAGCAAGTTCTTTTCTACCAAGGGCTACGAGTACCTCACCGAAAACCAGGCCGACACGGCTCTGTACCGCTTTAACCTGGCCTGGCTGCTGGACCAGAAGAATGCCGATGCCTACCGGGGCCTGGGCGTTATTGCCAGCCGCAACCCCACCCCCGACGAGAGCATCAGCCTGCTGCTGCAGGGCCTGACGGTGGCGCCCACCAACGCGCTGATGCTCTCCGACCTGGGCACCAGCTACCTGATTCGGTACGGACAAACCAAAAAGAAAAAGGACCTTGACCAGGCCCAGCAGCAGCTCGAAAAGGCCCTGGCCGCCGACCCCAACAACGCCTACACCTGGCAGCAGATGGCCCGGGTGCACTACCTGCGCGAAGACTACGCCAAGGCCTGGGAGGCGGTGCACAAAGGCCAAAGCCTGAACGTGAGCAGCCTCGACCTGGACCTGGTTAGCGACCTATCCGCCAAGCTGCCCGACCCCCAGGGCATGTTCAAATAAGCTTCGCCGCGGCCCCGGTCAGCAACGGAAGGAGCTCGGCGTGCGTATTCGGGCTGCTCACCAACTGTATTTGGCCGTGAACTTTCGCCTGACTTTACTCGGCAGCTTGCTGCTTTTTTCGCTGTACGCGCACACTGCCGCGGCCCAGGGCCCGGAGCGCCGCCGCCGGCACTTTACCAACTCGGCCCGCCCTTACCACCGCGGGCCGGTGTATTTTACCCTGGGGGGCGGGGCCGCTTTTTATAATGGCGACTTGGCCGAAAGCTTTGCCGACAACCTGCCCGGCCCCAGCGGCAGCCTGGGCGTGCTCTACATGGTGCGGCCCCGGGTAATTGTGGGCAGTGAACTGTCGCTGTTTAAGCTTGGTGCCAAAGACCAGCTGCCGGAGCGGGGGTATGCTTTTCAGGGCAAAAACGGTGCCCTCACCGGCTTCGTACGCTACGAGCTAACCCGGGACGAGGCCGAGTTTGCCGATTCGCACGGGACGGCCTCCCTGATTAAACCCTACGTCAAGGCCGGCGTGGGGGTGCTGCTCTACACGCCCGAATCGTACATGGGCAACGGCCGCCCGGTGCCCAGCACAACTTTCCTGACCGCTGAGCGCAACGACTACCCGGCCACGGCCCTTATTGCGCCCGTGGGTCTGGGCCTCACGTTCCGTCTCTCGCCCCGGCTCAATGCCTCGGCCGAGGGCTCGTACTACTTTACTTCCACCGACCACCTCGACGACATCAGCCAGCGTGGCAATGCCACCCGCAACGACGGATTCGGCTTGCTGGAGCTCAAGCTGGAGTACTCGCCCTGGCAGTAAGGCTGCCGCGTTTACCACTATATCCAAACGCCCTCCCACGCACACCGGGGAGGGCGTTTTGCATCAGGCCAGGTATGCCTAGTACCTCTGCTAGCCATGGGCTGGACTTCGATAAAGCCCTGGGGCTGCCCTGTATCAGTTTTCCCCACGAGCCCAGGCCGCAGACGGCCCTACTAGAGTTCGACCGAAGCCCACCCCAACAAACGCAAAAAAGGCCCGTCAAGCGACGGGCCTTTTTCAATCCTTGGCAAGTAGACTCGCCTATTGCTTCACGAAGCGCTGACGGTAGGTCATCTGCCCGTCGCTCACGGTCAGGGTGTACATACCCTTGGCCAGGTTGGCCACGTTCAGTTGGCCGTTGCCTTCGTAGCGAGCGGCTTCGATTACGGCACCGCGTACGTCCATTACTTTCACCGAAACCACCTGCGCGTTGTTGGGCAGCGCGATGTTGAGCAGGTCGGTAGCGGGGTTGGGGTACACGTCGAACTGGGTCGAGGAGCTAACTGCCGAGATGCCATTCAGGCCGGCGAAGGCCGTGCCACCGCTGATGGTCACGCTGTAGTCTTCGGTTTCGCCGTAGCTGTAGGCGTTGCAGCTGGTCGTGGCCGAGTTGTCGCTCATCACTACCCGCATGCGGGTCTTGCCGTTCTTGGCCGTGGTGGGCACCGTGAAGGCAAAGCTGCGGGTGGCCGTCGAGGTGCTGGCAGCGGCGTTTACTACCAGTTCGCCGGCGTCGGTGAACAAGCCGTTCTGGTTGTAGTCGATGTACACTTTGAAGTACTCCGAGTAAGCCGTGCCCGTGAACCCAGCGCTAACGCTGATGGTCTGCGAGGTGCCGCCGGTCAGGGTGGGCGAAGTCAGGGCCGTGCCGTTGTAGTAGCCGGCGTCGGCGCCCGAAGTGCGGCTCAGCGTACCCAGGGCCACGTAGTCGATGTACTCATACGATACGCTGGTGCCTTTCGAGGTGCAATACGTCGGCGTGGTCGGCGTGGTGCCACCGCCGCCACCGTAGGCCGCGCCTACGCCCACGGCGTACCAAGCGTTGGTAACGGCCTGGACCTGAGCCGAACCAGCCCCGTAGAGGTCGGTAGCGGCCTGAATGGAATACGTGCGGGCTGAAGCGTAGTTCGACGAAGCCGTCAGGTACACGCTTTCGGTGCGGTAGGCAATTTTGGCGGCGGCGTCAATGCCCACGCCGGTTACGCTGAAAGCGCTGCCGATGTCGTTGGTGCCGCTGCCCCCCACGGCCACGCGGTAGAACCAGTGGTTCAGCACGCCGCTGTTGGTGTGTACTCCGCCGTAGTCGTTCGACTGGCTCGGAGCGGTGGTCGTAGCTTTCCAGTAGGTGCCTTTGTAGGTGTCGGGCTGGCCTTCGGCATTCGGGTTGCTCATCGAGCGCAGGCCGGGGCGCTGCTTGTCGATGTCTTCCCCAATCAGCCAGGTCGACTTGGTCAGGCCCAGCTGGGCGGCCGTGTAGGCTTCGATGGCGGCCCCCCAGATATCGGAGAAGCCTTCGTTCATGGCGCCCGACTCGTTCTGATACGTCAGGTTAGCCGTCTTTTCGCACACGGCGTGGCCGATTTCGTGGCCGCACACGTCCAGGGCCGTCAGGGGGCGGAAGCGGGTGGCTCCGTCGCCGTAGGTCATGACCGAGCCGTTCCAGTAGGCATTTTCGTAGCCCACGCCGTCACCGGGGGTGTCGTCGAAGTGCACGTAGCTCTTGATTTTGGCGTTGGCGTTGTCGTAGGAGCTGCGGCCGTGCACCAGCTTCCAGTAGTCGAACGTGGCCTGGGCGCCGAAGTGGGCGTCGCCGGCCACGTTGTCGAAGTTGGCGTTGTTGTACTCAGTCCAGCTGTTATCGGCGTCGGTGAAGTCCACGGCCGAGGTGTAGCTGTTGCCTTTGCGGCAGTTGTAGGTTTCGATGCCCAGGCCGCGGGTGTACTCGCGCAGGCGGTACTGGCCGGCTACTACCGTTTCGTTGGCCAACGAGCGGGTGCCGCTGTAGGCCGTAGCAAACGTAGCCGTAGCCGCCGTGTGCTTGATAATGGCATCCTGCAACACCACGGCGCCGGTGGCGGCATCCACGTAGACGTAGGCGCGGCTCAGGGGCTGCTGGGCGTAGATGTTGAACTTCCAGGCCAGCGTGGGCTTACCCGACTCCTGGTTGTTGACGATAACCAGCTCGCCCTGGGGCTTGTAGGTGGCGGCGGGGTTGTTTTCCTGCTCTTTCAGGCCGGCTTCCTCGCGGGCATCCTGCCACATGTATTTCTTGGCGCCCACAAACTGCAGGGCCGACTGCAACGCGGCCTGCGCGCTGAGGGCGGGCGTCACGTTCAGGTTGCTGATCCGCTCGAAGTTGCCGGTCATGCTCTGCACGGCGCCTTGCTTGGCGTGCAGCGTGTAGGCGGCGTGCTCTACTTTGATGCCTTTGTAGTACTGCTCGTAACGCTCGTGGGCATAACCCAGCTGGTCGATTTCCGTTTTGCTACGGAGCATCTGGTCATTGTTGCTCATCTGCAGCTGCTCGGCCAGGGCCTTACGGGCGTCGTTGAGCGTGTAAGCGGGAGCGTCAGCACGGAAGGCAATCAGTTCCAGGGTGCCTTTGTCCGATAGGACTTTCTGCTGAACGGTGGCTTTGTCTTGGGCCTGGGTGGTGGAGCAAGCAAGGCCGCTAGCCAGTAGCACAGCTACTGCCGAGTACTTTTTTTTCATGAATGTGTGGTTTGGAAGTGGGGAGAAAGGATGGGGTGCCGGGATGACTACCAAGCGTTAGCAAGGTAATAATTTCTTAACACCAGGCGCATTCTACTGAACATATCATCACAAGGTTCGCCATATCCATGAAATATTCGCAACCTTTTCGCAGATAACTGAATTTCGCCCGCACCTGGTTTTTGCAAGAATTTGCCTTTCCTCTCACTGCCAGACACTTCGAAAAAAGTATTGGCACTGCCCAAAATTTTATACGTTTCCAAAATTTTTCACTCACGGACCTAACATATAGAAATATGAATAAACGCTGGAACCTCGAGGGTAAAGTAGCTTTGGTAACCGGCGCCTCCAAAGGCATTGGGGCGGCCGTGGCCGAGGAGTTGCTGCGCTTTGGCGCCACCGTCATTGCCGTGGCCCGCGGCGCCGCCGACCTCGACGCCCAGGTGGCGCAGTGGCAGGCCCAGGGCCTCGACGCCCACGCCCTGAGCGCCGACCTGAGCCGTCCCGACGAGCGCGAAAACCTGCTGCGCGAAGTGAGCCGGCGCTGGCCCAAGCTCCACATCCTGGTCAACAACGTGGGCACCAACATCCGCAAGTCGACGGCCGTGTACAGCCCCGAGGACTACCGCCACGTGATGGAAACCAACCTCGAATCCACGTTTGGCATGTGCCAGGCGGCCTACCCGCTGTTGCAGCTCGAGGGCGGGGGCTGCATCGTCAACATCTCCTCGGTGGCCGGTTTGGTGCATTTGCGCACGGGCTCGGTGTACGGCATGACCAAGGCGGCCATCATTCAGCTGACCCGCAACCTGGCCGTGGAATGGGCCCCCGACAATATCCGCGTCAACTGCATTGCGCCCTGGTACATCCGCACGCCGTTGGCCGCGGGCGTGCTTAGCAACGAGCAGTATCTGCAGAGCGTACTGGACCGCACTCCACTGCAGCGCATCGGGGAGCCCGAGGAAGTGAGCAGCGCCGTGGCGTTTCTGTGCCTGCCCGCCGCCAGCTACATCACCGGCCAGACCCTGAGCGTCGACGGCGGCTTCAGCGTGAACGGGTTCTAGGATTCGCATTGCCTGTCCTTGCAAGGCGCAGCGCGAAGCCATCCATCCTCTGCGCAGCACGACTCATTCTTTTACCAGAAAGCCCTTTCCCGTATCAAACAGGAAAGGGCTTTTCACTTTAGAAGGCGTCGCACATTTCAGCGGACGGATGGCTTCGTGCCTCGCAATGACACACGAGGCAACGACATCAAATTCCGAACCTACTGCTGCAAGGCTTGCTCGTAGCGGGCCAGGGCGCCTTCGCTGGAAGCCAGGTAGAGGAAAGGCTCGATGAGCTCGAGCTCCATGAGCAGGAACTGGCCGTCGGCATCCACGCCGTCGACGCGGGCGTAGAGGCAGCCCTGGGCAAACTGGTCGATGATCCGGTCGGCGGCCTGGCGCAGGTGGGCCGGGGCTTCGCGGGGCTCGATGCCGCCGCCGAGGTAGTGCTGCACCCGGAAGTCGCCCGACTTGGGGGTTTTGAGCACGCAGTGGCTGAACTGGCCGCCCAGGTAAATCAGGGACCATTCGCCCTCGGTCTGAATCTGGGGCTGGAAGGGCTGGACCAGGAAGTCTTCGTGCTGCACCAATTCGGTGAGCTGGGGCAGGCGCTCGGCGGTTTCGAGGCGGGTGAGGGTGAACGTGTTTTTGGCGCCCCCGCTCACGGCTGGCTTCACCACCAGCTGGTCGCTGCCGAGTTTATCAAACAGCTCATCAATCACCACGGCACTGCCTTTGGGCAGCCAGTGGGTGGGCACAATCGGGATGCCGGCCTGCTCCAGGTCGCACAGGTATTTCTTATCGGCATTCCAGCGGATGATGCTCGACGGGTTGAGCAGCTCGATGCCGGTGGCGTCCATCCGGTCGAGCCAGGCGTAGAAGTCGTCGACCCGGTCGAAGTAGTCCCAGGGGGATTTTACCACCACTTTGTCGTAGCCAGCCCAGTCGACGGCCGGGTTGGTCCACACCCGCGGGGCTACCTGGTGGCCTTGTTCGCGCAGGTAGCGGGTGAGCAGGCTGTCTTCATCTTCCACGGTGGGCGCGGCGTACTGCGTCAGACTTTCGCAGGTTACGAGGGCAATGTTCATCGGGGTACCTTACTTTTTCAGAGTTAAATAATCAGCGGCCAGGGTGGCCAGGGTTTTAACGCCCAGCGTCAGCCCACTTTCGTCGATGCGGAAGCCGGCCGTGTGGTGGGGGGCGGTGGTGGCCGGGTTGGTGCCGGGCGTCATGCCGCCCACGAAAACGAACAGGCCGGGTGCTTTTTCCTGGTAGAAGGCAAAGTCCTCGGCCCCGGTTACGGCCTTTTGCAGCACCACTTTACGTTCGGCGCCGGCGGCGGTGCGCAAGGAAGGCAGCATCCGCTCGGTCAGCTTCACGTCGTTGAAGGTCACGGGCGTGTAGTTCACGATGTCGACTTCGGCCGTGGCCTGGGCACTTTCGGCAATGTTGGTGGCCGTACGGCGGATGTCCTCCCAGATTTTGCGCTGCATGTCCTTGTTGAGCGTGCGAATCGTGCCCGTCAGCTCCACCTGCTCGGGGATGATGTTGTTGCGGACCCCGCCGTGCACCATGCCCACGGTAATAACGGCCGCGTCTTCGGTGAGCTGGGTTTGCCGGCTCACAATGGTTTGCAGACCCATCACAATCTGGGACGCCACTACCACCGGGTCCACGCTCAGCCAGGGGTAGGCGCCGTGGGCCGATTTGCCTTTTACTTTAATGGTAAAGACGTCGGAAGCCGCCATTTCGCCGCCCGGCCGGTACTTCAGCGTCCCGACTTCGGTCTGGGCGTTGATATGAACCCCGAACACGGCGTCGACCTTGGGATTTTCCATGATGCCTTCTTTCACCATGAGCTTGGCTCCGCCTTCCACGCCGGGCAAAGAACCCTCTTCGGCGGGCTGGAAAATAAACTTGATGGTGCCGGGCAAGTCTTTTTTCACCTGACTCAAGACCTCGGCCGCGCCCATGAGCATGGCTACGTGGGTGTCGTGGCCGCAGGCGTGCATTACGCCCACTTCCTGCCCGTTGTACTGGGTGCGGACCTTGCTGGCGAAGGGCAATTCATTCTTTTCGGTGACGGGCAGGCCATCCATATCGGCGCGCAGGGCGACTACCGGACCGGGCTTGCCGCCGCGCAGAATGCCTACCACGCCGGTGCGGCCCACGCCGGTTTGCACTTCCAGGCCCAGGCTCTTGAGGTGGGCAGCCACGATGCCGGCCGTGCGCGTCTCCTCGTTGCCCAGCTCCGGGTTTTGGTGGAAGTCGCGCCGCCAGGCTATGACTTTGGCCTCCTCAGCGGCGGAGAGCTTGGCAATGCGGGCATCCAGGGCCGCGTTTTGGGCCTGGGTATGGTGGGGCAGCAAGGCGCCCGTGAGCAGGACGGCCAGGGCGTACTGAGTTGGCTTCATCGGTGGAAAGGTCAGGTAGAATCGGGGGATAGAAACGAAAGGGCGCGGAAGGTTGCCGGCCGGCTATTTTTTCATGCTCAGGTAGTCGGCGGCCAGGGTAGCCAGGGTCTTGACGCCCAGCGTGAAGCCGCTTTCGTCGAGGGTGAAGCCGGCCGTGTGGTGGTCGGCGGTGGTGGCCACGTCGCCGCCCTTGCGCATGCCGCCCAGGAAGACGAACACGCCGGGCACCTTTTCCTGGTACAAAGAGAAGTCCTCGGCCCAGGTGTTGACTTTCACTTCCTGCACGTGGGCCGCCCCGCCCGCCACGCGTTGCAGGGTGGGCAGCATTTTGGCCGTCAGGGGCAGGTCGTTGAAGGTCACGGGCACGTAGGGCACAATGTCAACCTCCACGGTGGCCCCGGCGCTTTCGGCAATGCCGGTGGCGGTGCGCCGGATGGCGGCCCACACCTGCTCCTGGGCCTTTTTGTTGAAGGTCCGGATGGTGCCGCTCAGCTCCACGTCGGCCGGAATAACGTTGTAGCGCACCCCGCCCTTGACCGTGCCCACCGTCACGACGGCCGCATCATCGGTCAGGTTCACCTGCCGGCTCACGATGGTTTGCAGGCCCACGATAATCTGGGCGGCCGTTACCACGGGGTCCACGCTGCTCCAGGGCCGGGCCCCGTGGGCGCCTTTGCCAATGACCTTGATGGTAAACCGGTCGGAAGCCGCCATTTCACCCCCGGGCCGGAATGAGAGGTTGCCGACTTCGGTCTGGGCGTTGATGTGCAGCCCGAATACGGCATCCACCTTGGGTTTTTCCAGCACGCCTTCCTGTATCATGAGTTTGGCCCCGCCTACCACGCCGGGCAACGAGCCTTCCTCAGCGGGCTGGAAAATGAACTTGATGGTGCCGGGCAAGTCTTTTTTCACCTGGCTCAGCACCTCGGCCGCGCCCATCAGCATGGCCATGTGGGCGTCGTGGCCGCAGGCGTGCATCACGCCCACGGGCTGGCCCAGGTAGGTGGCTTTAACGGTGGAGGCAAACGGGACGCCGGAGGTTTCCGTGACGGGCAGCCCGTCCATATCGGCGCGCAGGGCGACTACCGGACCGGGCTTGCCCCCGCGCAGAATGCCCACCACGCCGGTGCGGCCCACGCCGGTTTGCACTTCCAGGCCCAGGCTCTTGAGGTGGGCAGCCACAATGCCGGCCGTGCGCGTCTCCTCGTTGCCCAGCTCCGGGTTCTGGTGGAAGTCGCGCCGCCAGGCTATGACTTTGGCTTCCTCAGCGGCGGAGAGCTTGGCAATACGGGCATCCAGGGCCGCGTTTTGGGCATGGGCGGTGGAGGCAGCAGTGGCCAGCAAACCAGTGGCAAGAATAGCAGAATAGAAGTATTTCATCGGAAGCCGGCAAGGCGGGGGTTGAACTGGCAAGGTACAATGCGGGGCTGATTTGCGGCTAGGCTGATTTTTCACCGGGGGCCGGGCGGCAGCTGCTACTTTTGCCTTTCAACCCCGCGCCGTATGCCCCTACCGTTCGCCCTGCCCCCCGCGCCGGCCGCCGCCGAGCCCACCTGGCCCCAGCTGTGGCGGCAGCCGGCCTTCCGGGTACGGCTGCTGAGCATTCTGGCGCTGCTGCTGGCCCTGGGGGCCGCTATTCCGCGGTTCTTCGCCTTTATCCAGGCCCGGCCCGGGGTGGTGCTGCCCGACCCGGTGCTGGCCTGGCTGCCGGCCCACGACGTATCCTGGCTCACCTTCGGGGCTATTTACCTGAGCATTGCCGTGGCCGTGGTGCACCTGGTGCCGCGGCCCCGGCTGCTGCTGCGGGCCCTGTGGGGCTACGGCCTGCTGCACGGCTTCCGGCTACTCACGCTCTGGCTGCTGCCCCTGGAGCCGCCCACGGGCCTGGTGCTGCTCCACGACCCGCTGGTGGACAACCTGTTCTACGCCTCGGCCACGCCTATTACCAAGGACCTGTTCTTCTCGGCCCACACCGCCACGGTGCTCCTGCTGTACCTCACCGTGCAGCACCCGGCCCTGCGCCGCGGCCTGCTGCTGGCCGGCGCCCTGATTGGCCTGCTGGTGATGGTGCAGCATGCGCACTACACGTATGATGTGCTGGCCGCCCCCGCGTTTGCCGGCCTGAGTGCCTGGCTGGCCCGCCGCGTGGCCCGCTACTAGGTTTTACGTCGTTGTTCACTCTGTCATCCCTCCCGCTTCGACTGTCCTCCTGAGTGCAGCGGAATGAAGGACCTTCCTCCCCTGAGTGACAAGGCTTATTAAACGTACAACAGCCCCTTACCAGCGGCGCGGTAAAGGGCGGTTGCACATTGGCATTTGCCTTTGTGTGGTAGGTGAGGACGATCCTTCGCTCTGCTCAGGATGACAGGGTAAACAACGTCGGCGCCGGCCCTGCGCCGCTTCTACTTCAGGTGCTTCTCGTAGATGTTGGCCGCAATTTTCTCGGTCAGGGACTTGGGCACCAGGCTGGTGAGCTTGGCCGACACCTTGTTGAGGGCGCCGGGAATTACCTCGGCCTCGCCGGCCAGCAGGGCCGTGACGCCGAACTTGGCTACTTGCGCGGGCGTCATGGAGAGCTTGGCCGATACTTCCTGCAGGCCCGCACTCATGCCGGCCCGGTCGGCGAAGTCGGTGGTGGTGGCGCCGGGGCTCAGGCAGGTCACCGAGACGGGCGACTCGCGCAGCTCGTAGCGCAGGCCCCGGGAGAAGGTGAGCAGAAAGGCCTTGCTGGCCGCGTAGAGCGTGAGCGTGGGTACCGCCTGGTAGGCCGCCGTGCTGGCAATGTTCAGAATGTAGGCCTTGGGCTGCTGCCTGAGCAAAGGCAGCAGCTGGTGGGTCAGCTCCACGGGCAGGAGCATGTTGAGCTGCAGCATGTTTTGCTGGGCAGCCAGGGGCAAGTCCTCAAACCGCCCCCAAAGGCCGTAGCCTGCATTATTAACCAGCACCGCCAGCTCCGGGGTCTGGGCCCGGGCCCACTCGGCCAGCCGGGTAGCCGCCCCGGCCTCGGCCAAATCCAGGGCCAGGACGCGGGCCTCCACCTGGTACTGCTGGCCGAGCTCCGTGGCCACCTGGGCCAGTTGATCCTGGCTGCGGGCCGTGAGCAGCAGGCTGTAGCCGCGCTGGGCCAGCTCGTGGGCCAGGGCCCGGCCAATGCCGCGCGAAGCGCCGGTAATAAGTGCGTAAGGCATCTGTGAATGAGTGAAGTGGTGAATGAGTGAAGTAGTGGAATAGAGCAGACGGGAGCTACTGAACGCAACTCACTCATTCGCTCACTCACTCATTCACTATTTCACCAGATGAAGAAACCGCAGGTAAAACGGGGTGGGGCTGTCGGGCTGCTTGGGGGAATACTTGCCGCTGATGACGGGCACGTACATCACCCGGCGGCGGGAGGCCTCGCCCACCAGCGGCGACTGGGCCACGCGGTGCCACATGCGGCCGTCGTGCACGGTCAGGTCGCCGGGCTGGGTTTCGACAGCCAGCTCGTTGGGGTCGTACGACACGTCCTTGTAGTACTTCTTGCGAAACAGCAGCTGGTGCAAACCCTGGCGGTGAGTACCGGGAATGATGCGCAGCCCGCCGTTGGTGGCCGCCGTGCCGTCCAGGTGCAGGCCCACGTTGAGCATGGGCCCGATGCGCTTGCCGTAGAACACGTCCCGCAGCGAGTCGGTGTGCCAGCCCATCTGGCTGAACTCCGAGCCGGGCACGTTCACGTAGTGGTTGATGACCAGGCCGTCCTTCTCGTTTTCGCCCACGCGCCCGTTGGGGGCTTCCAGCAATGGGAACAGGGCCTCGAAGCGCGGGTCCTGGAGCAGCTCGTGCAGCACGGGGCTGTGCTGGGAGGCAAAGGCGAAGCGCTGCACGATGCGGGAGCCGTCCACGTCACGGCCGTACTTGATGGGCACGCCGTTTACTTTTTCCACGCCTTCGGCCAGCCAGCGGGCCTGCACCTGCTCGGTAGCGGCCAGCACCTGCTGCACCTGCTCGGGCGGGAGAAAGGCCCGGAAGTGCAGAAAGCCGTGCTGCCGGAAAAACGCCCGCTGCTCAGCCGTGAGCCCCGGGCCCAGCGTGAAGCGCGGGTAGGTTGGAAGTAGGGACATAGCGGTAGTGCAAAAGAATATGGGTTGAGTAGCGCCCTAAAGGTACGAACCCCGGCTGCTGCTCCCATGGTAGAGCCTCAAAACAAGCCCGGAGCGGCGATGTTGGCCGCCCAGTCGGCCCGGCCTGGGCCGGCCAAGTAGGCCCGGCGGCGGTGAAGCCCCGGTGAAGTCCGCCTTTCTGATTCAGGCTCAGCCTCGTATCTTAGCGGTAATGTCTGGCTTCTCCCGCGTTTATTTCTTCCCCAAATCGGTGGCTCTGCTCCTGCTGGCCCTGCTGCTGACGGCCACCAGCCCGGCCCAGACCTCCTCGGCCCGGCTGATTCCCTTCCGCCAGGGCACCAAGTGGGGCTACGTCGACCAGCACCGCCGCCTGGTGCTGCCCCTGCTCTACGACGAGGCCGGGCCCTTCGTGCGGGAGCTGGCCTGGGTGCGCATCGGCCCCCTGTACGGCTACATCGACGGGGGCGGCAACCCCGTCACGCCGGTGCAGTTTACCAAGGCCAGCACTTTTGTGCGGAACCGGGCCACGGTGGAACTCAACGGCGAGACCTTCCAGATCGACGGCTCGGGTAAGCGCCTGACTACGCCGCCCGAGCCCGAGCCCGAAACCGAATTTCTGACCCAGGGCGACCTGCTGCGGCAAAACGGCAAGGTTGGCTTCCGCTTCACGGTGGGCCAGGCCGTGGTGCCGAGCATCTACGACGAGATTGTGGAGAACTACAACGGCCTGCTCTTCGTGCGCCAGGGCGCCAAATGGGGCGTGCTCAACAACAAGGGCAAGCTGATCCTGCCCCTGGAGTACGACGCCATCCGGGCCGTGGAGGCCAACAACTTCGTGCTGCCCGTGGTGGAGCAGCAGGGCAAGCTGGGCTACCTGGCCGAGGACGGCACCCTGCTGGTGGCTCCCAAGTACGCCGCCGCCGAGCCCTTCGTGGCCGACGTGGCCCGCGTCACCACCCCCGACGGCCGCACGGGCTACATCGACACCCGCGGCCGGGAGTATTTCGACTAGGCGCTTTCTGCCAACCCCACTCGGCACCGCTCCAGATAGACCTGCCACCAGTAGCCAAGGCCTCCGGAGGACCTTGGATACACCCGGCACCGGTGCCGGGTGTATCCAGGGTCCTCCGGAGGGTATCGGCACCGGTGCCGGATGCCTAATGAGTACTCTGGAGGCACTCGGCACCGGTGCCGGATGACTAATGAGTACTCTGGAGTTATCCGGCACCGGTGCCGGACGACTAATAAGTGCTCCGGAGTCATCCGCCACCGGTGCCGGATGTATGCCGAGCACCCGGGAACCGTCCGGCACCGGTGCCGGGGAGTTTCGGAGGAACTCGAAGACTGCCTTTGGCCGGGAAGCCGCAAAAAATCAGGCAGAAATGTATCTTTCAGATGCGGCCGGAGGCCGGAGCCGCGTTAGAGCTGCGCGGGCCTTTTCCCGTCCCCCTTCCCACCCACCCCGAGACTATGCTTGCTCTGCCTCTGCTCAACGTGCGCCTGAATGCCTGCTCCGAAGACTGGCAGCAGATGACGCCTACCGCCCAGGGCCGCCACTGCCGCAGCTGCGACCGGGAAGTGGTGGACCTGACCGCCGCCACCCACGCCGACCTGCTGGTGGCCCGCGCCGCTTCCCCCGATGGGCGGGTCTGCGGGCGGCTGCGCCGGGAGCAGCTGGCCCCCGCGCCCCGGCTCGGCGCCCGGCTGCGGCGGTTCGTGGTGGCGCTGGTGCTGGTCTGCGGGCTGGGTTTGACCAGTGGCGAGGCCTGGGCCCAGGTGCGCAAAGCCACTACCGCCCACAAGCCGGCGGCCCGCAAGCCCGTGACCCGCAAACCGCCCCCGGATGTAGAAGCCGTCACGGAGCTTAGCGGAGACCTGATAATCGACGTTCCAGAGCCAGAGCCGGTGGCTGCTACAGGTCCGAAAGTATACACCTATGTAGAGCAGATGCCCCAGTTCAAGGACGGCGGGTGGGCAGGCCTCCTCGATTTTATAAAGCGTAACCAGCAATGGCCCGCTGCCGCCAGTGTTGAGGCAGAGGGGAAGGTATTCGTCAAATTTATCATTGATAAGACCGGCCCAATCCGGGATGCCGAGGTGCTCAAAAGTCCTGACCCAACTCTGAATGCCGAGGCGTTGCGTTTAGTGCAACTGTTAGATGGCAAATTTGTGCCTGGTCGCCAAAATGGGCAGGCCGTGGACGTGTACTATACGATTCCGGTTACCTTCCAGATAAAGTAAGATGCTCAGCCTGCCCATCCTCAACGTCCGCCTGAGCACCTGCCATGAAGACTGGCAGCAGATGACGCCCACCGCCCAGGGCCGCCACTGCCAGAGCTGCCAGCGCACGGTGGTCGACTTCACCCACGCCACCCAGGCCGACCTGGATGCCGCCCGCGCCGCCTCGCCCGACGGCCGCCTGTGCGGCCGGTTTCGCCGGGAGCAGCTGGCCCCGGTGCAGCCTCTGGTACAGCTGCGCCCCAAGCTGCGGCGGTTTCTGGTGGCGCTGGTGCTGGTGTGCGGCCTAGGGCTGACCAGCGGCGAGGCCTGGGCCCAGGTGCGCAAAGCCGAGCTGAACACCCGGTTTGAGCCCACCACCCAGCTGCAGCTCAAGACGCCCGAGGAGCTGAGCCCTCTGGCTCCGACAACGGCCGAGGCCCCCGAGCGGATGCTCTTGGGCGAATATGTGGAGGTGATGCCCACATTCAAGGGCGGCATGAAGGGTCTGCAAGCTTACATGCGGCAAAACCTGCATTACCCCGACAGCACCACGGCTTCGGGCAAGGTGTTCGTGAGCTTCCTGGTCACCAAAACCGGGGCTATTGCTGATGCCAAGGTCTTGAAAGGTATTGGCCCGCTGCTTGATGCCGAAGCCCTGCGCGTGGTGCGGCAGATGCCGGCCTGGGAGCCGGCCCGTCAGAATGAGAAGGCCGTGGATATGCGCTACACCCTGCCCATTACCTTCAGCCGGGAGCCCGCCGACGCGGCCCATACGCCCAAGGGCCGGCGCCGGGCCGCGGGCCGGTAGCCGCTATTTAGCAGGGCAGGCCGCCGGTTCGGGGAAAAATTCGCACTTTACTCCCGCCATATTCCCCACCGAACCCCATCCGCCAGCGCCCTATGATCTTTACGCCCAGCCCCATGCTCCTGAAGCTGCTCTACACCCGCGGCAGCCTGCACAACACGCCCGAGGGCGTGGCCTTCAGCATCAAGAACCGCCTCGACACGGTGCGCATCACCCGCATCGACTCGGTGCTGATTGATGGGCAGCGCCTAGGCGTGGAGCAGATTGCCCTGGATTTCGGCAACGGCGACGTGCGGCCGGCCACCGTCTTCAACGCCGACAGTGCGGGCTACGAGCTGCCCGTGGGCCAGGCCGCTACCTTTCACCTGGTCACCGAGCAGCTCAAGGAAGGCATTCACACCGTGGCCGTGCAGTTCTCGGCCGACCCGTTTGGCGACCTGAACGTGGAGGTGGAAGATGCCATTGTGAACCTGCCCACGGGCCGCACCCGCATTCCGCGCCAGGACCAGGACGACTACTCCGAGGCCGCCATTCAGGCCCGGCAGCGCTTCGCCGAGGAGTTTTCGGGCCAGGAGTTCAAGCACCTGAAGCACTATTCCTTCGATGCCCATGACCTGCAGGGCAACTGCGAGCATTTCACCGGCGTGGCCCAGATTCCGGTGGGCCTGGCCGGGCCGCTGACCGTCAACGGGGAGCACGCCCAGGGCGAGTTCCTGATTCCGATGGCCACCACCGAAGGCACGTTGGTAGCCAGCTACAACCGCGGCATTCAGGTGCTCAACCTCTGCGGGGGCGTCAAGTGCACCGTCATCGGCGACGCCATGCAGCGGGCCCCGGTGTTCGTGTTCGACGACGCCCGCGGGGCCCGGGACTTCGGCAAGTGGGTGGAGCAGGAAATCGAGCGGATCCGGCCCGAGGCCGAAAGCACCTCCCGCGTGGCCAAGCTCCAGTACATCGACACCTATTTGAGCAACAAGTTTGCCTACCTGCGCTTCAACTACAGCACCGGCGACGCGGCGGGCCAGAACATGGTGGGCCGGGCCACGTTTGCCGCCTGCTCCTGGATTCTGGAAAACTACAAGGGTGCCCCCATCCGCCATTTCTACCTCGAATCGAACTTCGCCACCGACAAGAAAGCCAGCCAGATCAACGTGATGCGCACCCGCGGCAAGCGCGTGGTGGCCGAGGCCGTGGTGCAGCGCGACGTGCTCCAGCAGCGCATGCGCGTGACGCCCGAGCAGCTGGCCTACCACGGGCAGGTGAGCAACGTGGGAGCCTTTCTCTCGGGGGCCAACAACAACGGCGCCCACTCGGCCAAC
Source organism: Hymenobacter chitinivorans DSM 11115 (assembly GCF_002797555.1). NCBI lineage: Bacteria > Pseudomonadati > Bacteroidota > Cytophagia > Cytophagales > Hymenobacteraceae > Hymenobacter > Hymenobacter chitinivorans. The sequence continues at coordinate 371,612 of NZ_PGFA01000003.1, read as the reverse complement.
GGCATTACGGCCCTCTTCATTGCCACCGGCCAGGACGTGGCCAACGTGTCGGAATCGTCGGCGGGCATCCTCTACTCGGAAGTCACCAAGGACGGCGACCTGTACCTGAGCATCACCATTCCGTCCCTGATTGTGGCTACCCACGGCGGCGGCACCGGCCTGGCCACCCAGAACGAGTGCCTGCGCATGCTGGGCTGCGTGGGCCGGGGCACGGTGAATAAGTTTGCCGAAATCGTGGCCGGCGTGGTGCTGGCCGGGGAGCTGAGCCTGGGCTCGGCCATTTCCTCCTCCGACTGGGTCAGCTCGCACGAGCAGTACGGCCGCAACCGGTAGGGCAGCCATTTATCACTATGAAAAAACTTCTGTTGCTGGGCTTATGCCTGCACACCTTCTCGGCCTGGGCCCAGTGGGGACGCACCTACGAGGAGGTGGCTACTACCGTTTACCTGCGAGCAAACGACCCGGGCCGCTTGAAGGCCCTGGCGGAAGAAGCGGCCCGCTCTCCGGAGGCCTACCTGGTGCCGATCTGGCAGCCGGCCGAGCTGCTCACGGTGGGTAACACCAAGCGGCAGGTGCGGGAAGCCCGCTACAACGTGGCCCACGGCCTGCTCGAAGTACAAGACTCGGCCGGGGGCTTTCGGGTGTTTCCGCCCGGCAGCCTCCGGGGCTTTACTTTAGGGCAGGGCCAGCAGAGCCGCCGGTTTTTCACCCGCTTGTGTCGCGGCACCGGCTCCGACCGGGAGTTTGTGGAAGTGCTGACGGCCGAAGCCGCCGGACCGATAACCATTGCCTTCCACCACGTATTCGTGGATCAGCCGGCGGATATCCACCCCGTTCTGCAGGTCGAAATCAGAAAGGCCCGCCGCGTGGTAATCCAGGAGGTGCTGGCCGGCGCGGGACCAGCGGCGCCCTTGCAGCCGTTGTCTTTAGCCAAACGGAATGTGCTGAAGCTGTTTGGTAGCCGGGCCAAAGAAGTAGAGACCTATGCAACGAGCAACAATCTGCAGTACGAGCAGGTGCAGGACGTCGTCCGGCTGGCCGACTATTATAACTCTTTGAAATAACCCTCTGCCGATGCGTGCAGCTGTATTCTTTACCTGGGCCGGGGTCGGCCTTTCTACCTCGGTCCTGCACGCCCAGTCCCAGCATCCCAACGTGCTGATTAGCGTGCAGAACTCGCCCAACGAGACGAGCATTGCTATCAACCCCAAAAATACCCAGCAGCTGATTGCCGGGGCCAACCTCAACAACCAGTACACCTCCCAGGACGGGGGCCGCACCTGGAGCTGGCGCACCCTGACCTCGCCCTACTCGGTGTGGGGCGACCCGTGCGTGGTGGCCGATACCACGGGCGCGTTCTACTATTTCCACCTCTCCAACCCCGGGGCCACTTCCTACTCGTTTCCGTTTATCGACCGGCTGCTGGTGCAGCGCACCGCAGCGGCCAGTCAGCCCCTGAGCTACCGGAGCTACTTTGCCCTGAACCCGCCCAAGCAGCAGGACAAGGAATGGGTGGTGGTAGACCCCAAAACCAACGCCCTGTACGCCACTTGGACCGAATTCGACAACTACGGCAGCCTTAGCACCCGCGACAGTACCCGGATTCTGTTCTCCAAATCCCTGGACCAGGCCCAGACCTGGAGTACGCCCCAGCGCATCAGCTTCTACGGCGGCGACGCGGTGGATGAGGACGCCACCGTGGAAGGCGCCGTGCCGGCCGTGGGCCCCAACGGGGAAGTGTACTCGGCCTGGGCCGGGCCCCGGGGCATCGTCTTCAACCGCAGCCTCGACCGGGGCCTGACCTGGCTGCCCAAGGAGCGCACCATCGTGAGCCAGCCCGGCGGCTGGGATTACGCCATTCCGGGCATTTCCCGCGCCAACGGCCTGCCCGTCACGGCCTGCGACCTGAGCCCCGGCCCCTACCGCGGCAACCTGTACGTGAACTGGAGCGACCAGCGCAACGGCCCCTCCGACACCGACGTGTGGCTGGCCCGCAGCACCGACGGCGGCCAAACCTGGGGCGCCCCGGTGCGCGTGAACAACGACCCGCCGGGCCGGCACCAGTTTTTCACCTGGATGACGGTAGACCAGAAAACCGGCTACCTCTGGTTTGTCTTCTACGACCGGCGCAGCTACCCTGACACCCGCACCGACGTGTACGGGGCCCGCAGCACCGACGGGGGCCTGACTTTCCAGAACTTCCGCCTCAGCCAAAGTCCGTTTCTGCCCAACGAAGGCACCTTCTTCGGCGACTACACCAACATTACGGCCCACGACAACGTGGTGCGCCCCGTCTGGACCCGCCTCGATAATACCCAGCTCAGCGTCTGGACGGCCCTGATTGACGTGACGGTGCTGGCCGCCAAAGGCCGGGGCGCCCTGCCCGAGCTCATGCTCCAAACCTACCCCAACCCGGCCAGCCACACCCTGCACCTGGCCCTGGACCTGCCCGCCGCGGCCCTGACCCACGTGGAGCTGCGCACCACCACCGGCCAGCTGCTGCGCACGGCCTTGCACCAGACGCTACCGGCCGGCCACCAGCAGTTCACCGTGCCCGTGCAGGATCTGCCGGCGGGCATCTATCTGCTCGACGTCAAGATTGGCACCCAAAGCCTGCACCGCCGCGTGACGGTGCTGCACTAAGCTCGCAGCGCAAGCTTTAGCTGCTGACACTCCGACTCAATTTCCTAAAAACGCAACAAGGGCCGCTGAAACCAGCGGCCCTTGTTGCTACTCGTCCAATCCGGGGATTTACAGCGGGTCGGCGGTTACTTTAAACTTGGAATCGGCGCGCACGGTGATTTCGCGGGCAATGGAGCGGTTTACCGTGGCCTCGGTGTAGAGCGTGTAGCTGGGCGCCTTGATGTACTTATCGAGCTTGGTGCCGCTGGAAGTCAGCTCGATGCTGGACACGCCCTTGGGCACAGCGTCGAGGTAGGCCAGGGGCACGATGTCGTTCTGGTCGGTGCCGATGGAGATTTTGATTTTGCTCAGGAAGTCAAAATTCTCGGCCTGGGGGTCGGTGATGGTGAGCGAGAGTTTGCTCAACGACACGTCCTTGACCAGGTCGGCGCTGGTGTTGTTGTTCTTGAAGGTCTCGCTGGCATTCACTGCCACGGGCACGGGCAGCACCACGGGCGTGGGAATAAAGGCCGAGCTGGCCGGGACCTTGATGTTCTGGGAAGTCGAGATTTCGAAGGTCAGCAGCTGCTGGATTTTCTTGCAGCTCATAAAGCCCAGCAGCAGAAACAGCGGGGCCATCAGAAGGACTTTTTTCATGCTAGTCGATTGTTGCAGTGAAGGTTGGAGGGAGAGTAGAAAACGCCTAACGCCCCCGGCCCTGCTTTAGTGCCGGGGGCGGCAGTAGCGGAAGATAGTACTTTTCGGCGGCTGCCGCAGCTAGTCCATCATGTCGGCCGAGCGGGGCGGCTCGTGCTTGAAGTCGGGGTTCCAGCTCATCGGGTACTTCTCATCCAGGTAAGGCAGGGCCGCTTCGGTCAGGTACAAGGGCCGGAACGTGTCGACCATGACGGCCAGCTCGCGGGTTTCTTTTTTGCCGATGCTGGCTTCCACCGTGCCCGGGTGCGGCCCGTGCGGAATGCCGCTGGGATGCACCGTAAACGAGGCCAGATCAATACCCTTGCGCGACATAAAATTGCCGGCCACGTAGTACAGCACCTCGTCGGAGTCCACGTTGCTGTGGTTGTAGGGCGCCGGGATGCTGTCGGGGTGGTAGTCGAACAGGCGGGGCACGAAGGAGCAGATGACGAAGTTGTGCGCCTCAAAGGTCTGGTGCACGGGTGGGGGCTGGTGAATGCGGCCCGTTATCGGCTCAAAATCATGAATACTGAAGGCGTAGGGGTAGAAATATCCGTCCCAGCCCACCACGTCGAAGGGCGAGTGGCCGTAGGTGAGCTGGTGCAAATAGCCTTCCTTCTTGATCTTGACCAGGTAGTCGCCCGACTCGCGCACATCGCCGGTAATGAGCTGGTGGGGCGGGCGGATGTCCCGCTCGCAGTAGGGCGAGTGTTCCAGCAGCTGCCCAAAGTGGTTGCGGTAGCGCCGGCAGGTTTCGACGGGGCTGAACGACTCGATGATGAGCAGCCGCACCGGTCCCTCATCGAAGTGGAGCTGGTGAATGATGGTGCGCGGAATTACGACGTAGTCGCCGGGCTCGAAGCGCACGATGCCCAGCTGGCTCCACAGCTCCCCGCTGCCCTCGTGCACGAAAATCACCTCGTCGGCCAGGGCATTCTTGTAGTAGTAGTCCATGCGCCGCTCCGTGGGGTTGCAGATGCTCATGGTCACGTCGGCGTTGCCGATCAGCGTTTGGCGGGCCTGCAGGTAGTCGCCGCCGGTGGTGGTCTGGCTCAGGGTGCGCAGGTGGCTGGGCTCCAGGGGCCGGTCTTTGAGCAGCTTGGGCGCGTAGGGCACCGGCTCGCCGACCTTCTTAATTTGGGTGGGCGGGTGAATGTGGTAGAGCAGCGACGAGACGCCGTGAAAGCCCAGGGTGCCCACCAGCTGCTCGGAGTAGAGCGAGCCGTCGGGCTGGCGAAACTGGGTGTGGCGCTTGTGCGGAATCTGACCGATACGATGGTAGTAGGCCATACAAAGGGAATTTTTCGGGTGGGAAAACGGGTGGGTTCCGGTTGGTGAAGGTAAGCACTACGGGCCAAAAGCCGGCGGCCGGGCTCTGGGGTTTACGTACGGCCCGAGCCGGCCAGCGGGCCGAAGTGGGAAACAATATCCCTGGAAATGAATTCTCTTCCTGGTCCAGGTGTCTTAGCAGCTACCGTTGGCTGCGTACCTTTGCGGCTGTCAGTAACTGGCATTCTACGGCTATTCCACTTTTAGTACTTTTCTAGTGTCCTTCTCCTCTTCGCTGCCCAAAGCCTTTTCATTGCTGCTGCTGGCCGGCACCCTGCTGTCCTGGAACGGCAAGTCGCCGGTGAGTACGGTGCCGGTGCGGGCCCGCACGTTTGCCTTCGAATACACTGCTACGGTTAAGGATTTGCCGGCTCAGGCCAAGGAAACCGACCTCTGGATTCCGGTACCGCACTCCGATAAGTCCCAGGACATCAAGAATCTGGTCATCACCGCTCCCTACCCCTACGAGCTGCTCGACGCGGCCCACGGCAACAAGGTGCTCCACCTGCGCGTGCTCAGCCCCGAGCCCACCAGCTTTTCGGTCAGCATGAAGTTTGAGGCCACCCGGCGCGAGCACAAAAACCCGGTGCTGGTGCCCGAGGCCGGCGGCAAAAAGGAGAAAGAAGCTGCCGACCCCGACATGCAGCGCTGGCTGCAGGCCGACCAACTCGTGCCCCTCGACGACAAAATCCGGCTCTGGGCCCAGGAAGTGGTGGCCAAGGCCAAGGCTAAAACCGACCTCGAAAAAGCGCAGGCCATCTATAACCACGTGGTCAGCACCGTCAAGTACGACAAAACCGGCCAGGGCTGGGGCCGCGGCGACATCTACTACGCCTGCGACGCCCGCCGCGGCAACTGCACCGACTTCCACGCCGTGTTCATCGGCTACTGCCGGGCCGTGGGCATTCCGGCTCGCTTCAGCATCGGCTTCCCGCTGCCCACCGAGCGGGGTGAGGGCGAGGTGAAAGGCTACCACTGCTGGGCCGAGTTCTATACCAAAGCCACCGGCTGGGTGCCCGTCGACGCTTCCGAGGCGGCCAAGGACCCGTCGCGCCGCAACTACTTCTTCGGGGCCCACGACGAAAACCGCGTCGAGTTTACCCGGGGCCGGGACCTGACCCTGGCCCCGCGTCAGCAGGGTCTGGCCCTCAACTACTTCATCTACCCCTACGCCGAAGTCGACGGCAAGCCCTTCACTTCCATCGACAAGCAGTTCCGCTACCACGATGTGACCCAAACGGGCAAGTAAGCGGCGGCTCTGCCCCGAACCGAAGCGGGTCCTGGGTTTACTGGTTGCGGCCAGCAGCCCAGGACCCGCTTCGGTTTCTGCAGTCGGAAAGCCACCCGCATCTTTCGGATTCTTGCCCGGCAAGCAAACCAAAACCGCCCCGGATTTCCAGCTGGAAGTCCGGGGCGGTTTTGGTTTGCTTGATTAGGGCCAGCCTACTTCAGCAGGCCCAGCAGCGTGGTGCCATTGTCGCCGAGGGCGCGCAGGGCCTGCTGCAACTCCGCGTCCTGGTCGCGCAGTACCTGGTAGTAGGCCGTTTTGCCGTAGGCGCTGCGGGCAATCAGAGCCTTGAGCTGGTCTTTGAGCAGCACCGAGCAGCGCTTCAGGCCGGCGGCATCGGCGGGCACCCCGTCGTGGGCAGCCTGGGCGGCCAGGGCCTGCAGCTGGGCATCCGAAATGCGGAACGTGCTGTTGAATTGCTCAAAGCGCAGGCCTTCGAGCTCGGCTTTGTGGTCCTGGTAGAAGTTCAGGGCAAACTCCCGCACCAGGTTGTGGCTCTGCAGGCGGGTGTAGTATGGTGAGTAGGCCGACGTGTCGCGGGGCACAAACAGGTCGGGCATAATGCCGCCGCCGCCATACACGGTGCGGCCCTTATCGGTGCGGTAGCGCAGCGAGTCGGCGAAGTGGATGCTGTCGGCGTGGAAATACTCGCCGTGCTTCTGGCGCTGGGCCAGCTCCTTCTCGTACTCCTCGTAACCACCGCGGTACGACTTCTGAATCGAGCGGCCCGAGGGCGTGTAGTAGCGGGCAATGGTCAGGCGCAGCTCCGAGCCGTCGTTGAGGGCAATGGGCTGCTGCACGAGGCCCTTGCCGAAGGTGCGGCGGCCGACTACCAGGGCCCGGTCGTGGTCCTGCAGGGCGCCGGCTACCACTTCCGCGGCCGAGGCGCTGCCTTCGTCCACGAGTACCACCAGGGGGCCTTCCTCAAACTCGCCCAAGGTGCGGGAGTAGGTCTGGGTGTCGTACACGTCGCCTTTGCCGTCGGTGTACACGATTTTCTTGGTGCCGCCGATAAACTCGTCGGCCAGCTTGGTGGCCCGGTCGAGGTAGCCGCCGGGGTTGCCGCGCAAGTCGAGCACGAGGCGGGTCAGGCCCTGGCGGCGCAGGTCGCCGAGGGCCTGCTTGAACTCGTCGTAGGTGCCGCTGGCAAAGCGGCTGACCTTGATATAGCCGGTTTCGTTGTCGACCATGTAGGCCACGTCCACCGAGCTGTTTGGAATCCGGTTGCGGGTCACAAGTACACTCAGGGGCTTGGCCTGGTGGCGGCGCTGCACCAGCAGCTGCACCTTGCTGCTGCGGGGGCCGCGCAGCTTGCCAAACATCTGCTCGGTGGTGATGTGCACGCCCGATACGGCCTCGTCGTTCACGGCCAGGATTCGGTCGCCGGGCTGCAAGCCGGCCTGCTCGGCGGGTCCGCCGCTCAAGGGCGAAACGACGGTTACGGTGTCACGGAAAATGTTGAACTCCACGCCCACGCCGTCGAAGTCGCTTTGCAAAAAGGCCGAAGCCTGCTGCTGCTGCCGGGCCGGAATAAAGACCGAGTGCGGGTCGAGGCGCTCCAGCATGCGGCTGATGGCGTAGTCGGACAGGGCCTCAGCATCCACGGAGTCCACGTAGTCGCGGTCCACGTAGCTCAGGATTTCTTTGAACTTTAGGTAGCCCCGGGCCGTGCCGTCGGGGTTTTGGTCGGAAGGCCGAAACGGATTTGCTCCCAGCAAAATACCACAGGCCAGCACCACGGCCAGCAACAGCGGCTGCCGCACCTGGGCCCGCGAGTTGCGGGGGGCAGCGGCCGGCGAGCTTACCGGAATGGGCGCCTGAGCATCGTTTGGCTCAACGTTCATAAGCGACTGAGAGAGTAGAAGTTCGGACGATAAATGAAGATGTTGAGTAGCGGTAAGCTTCCAAAACTATTAAAACTTTTCCAAGAAACCACGGGCTAACATAGAACCATGAGCATTTTCCAATATCAGTGCAATTTGTTCTTAATTAAGAACTATATTCACCAACACAGACTCGTAATTCTCCAAATGGGCTTCGCGCTTAAACAGCTGAAGCACAAAGATAAATCTAGCATTTTTCGAAGGCCCACGGATTTAGACGAACTTGGCTTCTGACGGGTTGGGCAGGTGGCCGCGCGAGCCTAACGCAGTTGCCGCGGGGCGGCGGCTAATGCCACCAATCTTGCGGGCTATCGTATCTTTGCCCAGTGGCCGGGGCGTATGCTCCGGTTGCCGTCATTTTCACGCTTTCCATGGGACGCATCCTTGCCATTGACTACGGGCACAAGCGAGTCGGACTGGCCGTCACGGATCCGCTCCAGCTCATTGCCACGCCGCTCGAAACCATTCACAGCCAGGACCTTTTGACCTACGTCAAAACCCTGCACGCCCGCGAGCCGCTTTCGGCCCTGGTCATTGGCATGCCCAAGACGCTGCTGAACGAAGCTACCGACTCGACCAGCGCCGTGGTGGGCGTGGTGCGGCGCCTGCGCAAGGACTTTCCCGAAGTGCCGGTCCACGAAATTGACGAGCGCTACACCTCGCGCATGGCCCACGCGGCCATGCTGGCCGGCGGGCTGTCCAAGAAGGACCGCCGCGACAAGGCCACCGTCGACAAGGTGAGTGCTACCCTGATTTTGCAATCTTTCCTCGAATCCCGATGATTTACCCCATTGTTGCCTTCGGTGACCCCGTCCTGAAGACCCGCGCCAAAGACATTCCCGCCGATTTGCCCGCCGCCGAGCTCAAACAGCTCATCGACGATATGTTTGCCACCATGTACCACGCCAGCGGGGTGGGCCTGGCCGCCCCCCAGATTGGCAAGAGCGTCCGCCTGTTCGTAATCGACTCGGCCCCGATGGTGGGCGACGAGGACGAAGACGAGGAGGACCAAGAAGCCGCGGCGGAAGCTGACCCGACCGAAGCGCCGGTGAAGCGCGCTTTCATCAACCCCGTAATGGTGAGCGAAACCGGCGAGGAATGGGGCTTTGAAGAAGGATGCCTGAGCATTCCCGGCGTACGCGAAACCGTGTACCGCCACGAAACCATCGTGATTCGCTACGAAGACGAGCAGCGCGTGCAGCACGAGGAAACCTTCTCGGGCATGACGGCCCGCGTGATTCAGCACGAGTACGACCACCTGGAGGGCGTGCTGTTCACAGACCATATTTCCAGCTTCAAAAAGCAGCTCATCAAGGGCAAGCTCACCCGCATCAGCAAGGGCGACGTGAATGCCGACTACCGCATGCGCTTCGCCGGCCAGGGGCGGCGCTAAGCTACTTATTGTGAAGGAGTAGAACTCGTCGGTCGGGCCGCAGAAAAGCGCGCCGGACCGACGAGTTTTTTTGTTACTTAGGGGGCGTACTATTCCTCTGTCATCCTTCGCTGTGCTCAGGATGACAGAGGAAATGATAACAGCATAAACAATGAATTATTCTCTCCGACTCTATGCATAAAACCTTTACTCTGGTGCTTTTAGTGGTATTGGCGCTGCTACCCCAAAGGCCCCAGGCCTGGGGGTTTTTCGGGCACCGGCTGATTAACCGGCTGGCGGTGTTTACGCTGCCGCCGGAGATGGTCGGGTTTTACAAGGCCAACATCGACTATATGACCGAAAACGCCACCCGGCCCGACTCCCGCCGCTCGGTGGTGCCCGGTGAAGCCCCGCGCCACTTCCTGGACGTGGACGTGTACGGCGACAGTGCCCTGACCAAGCTGCCCCACAACTGGGCCGACGCCATTGCCAAATACGGCGAAGACTCCTTGATGAAGCACGGCATCGTGCCCTGGCAGGTGGTGAAAATGAAGTACCAGCTGACCGACGCTTTCAAAAAGCGGGATGCCGACCGGATTCTGAGCCTCTCGGCCGACATGGGCCACTACATTGCCGACGCCTGCGTGCCGCTGCATACCACGCACAACTACAACGGGCAGCTCACCGGGCAGCGTGGCATTCACGGGTTCTGGGAAAGTCGGCTGCCGGAAATCCTGAGCGCCAACTACGACTTTTTCGTGGGCCAGCCGGTGTACCTCAAGAACCCGACGGAAACCATTTGGCAGGCCGTGGGCCGCTCCAACGCCGCCGTCGACTCGGTGCTGGGCTTCGAGCGGAAGCTGACCACCGAGTTTGCCGAGGACCGTAAGTTTGGCTTCGAGGAGCGCGGCAACCAGACCGTGCGCGTCTACTCCCGGGACTTTACCAACGAGTACCACCAGCGCCTCAACGGGCAGGTGGAGCGGCAGATGCGCCTGGCCGTGAAGCTGGTGAGCAGCTACTGGTACACCTGCTGGGTAGACGCCGGGCAGCCGGATTTGGGCAAGCTGCCCCGCGCGGCTTCCGAAACCGAGAAGCAACGCCTGGCCAAAGAATCGGCGGAGTTGAAGAACGCGCCGGCCCAGGCCGCTGTTCCGGGCCACGAAGACTAACCAACGTCCCGCCCGCCGGCTGCAACCACCGGGCGGCTTTTCCTTCTTTTGCTGAAACCCAACCTTCCCTGCTTTTTCAGGGCTACGCTTCTATTGATGTATAAACCGTTTGCCTTGCTGGCCGGCCTGGCTTTCCTGCAGCCCGCCGTTGCCCAGCAAACCCCGAAAAAGCCCCTCGACCACTCGGTGTACGACCAGTGGCAGAGCGTGGCCAACCAGAAAATCAGCCAGAACGGCAAGTACGTGCTGTTTCAGGTGAAGCCCCAGCAGGGCGACGGCACGCTCTACCTCAAGACGGCCACCAACGAAACCCTGCGCCAGGTGAGCCGCGGCGACTCGGCCCAGTTTACGGCCGACTCCAAGTTTGCCGTCTTCAGCATCCGGCCCCAGTACCACGTGGTACGCCAGGCCAAGATCAAGAAGAAAAAGCCCGCCGACATGCCCAAGGACTCCCTGGGCGTGTATACCGTGGCGGGCAATAAGCTGGTGAAGTACCCCAACGTGAAGTCGTTTCAGCTGGCCGAAGACGCGGCGGTGCTGGCGTTTCTGGGGGAACGGCTGCCGGTGAAGGACGCGGCCAAAAAGGTCCCGACCGACACCATCAAGAAGCTCACCGACCAGCTGCTCGAAGCCAAGAAGGAAGGCGCCCCGCTGACGGTGGTAAGCCTGCTGACGGGCAAGACCAGCACGTTTGACTTCGTGACGGAATACCAGGTGAGCAAGCCCGGCAACAAGGTGGGCTTTGCGGTGGTGGCGCCCAAGGGCAACAAGGACGTGAAATCGGGCCTGTACGTGCTGGACGTGGCCTCGGGCACGGCCAAGCTGGTCAGCGCCAGCAAGGGCGTGTATAAGAACATTGCCTTCGACGAGGCCGGCAAGCAGGTGGCTTTCACGGCCGAGAAGCACCCGGAAAAAGCCCTGGTCAAGCCCTTTAGCCTGTACTATTCTGATTTGGGTGCCGACTCGGCCCGGGTGCTGCTGAAGCCGGGCGCGACGCCCCTGCGCAAGGGCTGGTCGCCGAGCGGCTTTGGTAAGGTTTCGTTCAGCAAGAACGGCGAGAAGCTGTTTTTCGGCACGGCCCCCGACCCGATTCCGCAGGACACCACGATTGTAGACTTCGAGACGGCCAAGCTCGACATCTGGAACTACAAGGACGACTACCTGCAGCCGATGCAGCTTAAAACGCTGAAAAAGGACTTGCAGCGCAATTACTTAGCGGTTATCTACCCCAGGAAAGACGGCAAGTTTGTGCAGCTGGAAGACGAGTACCTGCGCGACTCCTTCCTGCCCGAAAATACCAACGCCGAGTACATTCTGGCCGTGACGGACACCGGCAAGCGAGTCTCGATGCAGTGGGAAGGCACCACGCTCAAGCAGGCCTATTTGGTATCGACGGTGAGCGGGGAGCGGGTGGCTGTTAACCCAAAGGCCGCCAAGAGCCGGTTCCAGATGTCGCCCGACGGCAAGTACGTGACCTGGTACGACTACGTGGGCAAGAACTGGTTTGCCTACGCCGTGGACGGCCGCAAAACCGTGAATCTGACCGGCAAGCTCAACGTGTCGTTTACGGATGAGGAAAACGACTCGCCCGACGACCCGCAGCCCTACGGCCTGGCCGCCTGGACCAAGGACGATGCGGCCGTACTGCTCTACGACCGGTACGACATCTGGAAAGTAGACCCCAAAACCGGCGCGGCCGTGAATTTCACGAACGGCGTGGGCCGCAGCACCAAGCAGATTTTCCGCTACACGATTCCGGTCGAGAAAAAGAAGTTTATCGAGCCCAAGGACGAGCTACTGCTGCTGGTGCAGAACGAGACAACCAAGCAGTGGGGCTACTCCCGCAAGGGCATCAGCAGCCTGAAAGCCCCCGAGGCCCTGGTAATGGCGCCCTTCGGCTATTCCAACCTGATGCAGGCCAAAAAGGGCGACGCCTTTATCTACACCAAGTCGAACGTGAGTGCCTCGCCCGATTTGTACGTGAGCCGGGACTTGAAAAAGGAAATCAAGCTGAGCAGCATCAACGCCCAGCAGAAGGACTACAACTGGTTTACGGCCGACCTCGTGCACTGGACCACGCCCAAGGGCTACAAGGCCACCGGCGTGCTGTACAAGCCCGAGAACTTCGACCCGGCCAAGAAGTACCCGATGGTGGTGTATTTCTACGAAAAGCTTTCCGACGGCCTGTATAAGTACACGGCCCCGGCCCCCACGCCTTCCCGCCTCGACATTGCCATGTTTGCCAGCAACGGCTACCTGGTTTTCACTCCCGACATCAGCTACACCATCGGGGAGCCGGGCCCGTCGGCAGTGGAGTTCATCAACTCCGGCGTGGAGGATTTGAAGAAAAACAGCTGGGTGGACGCGGCCCACATCGGCCTGCAGGGCCAGAGCTGGGGCGGCTACCAGGTGGCCTACCTCATCACCCAGACCAACATGTACGCTGCGGCCTGGGCTGGTGCCCCGGTGGTGAACATGACCTCGGCCTACGGCGGCATCCGCTGGGAATCGGGTATGAGCCGGCAGTTTCAGTACGAGCACACCCAGAGCCGCATCGGCGGCACGCTCTGGGACCAGACGGACCGCTACATCAGGAACTCACCCCTGTTCCAGTTGCCTAAGGTCCAGACGCCGGTGGTAATTATGTCGAATGATGCCGACGGGGCCGTGCCATGGTACCAGGGCATCGAAATGTTCACCGATTTGCGCCGCCTGGGCAAGCCCGTGTGGCTGCTGCAGTACAACGGCGAGGCCCACAACCTGGTGAAGCGCGAAAACCGCAAGGATATTTCGGTGCGGGAACTACAGTTCTTCGACCACTACCTCAAGGGTGCCCCCGCCCCGGTGTGGCTGGAGCGCGGCGTACCCGCCGTGGAAAAAGGCCGCAA